>JACZJV010000118.1 GCA_014860355.1 Burkholderiales bacterium | reverse complement strand
GTTGCCCGCGAACGAGACTGCCGCGCGCGCGCTCCAGCCGAAGCGCGCGAGCAGGAACAGCACGGCGACGGCGCCCGCCGCAAGGCCCATCACCTCTTCCTGGGATTCCGCGTACAGAAACAGCACCGCGTACAGGGTGATGCCCGCCATGCTCGCGAGCGCGGGAAACGCCGAATCCGCAGCCAGCAGGCGCTTCATACGCGCTCGCTTTTCTTTTCGGCGATGAGGCCGGTGGGCCGCCAGGCCATGAAGATGATCACCACGGCGAACGCGAATACGTCCTTGTAGGCGGTGGAGGTGCCGGGAAACAAGGCAGGCAGCGTCACCGCGCCTAGGCTTTGCAGCGCCGAAAAGAGAAACCCGCCGAGTATAGCGCCGTAGATGTTCCCCAGACCGCCGACCACCGCGGCGGAAAAGCCGATCACGCCGAGCAGCAGGCCGACGCCGAAGTTGATTTCGTTGTAGTACAGGCCGTTCATCAACCCGCCCAGCGCCGCCATGCCCGAGCCGATGGCGAAGGTAAGCAGCACGATGAACTCGAAATTGATGCCCATGATGCGCGCCGTCTCCGCATCCTGCGCCACCGCGCGTATCGCCAGGCCGAGCTTGGTGCGATTGATCACCAGATGCACGGCGACGATGGCTGCCAGCCCCGCGAGCAGCAGGATCATGCTGTCGGCGCGCAGCGTGAAGCTGCCGAAACTCAGGGAATCCGCGGGCAGCAGGCGCGGGAAGGGCTTGGGGTTGGAGCCCTGGGGATAGAACAGGCGCACCGCTTCGCGCAGGACCGTGCCCAGCATCAGCGTGATCAGCAGGGTATTGAGCGGCGGCGCCAGCCGCAGCGGCAGCACCAGGTATTTTGCGATCAGCGCGCCCAGCAGCGCCATCGACAGCGTCGCGACCAGGGTCATCACCAGCAACTGCACCAATGCCGAGTCCACGCCCAGCGCCTGCAGTCCCAGATAGGTGGCGAGCCCGGTGAACGCGCCCACCATCAGCACGTCGCCGTGGGAGAACTTGATTACGTCGAGGACGCCGAAGAACAAGGTGAAGCCGACGGCCACCATGGCGTAGATCATGCCCAGCATCAGGCCGTTGAAGACGTACTGGCTAAGGAGGCCGAGGGTCATGGAAGCATTCTAGAAAAACCTTGCGCGCTGCGCGCGCCAACCGTGCTATCCGTACGGATGAAAAGCGCATCCGCACGGATAGCACGGTTATAGTAAACACCAAACACGGCGCGGGAGGGCTTATGCAAGATCGCCGATTGTGCGCGGATTGTTTTTCATCCGCTCACAATCGGCGATCCGCGCGGACGGACTTTCGTCCGCGCAAAAGCCGTTCTCGCTATTGCCCTTTCAGCTTGCGCTTGCCGGAGCCGTACTCGCTCTCTTCCCACACCAGCCATTTGCCGTCCTGCACCACGTATTTGGTAATCAGCGGCACGATGTTCTGGCCATGATCATCGAAGGTGATCTTGCCCACGATGGAGTCCCTGTCCTTGGTCTTGCCGAGCTCCGCGGTCACTTTCTTGCGGTTGGGACCGACCTTCTCGATCGCGTCGATGATCAGGTTGGCGGCGGCATAGGCGAACGGGCCATAGGCTTCGGGCGCTTCGTTGTATTTCTGCAGCGAATACTTGCCGGTGAAGAACAGGCCGCCGGGCAGTTTCTCCCAGGGCGCGCCCTCGATGAACGACAGGCTGCCTTCGGCGAGTTTATTGCCCAGGCCTTCGATGAACGCATCGGACTTTATCCCGGAGGTACCCTCGAACACCGCATTGATGCCGAGTTTCTCCATTTGCGAACGAATGCGTACACCCAGCGGCGTCAGGCCGCCGAAGTAAATCACTTCGGGCTTGAGTTCCTTCGCCTTGGTGAGTTCGGTGGTGAAGTCCTGCTGATCGGCGGTTACGCCGAAGGTGGCGAGTATCTGTCCGCCGTCTTTCTTCAGGTGCTCGCTGAAGTACTGGTTATGACCCTTGCCGTAATCCGTGGTGTCATGGATGACCACCCATTTCTTGTATTTCATGCCCGTCATGAATTTCGCCGCGACGTCGTTCTGGTTGATCATGGTGCCGTTGACGCGATGCACCTCGGCATACTTGTTGCCGTAGGTTATCGACGGAAGCACCGCGCCCCAGACGACCACCGGCAGGCCGAACTTGTGGTAGGTGTCCACCGTCGCCACCGCCGTCACCGAGCAATAGTGCGTCACGCCGGCGATGATGGAATTGTCGGCGGCCGCCTTGGTCGCCACCTGCACCGCTATATTGGGCTTGCACTCGTCGTCGTAGCTGACCAGTTCGTAGCTGTACTTGGCCTTGGGATCCTGGTTTCTGAGGCGCACCGCCAGATCGGCGGAATTGCGCCCGCCGATGCCGTTGGCGGATACGCCGCCGGTGAGCGGACCGATGAATACGAGCTTTACCGTCTGCTTGGCCCCGGCCGCGCCGGCGGCGAACGCCAGGCCCAGGCCTATCAAGGAAACGATGGTCTTGCGTTTGAAATTGATCATCTATTGCTCCTGAGGGAGGGTACGAGGATGTTGCTGCATGCATTATATGCCAAGCCCGCGCGCACCGGCGCTTCCTGGCCCAGCATATAATCCGCAGGTGAACAGACCGCCTGGCTACCTACACAGCACCTGCCCGCACGATTGCCCCAGCACCTGCGCACTCGAGCTCGAGCGGCTCGATGATACGCGCATCGGCAAGGTGCGCGGCGCCGCGGCCAATTCCTACACCGCCGGCGTGATCTGCGAGAAGGTGTCGCGCTACGCCGAGCGCGTGCATCATCCGGACCGGCTCGGGCATCCGCTGCGGCGCAGGGGTGCGAAGGCGAGCGGCGAATTCGAAACCATAAGCTGGGATGCCGCGCTGGACGAGGTCGCCGAGGCGTTCATCCGCGCCGCGCAGCGCCGCGGTAGCGAAGCCGTCTGGCCGCTGTATTACGCCGGCACCATGGGGCTGGTGCAGCGCGACGGCATAGAGCGCCTGCGCCATGTGATGCGCTGGTCGCGCCAGCACTCGACCATCTGCAATACCCTGGTCGATGCGGGCTGGCGCGCCGGCGTCGGCGCCAAGATGGGCCCCGACCCGCGCGAGATGGGCGAATCCGACCTGATCATCGCCTGGGGCACCAACCCGGCGGCAACGCAGGTCAACGTCATGACGCACATCGCGCGCGCGCGGCGCGAGCGCGGCGCCCGGCTGATCGTGGTCGACCCCTACCGCACCGCCACCGCGAAGGTCGCCGACGAACACCTGTGCCTGCGTCCGGGCACCGACGGCGCGCTCGCCTGCGCCGTGATGCACATCCTGTTCCGCGACGGCTACGCCGACCGTGCGTACATGCGCAGCCATTCCGACGCGCCGCAGGAACTGGAAGCCCATCTTGCGGCGCGCACGCCGCAGTGGGCCGCGGCAATCTGCGGCCTGGGCGTGGACGCGATCGAGCGCCTGGCCGGATGCTATGCGCGCGCCGAGCGCGCCTTCATCCGCCTGGGCTTCGGCATGTCGCGCAGCCGCAACGGCGCCGCCAACGTGCACGCCGTGTCCTGTATCGCCACCGTCGCGGGCAAATGGAAGCTCAGGGGCGGCGGCACCTTCTACAGCAACGGCGACATCTACAAGGTCGACCGCACGCTGATCAAGGGCCTGGACCGCTGCGACGCGTCCATACGCATCCTCGACCAGTCGCGCGTCGGCCCCATACTCTGCGGCGACAAACGCGACCTCGGCGACGGGCCTCCGGTCGCCGCGATGCTGGTGCAGAACACCAATCCCGTGGTGGTATCGCCGGAAGTGCTGAAAGTGCAGCAAGGCTTCAGGCGCGCCGACCTGTTCGTCTGCGTGCACGAGCAATTCCTCACCGACACCGCAAAGCTGGCCGACATCGTGCTGCCCGCCACCACGTTTGTCGAGCACGACGACCTGTACCAGTCCGGCGGCCACTCGCACCTGCAGCTGGGCGCGAAGATCATCGAACCCTACGCCGAGGCGCGTTCCAACCACGAGGTGATCTGCGCCCTGGCGCAGCGCCTGCGCGCCGAACATCCGGGCTTTCGCATGAGCGCGCGCGAGATGATCGATCACACGCTGAAGGCCTCGGGCTATCCGGGCTTCGACGAATTCGACCGGCTGCGCTGGATCGACCTGCAGCCCGATTTTGACAGCGCGCATTTCATCCACGGCTTTCCCCAGCCCGATGCGCGCTTCCATTTCAGGCCGGACTGGTCGAAGTGCGGCGCCGACTACGCCGGCATGCCGGCACTGCCCGATCACCATGCAGTCATCGAGCTTGCGGGCGCCGAGCACCCGTTTCGCATGGTGGCCGCGCCCGCACGCTCGTTCCTCAACACCACGTTCACCGAAACGCCCGGCTCGCGCAGGCGCGAACAGCGCCCGAGCGCACTGATCCATCCAGCCGATTGCGCCCGGCTCGGGATCGCGAGCGGCGATCGCATCGTCATCGGCAACGAACGCGCCGAGGTGCGCCTGCACGCGAAGCGTTTCGACGGCTTGCAGCCCGGCGTGATCGTGGTCGAAAGCATCTGGCCCAATTCCGATTTCGACGGCGGCGTCGGCGTCAACGCCCTGGTCAGCGCCGAGCCCGGCCCGCCCAACGGCGGCGCCGTGTTTCACGACACCGCGGTGTGGGTGCGCAAGGCCTGAGTCTGCAGCCCGCGCCGGAATTGGCCACCGGCGCCGATTTCGCGTTAGCATGATGTCGATTCCGATGCACAATTCGCCGCGGGGGCGGTCGATGCGCTCGCCGCGCCCCGGCCCGCCGGGCCCGCGCATCGTCCCGTTTCGCATAGGCTTTGATTACTGGAGATCACCATCATGAGCGCGGCAGCCGACATCAACATGGCCCTGTTCTGCGATTTCGAAAACGTCGCGCTCGGGGTGCGCGAGTCGAAGTACGACAAGTTCGACATCAACAAAGTGCTCGAACGCCTCCTGCTCAAAGGCAGCATCGTGGTCAAGAAGGCCTACTGCGACTGGGAACGCTATCGCGAGTTCAAGGCCCCCATGCATGAGGCAGCGTTCGAGCTGATCGAGATTCCGCATGTGCGCCAGTCGGGCAAGAATTCAGCCGACATCCGCATGGTGGTTGACGCCCTGGACCTGTGCTATACCAAGTCGCACGTGGATACCTTCGTCATCATCAGCGGCGACTCCGATTTCTCCCCGCTGGTATCCAAGCTGCGCGAGAACAACAAGACGGTGATAGGCGTGGGCGTAAAGAATTCGACCTCCGACCTGTTGATCGCCAACTGCGACGAATTCATTTACTACGACGACCTGGCGCGGGAGAAGGCGAAAAAGCAGTCGCGCAAGAAAGCCGCGCCCAAGGCCGGTTCCGGCGCCCAGGCGAAGACGCTGCCGCAGGAGGAAAACGACAAGAAGCAGGAGGCGCTGGACATCGCCATGGAAACCATAGAAGCGCTCATCGCCGAGCGCGGCGAGGAGGAGAAGATCTGGGGATCGATGGTGAAACAGGCGCTGAAGCGGCGCAACCCCGGCTTCAACGAGGCCTTCTACGGTTTTCGCTCCTTCGGCAAACTGCTGGACGAGGCCGAGGCAAGGAAACTGATCAAGCTGGACCGCGACGAGAAGTCCGGCGGCGTCACCATACGCAGCGTCAATACCGACGACTAGGACCTTTGGATATACGTCCTGCCCCCGCGGCCTGCATTGCCGCCCGCGTTGATTTTGATCAAACCGCGGCCGCCCCGGGGACCTAAGCTGGTAGAGGCGTCGATCCCCCGCAAGAGCGGGCATTCGGGCGCACGGGCGCAAGCCCGACTCGACCAACGCGAAAGGAGACAGCATGTTCAAGCACATCCTCGTCCCGACCGACGGCTCCAGGCTTTCGGCCAAGGCAGCCAAACAGGCGGTCAAGCTGGCCAAGTCGCTGGGCGCCAGAATCACGGGCTTTCATGCTGCCCCAGACTTCAGCTCGACCTACTACGGCGACGGCTATATCCTGCGCGCACCCGGGGCCAAGGCGCAGGCTGAATTCGTACAGAAGCAGGCGCGCAGGTACCTGTCCGTGATTGAGGTCGAGGCCGAGGTGGAAAAGGTACCCTGCGAAGTTTTCCATACCATCAACGACAGTCCGTCTGCAGCCATCGTCGACGCAGCAAAGAAGAAGAAATGCGATCTGATCGTCATGGCCTCGCACGGCCGGCGCGGGCTGTCCGCACTGGTGCTGGGCAGCGAGACGCACAAGGTGCTGGTCCACAGCAAGATCCCGGTGCTGGTTTGCCGCTAGCCGCGGCGGTCATGGTTAAAGGCAGGGACAGCGCGGGTCTTCATACGCGAATTAAGGCGCTGCAGAACGCAATCATCTTCCCTTGAAACCGGGTTTGCGCTTTTCCATGAAGGCGCGCCGGCCTTCGCGGTAATCGTCGCTGTTGAAGCACGCCTCGATCATGCGCGCAGCCGTATCCAGGTCACGCGCCCCGGGGTCCGTTCCGGTCTGGCGGATCGCGAACTTGGCCGCAGCCAGGGTGAGCGGCGCATTTTCCGCAATCAATTCGCAGTACGCCGCGAACTCGCGGTCCAGGTCGGCCACCGGCAGCACGCGGTTGACGAAACCCATGCCTAGCGCTTCGGCCGCATTGAATTTGCGCGCGGAAAAGAATATGTCGGAGGTGTTCGCTGCCCCGATGATCTGGGTAAAGCGCTTGATTCCGGTGTAGTTATAGCCCAGCCCGAGCCGGCCCGCGGGCATGCGGAACACCGCGTCCGCCGCGGCGATGCGCACGTCGCAGGCGGCGGCGAGCCCGAGCCCGCCACCCATGCAGATGCCGCGGATCTTGGCCACTACCGGCTTGCTGCAGTTCACCGGCGCTTCATAGGCGTCGACCACCGCCTGGTTGTAGATCGCCTGGGCCTCGGCGCTGTCGCGTGCCTTTTCGAACTGGGAAATGTCGGCGCCGGAAATGAACGCCTTGTCGCCGTCGCCGGTGATTACGACCAGGCGTACTTCGGGATCGGCGTCGAACGCGGCGATCGCTCCGGGCAGCGCCATCCACATGTCCTGCGAGACCGCGTTGAACTTGGCCAGGTTGGAAAAGATCACCCAGCCGACGGCGTTTTCCTTGCGTGTAATCAGTTCGGCCATGCTGCTCCTTCTCTAGAATCTGTGCTCCAGCAAAACGAGGGGATCCTTCCCCTCGCGCCCCGCCATTTCAGCTGGAAAAAATGTCGTTCGATCCCCGGCCTCAGATGACCTGGCCATTGCGCAAATTTGCGATTTCCGCGCCGCTGTAGCCCGCCTCGGCCAGAATCTCGTCCGTATGCTGGCCGATTTCCGGGGTCGCACTGGCCATCGTCGCCGGTGTGCGCGACAGGCCCACCGCCTGGTTGACCAGGCGAATCTCGCCCAGGGCCGGATGCTTCACCTTTGCCGCCGCGTGTATGTGCTGGACCTGCGGGTCGGCGAACACCTGGTCCATGCTGTAGATCGGTCCGCAGGGGACGCCCGCCGCGTTGAGGATGGCGATCCATTCCTCGCTCGTTCTTGCGCTCAGCGCCGCGTTCAGTTCCGCGTTGAGCGCCTTGCGGTTCTTGGCGCGATCGGCGCCGTTTTCGAACTCCGCGCGCTCGAGCAGGTCCGCTCGTCCTACGGCCGGGCACAGGCGCTTCCACATGGCGCCGCCCGACGCGCCGATATTGATGTATCCGTCGGACGTGGTGTAAGCCGAAGTCGGCATGCTGGTCGGATGGTCGTTGCCGACCTGCGGCGGCACCTCGCCGTCCATCAGGTAGCGCGCCGCCTGAAAGTCGAGCAGCGCTATGCCCGCCATCAACAGCGACGATTGCACCCACTGACCCTGGCCGGAAGCCTCGCGCTCCAGCAGCGCCGTCAGGATGCCCAGCGCCGCGTACAGGCCGGCGCTCACGTCGGCAATCGCCGCTCCGGTGCGCATCGGACCCTCGCCGGGCCGGCCGGTGACCGACATCAGTCCGCTCATGCCCTGCGCGATCTGATCGAATCCCGGCCGCGCGACGTAGGGGCCGTCCTGGCCGAAACCGGAGATGCTGGCAAGGATGATGCGCGGGTTTATCGCCTTGAGGGACTCGTAGTCGACGCCGAGACGGTACTTGACGTCGGGACGATAATTCTCCACCACCACATCGGCATTCTTCGCCAGCCGGGCGAACACCTCGCGGCCCTCGGGCAGTTTGAGATTGAGGGTCATCGCGCGCTTGTTGCGGTGCAGGTTCTGGAAATCGGGGCCTTCGCGCGGTCCGCCCATGCCTTCGTTCGCGTCCACGCTGGGCGGAGATTCGATTTTGATCACATCGGCGCCGAAATCGGCGAGTTGTTTGACGCAGGTCGGACCTGCGCGTACGCGCGACAGATCGAGGACGCGAAAGCGCGAGAGCGCCGTTGAAGCGGGAATATGGGTCATTGTGGGGGTCGTGTTGACGGTTGCAAGTGGAGGGGATGCTGCGCTAGCGATTATCGCGTCGCCGCCCGCGCACCGCAAGCATTTCCGTGCCTTTCACCCGCTCCTGTGCCCTGCGCCTCAGGCTATCCATTCGCTCACCGGCGCCTTCGCCTGCTCCAGCGACTGGCACAGCACATCCACCAGCACCGGTTCATTCGCCTCCAGCGCCAGTTTGAGCGTCTCGCCCAGCTTCTCCGGGTCTTCCACCCGGTAGCTTCTGACGCCGAACGCGCGCGCCACCGCGGCGTGGTCGGTGCGCGAAAAGTCGACCGAAAAATAGCGCTCGCCGAAGCCGGTTTTCTGCCCTGCCTTGATCCAGCCATAAGTGGAGTTCGAGATCACCACCATGGCGAGCGGAATTTTCAGCCGGCGGATGGTCTCCAGTTCCCCCACGCAGAAACCGAAACTGCCATCGCCCATGACCGCGACGATCTTCGCGCCCGGGCGGCCGAAATAGGCGCCGGCAGCGGCGGCCATGGAATAGCCCAATGCACCATGCGCGCGGTTGCTGATGAAGTGGCGCCCGGTGCGCTCGTTTTCGAAATACGCGGAAAAATACGGACAGGGCGTGCCCGGGTCGGCGACCACGACGGCATCACCGGGCAGCAGGCGGTTGAGTTCGGCCACCACGCGCTCCGGCCGGATCGGGCGTTCCCTCGATGCGGCGAGCAGGCGAAACGCGGCGAATTTCTCCCGCTTCGCCGCCGCCACCGCCTCGCGCCCCCAGCCGCGCAAATTCCCGCCGGCGGCCTGCAGTTCCTCGCTCAAGGCGGCGAGCGTCAGCTTCGCATCGCCCACCAGGCCCACCGCCACCGGATAGTTGGCGCCGATTACCGCAGCATCGACGTCCAGCTGGATCACCGTCACCTTGCCCGGCGCGGGATAGCGCCAGCGTTCGGTCGTGACCGAGCCGGCGCGGCAGCTCACGAATACGACCAGATCAGCCGCCTGCACTACTGCGCGCGTGGGCAGGGTGCCGCCGTTGGAGCCGACCACGCCCAGGGCGAGCGCATGGGCATCGCCGATGCTGCCCTGCCCGCTGATGGTGGTGGCGACCGGCGCGCCCAGGCGCTCCGCGCAGGCGATCAGTTCCTGCTCCGCGCCCGAGATCACCACACCGCCGCCGACGATGAACAGCGGGCGCTCGGCCTGCGCGAGCAGCCTGGCGGCCTCGGCGATCGCCGCCGCATCGGCGCAGGTCCGGCGCGATGGAAATTGATTCAGGCTCGCATCGCCCCAGATCTCGGCCTCGTCGACCAACTGCTTCTGCACGTCGTAGGGAAGGCCGATGTGCACCGCGCCCGGCCGGCCCGTGCTCATCTGCTTGAACGCGCCGCGCAGGACGCGCGGTATGTCGGCGGCGGCGTCGAGCACGGTGTTCCATTTGGTCAGTGGCTTGAACAGGGCCTGCTGGTCGAGTTCGGTGAGCGCATACCTGCCGCGCGCCGACACCGAAATGTCGCTGGTGAAGCACAGCACCGGAATGGAGGACTCGTTCGCCTCGACGATGCCCGGAAGGATGTAGGTCGCGCCGCCGCCGCTGGGCCCTTCGCAGACACCGGCGCGGCCGGACACGCGCGCATAGCCGTCGGCCATATAGGCGGCGGAACGCTCGTCGCGGGTAAGGATGTGTTGCATCCCGTGCTCCAGCCGGTACATCGCATCGTAGAACGGCAGCGAAGTATCGCCGCACAGGCCGAAAATATGCTTCACGCCATGCAGCTGCAGCATGCGCACGAAGGCCTCGCCGCCGGTGACTTGGGTCATTGGGGTGCCCTGTAATAGTTTGTAGCGAAGTCGATTTTCGCTTTTCCCGGGAGCTACGTCCACCCGCAATGCACGCGCCGGGCGCGCGGGCGCCGCCGCATTCAGCGTGTGATCAGGGCCTGGTCTGCCTTGCACATGATCTGCGGGCAGGGGAAGCGGTAATAGCGCTCGTTGAGATAGCGCGCCACATCGTCGATTTCTTCCTCGGTCCAGACGCCACCCGCTTGCGCGCTCCAGCGCAGCACCTGCGCGCGCAAGGCGCCGTACGACCCGGCCTTGCGCGAATTGCGGTTGTGCACGCTGTCTTCGTGGCAGGCTACGCAGCGCGTTCCATAGAGTAAGCCTCCGCGCTCCGCGTCCGCGGCCATCACCCGGCCGGACAAGCTGAAAAAGCCCAGGGCCAGGAACGCAATCATCGGGCCCAGCATCGCGGCTGCGCGAGCGCCGAACTGCGCCTTGCCCCGCGTCGATACTCGCGGCCGCAAACCCGAAGCGCATGCGGCCCCGATGCCGCAAACGGCCTGCAAAAGAACGTTCGACCCCGGCACCGGTTTTACTCCCGCCCTGCTGCCAGCGGCGTGGACACCCGGTACACGAAAAGGTATGCGTACATCCATGCTCATGCGACCCCCTAGCTGAGAGCGCTTCAGCCCGCGGCTGCCGCCGATTTTCATTCCGGCATATCCGCCATTTACCCATAAGCCTGCGAGGCTCTTTTGATTTACGTCAATCGCAGGCATCGGCAGCGCGAAAATATCGCGCGCCAGCACCGGCGCAGCGGCCGGGCGCGGTTTCAATCCACGACCTTGCCCCGCATCAGCTTGACCGCGCCGCGCCTGGTCTTGCTGTCGAGCCGCTTTCTTTGCGAACTGCGCGTCGGCCGGGTGGGCTTGCGCTTCTTCCGGGGTACGGCAACGCTGCGGATGAGTTCCTGCAGCCGTTGCAGCGCCTCTTCCCGGTTCATTTCCTGGCTGCGGTGCTGCTGCGCCTTGATCACGACCACGCCATCCTTGGTGATGCGCTGGTCGCGCACGCCGAGCAGGCGCAGCTTGAATACATCCGGGAGCGACGATGCGGCGATATCGAAGCGCAGGTGTATTGCGCTGGAAACCTTGTTTACATTCTGCCCGCCGGCCCCCTGGGCGCGAATCGCGCTGATCTCGATTTCCCGTGCCGGGATGCTTACGCTATTTGAGATATGCAGCATGACTGCGCTCAGGCTATCGCGCCGGGTGCCGGCGGCCCAATTCGCGCTTGTCGCGCGGCGACAGGCGCTTGATCCGGTATTCCGCCTTGGATGCGGCAGACCGGTCGGCATATTCGATCGCCGCGAGCAGGCGCCGCGGCGGGTGGGACCGGGTATAGCGCGCGCCCTTGCCGCTCAGATGCGCGGCGTAACGCGCGCTCACGTCCACTGCGATGCCGGTATAGATGCTGCCGTCCCTGCACTCGATCAGGTAGACAAACCAGGCCATGCGCGCAGCTTGAACCCGTTCAGCTCAGGCCTACGTAGCTCCCTTCCATCAGCTTGGCCTGCGCCGCCGCCAGGCGCGCGATCGGCACGCGCGGGCCCGAGCAGGACACATAGTCGATGGCGATGCTGTGGCAGAAATGGATCGACGCCGGGTCGCCCCCGTGCTCGCCGCAAATGCCTACCTTCAGTTCCGGCCGCGTCTGGCGCCCGCTTTCCACCGCCATTTTCATCAGCTGCCCCACGCCCTTGATGTCCAGCACCTCGAACGGATTGTCCTGCAGGATGCCGGTCTCGTTGTAGGCCGGCAGAAACTTGTTTTCCGCGTCCTCGCGGCTGAACGAAAAAGTCGCCTGGGTCAGGTCATTGGTGCCGAAAGAGAAGAACTCCGCATCCTGGGCCATGCGCCCGGCGCGCAGGCAGCCGCGCACCACTTCGAGCATGGAGCCGAACTTGAATTTCACATTGATGCCGTGGGTCAGCTCCACCACCTTGTGGACGCGCTGCACCTTGCTGTGGATGCGCAGGAGCTCCTCCACCGTAGCCACCTGCGGCACCATGATCTCGGGATAGATTTCGACCCCTTCGCGGGCGCACAGCGCCGCTGCTTCGAGTATCGCCTGGATCTGCATCGTGTAGATTTCCGGGTAGGTGATGCCCAGGCGCACCCCGCGATGTCCCAGCATCGGATTGACCTCGGCCAGGGCGCGCACCTTTTTCAGGGTTATTTCCTTCTTCAGAATCACGTCTTCTTCGAGGTGCGATTCCTTGAAGTTGTGCAGTCCGCCCATGAGCTTGGTCAGGCCGTCGGCGTACTGCTGGTAGAGCTTGGGATTGAGCAGTTTCAGCGTGTCCGGCAGCTCCTCCAGCCCCTTGATCGTGTCGCGCAGATGGTGCAGCTGCGCGATCTCCAGTTCGAGCTGCGCCGCGGTCGGAAGGAATTCGTGCATCGGGGGATCGAGCAGGCGGATGGTCACCGGCAGGCCCTTCATCGCCTTGAATATCCCCTTGAAATCCGCGCGCTGGATCGGCAGCAGCCGGTCCAGAGCCGCCTGGCGCTGCTCCACCGTCTCGGCCAGGATCATTTCCTGCATGATGGGCAGCCGGTCGGTGCTGTTGAACATGCGCTCGGTGCGCACCAGGCCGATTCCCCTGGCGCCGAATTCGCGCGCGCGCATCGCGTCCTCGGGCGTGTCGGCGTTGGCCATCACCTTGAGCGTCGCCGTCTCGTCCGCCCAGGCGAGCAGCGTGGCCATTTCCTCCGAGAACTCGGCTTCCACCGTCGGCACCTCGCCGGCATAGACGTGGCCGGTGCCGCCGTCGATGGTAATCACGTCCCCCTCGTGCAGCGTGGTCTCGCCGATGACGGCGCTGCGCGCCTTGTCGTCGATCACGATCTGCTCGCAGCCCGAAACGCAGGGTTTGCCCATGCCGCGCGCGACCACCGCGGCGTGCGAAGTCTTGCCGCCGCGGCTGGTGAGGATGCCCTGTGCGCGGAAGAATCCGTGGATGTCTTCCGGCTTGGTCTCTTCGCGCACCAGGATTACTTTTTCGCCCGCGTTGCCGCGCGCCTCGGCGGTGTTGGCGTCGAACACGATCTTGCCGGAGGCCGCGCCGGGCGAAGCCGGCAGCCCCTGCGCCAGCGATCTGCCGTGGAAATTCGGCGACAGCTGCGGCACCAGCAGCTGCTCGAGCATGGGCGGCTCGACACGCAGCAGTGCGCGCTCCTTGGTGATCAGCCCCTCCTTGAACATCTCGACCGAACTGCGCACCATGCCGCGGGCGTTCATCTTGCCGTTGCGGGTCTGCAGGCAGTAAAGCGTGCCCTTTTCGATGGTGAACTCGAAATCCTGCACTTCGTGGTAATGCGACTCCAGCCGGTTATGCAAATCCAGCAGCTGGCGGTAGATCTCCGGCATTTCCTGCTCCATGTCGGCGATCGGCCTGGGCGTGCGGATGCCCGCAACCACGTCCTCGCCCTGCGCATTGGTCAGATATTCGCCGTAGATCACGTTCTCGCCGGTGCCGGGATTGCGCGTAAAGCCCACGCCGGTGCCCGAATCGCTGCCCATATTGCCGAACACCATGGTACAGACGCTGACCGCCGTGCCGTTGGCCTTGTCCTTGGTGATCTTGAACTGCTTGCGATAGTCGAGCGCGCGCTTGCCCATCCACGAACGGAATACGGCGCCGACCGAGATTTCGAGCTGCTCGTACGGATCCTGCGGAAACGGCTTGCCGGTGTGGCGCTTGACGATGTCGAGGAATTCCCCGACCAGCTCCTTCAGCTGCTCGGCGGACAGGTCCAGATCCAGGCGCGCGCCGTGCTTGCGCTTGAGCGCCTCCATCTTTTCCTTGAACTGCTTGTCCTCGATGCCGAGCGCGATGTTTCCGAACAACTGGATGAAGCGGCGATAGGCGTCATAGGCGAAGCGCTGATCGCCGGTCTGCTTGATCAGGCCTTGCAGCGAGGCCTCGTTGAGGCCGAGGTTGAGTATGGTATCCATCATCCCCGGCATCGAGATCGCCGAGCCGGAACGCACCGAAACCAGCAGCGGATGCTTGCCGCTGCCGAAACCCTTGCCGGTCTTCTTTTCCAGGGCCGCCATATGGGTCTTGAGCTCCTCCATCAAGCCCTCGGGGAGCTTGTTCGACTCGAGGTAGGCAAGACAGGCCTCGGTGGTCACGGTGAAGCCCGGCGGCACGTTCAGGCCGATCTGCGTCATCTCGCACAAACCTGCGCCCTTGCCGCCCAGCAGGATCTTGTCCTTGCCGTTGCCCTCTTCGAACGCGTAGATGTACTTTTTGGTGTTCATGATGACGCCTCTAGAAATTGTCCGAACTTGGATTGTCCATTGAACAGGCAGACGGCGGATTCGAACTCGGCAGCCCGCGTAAGCATGCGATTTTCGCACAGGATGCGCCCGGCGCGATAGGCACCGGCCGCGAACGCGCGCCGAATCGCGCCGCAGTGCACGCCCGCAGGGCCGCAAGCGCGGCGCGCAATTCGAGCCCTGTTGCTGCGCGGCCGGTCCCTAATGGGACATCAGAATCGGCGCCGTCATCGATTCCAGGATAGTGCGCGTCGCGCCGCCCAATACCCATTCCTGCAGCCGCGAATGGCCGTAGCCTCCCATGACGATGAGGTCGGCGTCCAGGTCAGCCGCGCGCGACAGCAGTTCGTTGCCCACGTCGATCTCGGCGCCCTGATCCGTTTTTACCTCCACGCGCACGCCGTGGCGCGCGAGATACAGGCCTATATCGGCGCCGGGCACGTTGCCGTGCATACCGTGCTTCGGGTTCACCGCCATGACATGTACGGACTCGGCGAGCCGCAACATCGGGATCGCGTCGGTGAGCGCGCGCGTCGCCTCGCGGCTCGCATTCCACGAGACGAGTATGCGTTTTCCGATCGTGGGGAAACGGCCGACGCTGGGCAGGATAAGCACCGGCCGGCCGGCAGCTAGTACCAGGCGCGCGGGAAAATCCGAATCGATGCCCAAGCCGGCGGCTGATTCGGCCTGGCCGATCACCACCAGATCGGCGTAGCGCGCGTGCAGTGTCGTCGCCTCGACTGGATCGTCAATGGCTCTGCGCCATTCGATATTGCTGAAACCCGCTGCTGCAGTCTGTTTGGTGAATTCGCTCTCGGCCTGCGCCATCGCCACCGCAGCCGCGCGCTTTTGCGCCTCGACCAGCGCGGGTCCCATCTCCGCCATCACGTACCCGGGCGGTTCGAAAGGCGCGATCGTGTGCAGCGCGACCAGATGCGCGTCATGTTGCTGCGCAAGCCGGATCGACACCTCGACGCGCACCGCACAGCGCTTGCCCGAGTCGATGTGAACAAGAATCGTTTTGTAGCCCATAGTGATTCCTTCCATTTGCGTAGTCCATGCACGGCCTGGCGCCTCCGCCAGGGGTTCGCCCATTGCGCAGCTTCAAACCGACCGATCAGGCCGAGCGCAAGCATGACCGCGGCGCTTATCCGTTTCGTGCATTGCGGTCGCGCCACGATTTCACCATAGCGCGGAGTCGGGCCGCGAATGTTGATGAAAATCAAGCTGCCGTCGGGGCGCGCGCAGGCGGCCCGAATGCCGCCGTGGAAAGAAAAACGGACACTCGAATTCAGAATATCGAGTGTCCGCAAGATCCCTTCTGCCCAGAAGGATGGGAGGAAATCAGCAAAAGGGTGTAGCTATGGTATGCGGCGTACGTGCCGGCAATTTGATCAAGGTCAAATGCAGTGCGGATTTCGGCGCCATCAGCCGAAGATAAACTGGACCGTCGATCGCGTAGTGTCGGTGGCACGCCTGCCAAACGGGGGTTGCCGGAGGAGAGTCCGGCTGCGGGCCCGTCCGTGCCCGCTCTTGCGCACGCGCATGCGGGGCAAGCAGGTGCATAATGAAACCCTCTGACAATGACATGGTGCCCAATGAAAACCCGCCTCCTTGCTGCGGCCCTGACCGTGGCTCTCCCCCTGCCGCTGCAGGCGCAGACGCAACAGATAAAACCGCCGATCGCGCGCTACTGGATGAGCGTGGAGACCGCAGGTGGCATGGGCATGGACGTACCGCCGGGGATGGGCGCTCTGATGCCGCCCGGGATGCAGGGTGGAAAGCGCATGCGGCTGGAACTCGGTTCAACGCGGCAAGCCGGAGGCGATCCGCGGGCAGCGCACGCCATCCCGCCGGGGCTGTCGATGGGCTCCAGCCTGCCTCTGGTCACGCCGCAGGCCGAACGCGCAGCGGCGCGCGAGCGCGAAGAGGAACCCGAGTACCAGCGACCCAAGGGCAGGATGCTGATCTACTGGGGCTGCGGCGTATCGGTGCGCGCCGGCCAGCCGGTGATTGTCGACTTCGCCAGCCTCAGCGCGCAGGATGCCGCGCGCGCGTTCCGCAGCCGCGCGATTTCGCGGCCGCGCGGACCGGCGCCAGGGCGCAGCCGCAGCTATGGCAACTGGCCCAACCAGGAAGACTCGAAGGCGATACCGGCGGCCGGGTCGCTGCAGGGCGAGCACGCGATCAGCGGAAATTACTCGCCTGACATCCGCTTCTCGGTCGGCGATCGCCATGATTTCATGGACCCCGTAGTCTTCGACCCCGTGCGCAAGACCCCGGGCGGCGCCTATGCCGTCCAATGGAAGAGCATACCCGGCGCGCTCGGCTACTTCGCCACCGCGATGGGCCAGGGGGACAGCCAGAACGATTTGGTGACCTGGTCTTCGAGCGAAGTGCAGGAGATGGGCCAGGTCCTGATGGACTATATCCCGCCGGCGGAGCTCGAGCGCCTGATTCACGAGAAAGTGGTGATGCCGCCGCAAACCACCGAGTGCACGGTTCCCGCCGGCGTGTTCAAGAGCGAGGCGTCGATGTTCAATTTCATCGCTTACGGCAACGAGTTGAATCTGGTGCACCCGCCGCGCCCGAAGGATCCAAAGCAGGTCTGGGAACAGGAATGGGCGGTGAAACTGCGCCTCAAGTCGACTGCGATGACCATGCTTGCCGAGGGCGAAGGCGGCGGCGGGCGCCGCGGCAGATCCGCTGCGGCGGAACCCGCGGCAGCGCCTGCGCCGCAGGCGGACACGGCGCCCGCGCAAGCCGACAAGCCGCAAACCCCGGATCCTGCAGAAGCCGTACAGGAAGGCGTGAAGGCGTTGCGCGGGATCCTGCGTTTCTAGAAGTCCGGTACAGCACGAGGGGATTTCACCCCTCGCCCGCCCTCGATCAGCGGCATTTCGGCTATGCGGACAAGTCCCCGCCTCCTAATCCGAGCGCCGTTCGGGCAGGGTGACCGACAGGCTGGCCTTGACCTCGAGGAAGGAGGGTTCGGCTGCGGCGAGGCCGCTCGCGACCGCGCCCGCTATTTCTTCTTCGCCGGCTATGCATTGTGCGCGCATGCCGAAAGCGCGCGCGATCTGCGCGAAATCCGGATTGAACAGGCTGGTACCGAGCACGCGCCCCGGGTAATGCAGTTCCTGCTGAATCCGGATCGACGCGTAACTGCCATTGTTGGCCAGGATGAACAAAATCGGCAGCTTGCGTTCCACCGCCGCGATCATTTCGTTGCCGGTCATCATGTAGCCGCCGTCACCCACCATGCAGATCACCTGCCTGCGGGGAAAGCGCAGCTGCGCGGCGATCGCCGCGGGCGTGCCGTAGCCCATGGTGCCCGATAGCGGCGACATCAGCCGCTGCGGCGGCACGAAACCGAAATGGCGATAGACCGGCGCGGCGAAGGTTCCCGCGTCCACGCAGACGATGGCATCTGCGCTCGCCTGCTCGCTCACGGCCCGCACCACCTGCGCGAAATCTATGCCGTCGGCCGCCTGTCGCTGCGGCCAAGCTGCGTGTGCTACGCGTATCTCCCTCAGGCGCCTCGCCCAGTCGGCGCGGGGCTGCGCAATGAGCGCCTTGTCCGCCGGGGTCAGGGCGCGCGCGAGTTCGACCGGATCGCACACCAGGCCGAAATCCGGGGCGTAGTGCAGCCCGACGATATGGGCGTCGGCGTAGGCATGCACGAAGGTCTGTGCCGGGGATGGCAGATCGGGAAATGCGTATCCCTGGCTGGGAATGTCGCCGAAGCGGGTTCCCAGTGCGAGTATGAGATCGCTCTGGCGGAACGCATCGATCTGCAACTTCGAATTTGCCAGCCCCAGTTCGCCGGCATAAAGCGGGTGACGATTGGAGAACAGATCGTGGCGCCGGAACGACAGTGCAACCGGAATCTGCCACGCCTCGGCCAGGGCGCACAGCGCCTCCCTGCCGCCGGCCTCCTCGAATGCACCCCCTGCGACGATGAGCGGGCGCTCGGCCGCCTCGATGCGGCGCAGCAACTCATGCCGGGTAGCGGCGTCAGGCTGCGTGCGCGCGCGTTCCTGCGCGCGCCATTGCGGCTGCGCCACTTGCTGCTGCTGCAGATCCTCCGGTATCACCAGCACCACCGGCCCCGGCGTGCCGGCGGTGGCGATGCGAACCGCCTTGAACGCCGCCTCGGCGAGCTGGCCCGGGTCGGTCGCTTCGAACACCCATTTTGCGATCGTGCCGTACATGCGCCGGTAATCGATCTCCTGGAACGCCTCGCGCCGCAGATCTGCGCGCGGCACCTGCCCCACGACCAGTATCAGGGGAATCGCATCCTGCTGCGCCGTGTGCACGGCGATCGACGCGTTGCTTGCGCCGGGACCCCGGCTCACCAGCGCTACCCCGGGCCGCCCCGAGAGCCTGGCGTCGGCCACGGCCATGAACCCGGCGCCGGATTCGTGGCGGCAGGTCACGGCGTCGATGCCGGGGAAGTCGCATAGCGCATCCAGAATGCCCAGATAACTCTCGCCCGGAACCAGAAATACCCGATCGATGCCGTGCTGCTGCAACACGGACAACAGCGCATGGGAGGAACTATTCATTTACTCGTGGTCCTTTTGAAAATACGGCAATCACGGCGGGGTGAGAGCAAGTCCGGCACTATTCGCTGCGCAGCGCTTCGAGCGGATCCAGATGGGCCGCCCGCCGCGCCGGCAGCACGCCGGCCGCCAGTCCGACGCACAAGGCCACCAGTTCGGCCAGCACTGCATAGCTCCACGGCGTATGCACCGGCAGTGCCGGCACCAGCAGATGCAGCGCCAGCGCCGCACCCCAGCCCAGCAACAGGCCCGCCGTGCCGCCCAGCGCCGCCAGCAGCGCCGCCTCGCCCAGAAACAGCATCAGTATGCCCCGCCGCGTCGCGCCCACTGCGCGCAGCAAACCGATCTCGGAGGTGCGCTCGGCCACGGCGATAGTCAGTATGGTGAGTATGCCCACGCCGCCTACCACCAGCGAAATGCCGCCGATCGCGGCGACGGCGAAAGTTACCGCGTCGAGCACGGTTCCGAACACTTCGAGCATTTTCTGCTGCGGGGTGACGGTGTAATCTTCGGAGCCGTGGCGCGCGCTCAAAATGCGCTTGATGCCCTCCTCCACTTCCGCCAGCGGCGCGGTCGGCTCGTAGGTGACGTCGATTTCCATCAGGCTCTCGCGGTTGAACATCTCCAGCGCCCGCCCTACCGGTATGAACACCGTATCGTCCAGATCGAAGCCCAGCACCTGGCCTTTCGCCTGCATGACGCCGACGACGCGATAACGCTCGCCGCCCACGCGGATGCGGTCGCCCAGGGGATTGTTGTCGCCGAACAGTTCCATGGCGGCCTTGGACCCCAGCACGGCGAAAGCGCGCGGCGTGCGCGGGTCGTCCTCGGGCAGGAACTTCCCCAGCGCCACGCGCATGCGGAAAGCAGCGGCAAATTCCGCGCCGACGCCGTACAGCGTGACGCGGCGGCTCCTGCCGGTATGGGTGATCTCGGCATTGCCCTGGATCACCGGCACCACGGCCTGCACATAGGGCGCGCGGCGCAGGGCCAGCGCATCGTCGATGGTGAGCGGGCGCACGGTGTTGACCGCGCCCAGCGGCGCGCCATGGGTCTGGATGCGCCCCGGACTGACGCCGATAATATTGGTGCCGAACTGGGTGAACTCGTCGATGATGAAGCGGTGCAGGCCCTCGCCGATGGAGGTGAGCAAAATGACCGCGGCGATGCCGACGGCGATGCCCAGGGCGGTGAGCGCGGTGCGCAGCCGCTGCGCCCTGAGCGAAGTGTAGGTAAAGCTGACGAAATCGGCGTAGCGCATGCGGGGACCGATTCTTACCTGCGCGACAGCGCCTGCACCGGATCGAGCCTGGCCGCGCGCCGCGCCGGCGCCACCGTGAACAGCACCGCAGTGGCAATCGCCGTCAGCGGTGCGGCGATCAGTGCCCACCACGGCGCCTGGAACGGAATCGTCGGGTACAACTGCACTGCGAGGCTGCGCCCCAGCTCGCCCACGACCAGACCGGCAGCCGCCCCCCCGAGCGCGAGCATCATGGCCTCGGTGAAAAACGCCAGGCGGATCTGCCCCCCGGTGGCGCCCAGCGCCTTCAGCAGGCCGATTTCGCGCCGCCGCTGCGTCACCGCGATCAGCATGACGTTCATGATCAGGATGCCCGCCACGGCCAGACTGATGGCAGCAATGCTCGCCACCGTGAGGGTCAGCGCGCGCAGTATGCGGTCGAAGGTCGCCAGCACCGCATCCTGCGTGATCACCGTGACATCGCGCTCGCCCTCGTGGCGCAGCCGTACGATCTCCTCGACGTCGGCCTTGGCCGCAGCAATCTGCTCCCGGCTCTTGGCTTCGACGAGGATGCGAAACAGCGACTCGGTGTTGAACAGCGCCTGCGCCGCGGCCAGCGGCACGATGACGATTTCATCGGTATTGAAGCCCAGCGACTGGCCCTGCGCGGCGAGGATGCCGATCACGCGAAAGCGGCGCTCGCCGATGCGCACCCAATCGCCCAGCGCCGTGCGCGACCCGAACAATTCGCTCGCCACCTTGGCGCCGATCACGCAAACCGGCTGGCTGTGGCGCGGGTCGCCCTGCGGCAGGAACAGGCCCTGCGCCACTTCCATGTGCCGGATGTCCATGAGTTCCGACGTGGATCCCAGCACCGGCGTCTCGCGGCTGCGCCCGCCGGCGCGCACGTCGCCGGCGCCGATGATCAGCGGCGCAAATCGCCGGATGGCGTGGCTGCGCCCGAGCGCAAGCGCGTCCTCCAGCGTCAGGTCGCGCGGCGTCTTGCCGATCAGCACGCCGGGCATCGCGCCGGAGGTTTCGCTGCGCCCGGGCAGCACGATCACCAGGTTGCTGCCGAGCGAACCGAACTGGTTCGCCACATACAGCCGCGCCCCCTCTCCTAGCGCAGTCACCACCACCACCGCAGCCACGCCTATGCCCATCGCGAGCAGGATCAGCAGGGTGCGCGAGACCGAACCGCGCAGCACCTGCCAGGCGAAATTGAGCAGGTCGGCGAAGCGCACTTTCAGCCCTTCTCGTCGGCAACGACGGCGCCGTCGAGCATGCGCAGCCGCCGGTGCGAACGCGCGCCGATTTCCGGATCGTGGGTCACGATCACCACGGTCCCGCCGTTGTGGTGCACGCGCTCGAGCACGCTCAGCACCTCCTGTCCGGTATGGCGGTCGAGGTTGCCGGTGGGCTCATCGGCGAGGATCACCGTCGGTCCCATCGACATCGCGCGCGCAATCGCGACGCGCTGGCACTGGCCGCCCGAGAGCTGGTCGGGACGATGCCCCGCGCGCTCCTCCAGGCCGTATTCGGCGAGCAGTCGCGTCAGCCGCGTCCTGCGCTCCGCCGGGTCGATCCCCGCCAGGACCATGGGCAGTTCGATGTTCTGCCCCGCAGTCAGCCGCGGTACCAGGTGGAAGAACTGGAACACGAAACCGATCTTCTCGCGCCGCACCCGCGCCAACTCGTCGTCGCTGAGGGCGGTGACGTTCCTGGCGTCGAGTTCGTAGCTGCCCGCGTCGGGGCGATCGAGCAGGCCGATTATGTTGAGCAGCGTCGATTTGCCCGACCCGGACGGGCCCATGATCGAGAGATATTCGCCGTGCGCGATCGCCAGATCCACCGCCTTCAGGGCGTGCACTTCTTCGCCCCCCACCAGAAAAGTCCGCGCGATGCCGGTGAGACGGATCATTGCGCTCGGGCCGGGGCGGCCTCCTTCTTCTGCGCCGCGGCATTCTCCGTCACCGCACGCGCACCGGCCTTGACGCCCTCGCGCTCGAGCGAGGTGACGACCCGGTCGCCGCGGCCGAGGCCGGCTTTCACTTCCGTGTACTCCCAGTTCGAAAGGCCGGCCTGGATGCTGCGCTCCTCCAGCACGCCGCCGGCGCCCAGCACCAGCACGCGATTGCCCGGCATCAACGCCGGTGTCGGCAAGCGCACCACGTCCTCATGTCCGCTGAGCACAATTTCGATATCCGCACTGTAGCCGACCAGCAGATGCCTGGCCTCGCCGGGATGGTCGAATTCGACTTCGACCTCCACCGTGCGCGCCTGTTTCTCCACTGCCAGCACGTAGGGGGCGATGCGGCGCACCCTGCCGGGGAAATTCTGGCCGCGATAGGCATCCAGCGTGACGCGTCCGGTCATGCCGACCTTGAGCTGCGCGGCGTCCACTTCGTCTATCGGCGCGGATACGTAGAGACAGGAGTCGTCGATCAGGTCCACCGCAGGCAGCGTCGGAATCCCCGGAGGGGAAGGCGTCAGATACTCGCCCACTTCGCCGTTGACCTCGGCGACGATGCCGGCGAACGGCGCGCGCAGCACGGTGCGATCGATGTCGGCGCGCGATGCCTGAATGCGCGCCTGCGCCTCGGCCACCTGGGCGCCGGCCGATTCGCAGCCTGCCTGCTTCGCCGCCGCATCGGTGCGGGCGCGCTCGACCGCCTCCTGCGATATGAAATTGCGCGCCCTCAGTTCATCCGCGCGCTTGGCGTCGCGCGCTGATGCCCTGGACAACTCGCACACCTCGCGCACCCGCGCCTTCGCCGTCTGCAACTGCTGGCGCGACATGCGCTCGCGCGCGTCGACATCGTCGCTCCACAGGCTCAGCAGCACCTGGCCCGGACGCACCCTGTCGCCCTCTTTGACATTGAGCTTTTCGATGCGCCCGCCCGCAGGCGGCGCGAGTTTGGCCCGCCTGCAGGCCATCACCGAGCCGGCGCGCGTGTTCGCCACCGTATTTTCGACACGACCCGTATCGACCAGTGCAACCGTCACCGCCACCGGTTTCGGGCGCGTCAGGTACCAGGCGGCGGCCGCGATCAGGGCGATGACGATCAGCCCGAGCGCCAGACCGAGCGCAAGGCCGCCGGACTGCGCCGCGTGGCTGCAGGAGTTTGCTTTATTCATAGGGTGCAATTATGCCGTTCCGGACACTGGCCCGGAGAAATTAATCGGCGCCCGGCGTAAGCAGTGCGCGCCAGCGCGCCGCCTCGGCCTGCGTGCACAGCAGCTGCAGCCGGCCCCATGCCGCCTCGAGGTTCACCCCGGCCGCCTCGCTCAGCCCGGCGCCGAGTTCGAACTGTTCGCCGCGCACGCACAGCACGAACGAGGGCGGCGGCGCGCTGAGCGTGACCTGCCGGTAGACTTCCAGCACGCCCTGGGGCGACAGGGAGTGCGTATTGCCGCGCGTGGGTACGGGCGCCGCGGCGGCGGCATAGAAGACCAGCGGCGCCGGCGTTTGCCATCCGGCGTCGATGAACAGTGCGAGCCGCCTGCCCTGCAGGTCCAGCGCGTGCTCAATCTGCAGCTGGTAGTCGTCGATCAGCGCGAACTCGCTGCTGCGCCCCGCGGCAGCCAGCCAGGATGCGAGGCGCTCGAGCAGCAAAGGGCCGATGGCGTCGTCGCCGCGGCTGCGGTTGCCGCAGGCGAAGACGACGATACCGGGCTGCATCAATCGGCGGCGCAGGCGATGGCGCCATCGCCGTTGCGCGCGAGGCCGTGGACCAGCCTGCCTTCGGCATCGATCAGTTCGGCTGCCAGCGGCATCTGGCCGAGCGCGTGCGTGGCGCAGGACAGGCAGGGATCGAAGCAGCGGATCGCCACCTCGATATGGTTGAGCAGGCCCTCGGTGATCTCGCATCCGTCCAGGTAGCGTTTGGCGACCTGGCGTATCGCTACGTTCATCGCCTGGTTGTTGTGGGTCGTGGAGACGATGAGGTTGCACATGGTCACCAGATCGTCCTCGTCGACGCGGTAGTGGTGTATGAGGGTGCCGCGAGGCGCCTCGATCACGCCTATGCCCTCAGTCTGGCGCTCCCCGGTGCGCACCAGCTCGCCGCCGGCGATGTCCTCGTCGTGCAGCAGGTCCTTGATCGTCTCCGCCGCATGCAGCATTTCGATCATGCGCGCCCAGTGGTAGGCAAGCGGCGCATGCGTGGGCAGTCCGCCGCAGTATTCGACGAATTCGCGCCGCTCGGCTTCGGCGAGCGGGGTCGGGATCTGATCGCAGTTTTGCACCCGCGCGAGCGGGCCGACTTTGTACCAGCCGTTGCGCTTTCCGAACGCGGTCAGGAAGGGAAACTTCATATAGCTCCAGGGCTTGACCTCCTCCTGGATATGCTGCAAATAGTCGGCGTAATCGACCCCGTCGAAAAGGATGCCGCCGTTCGCGTCGCGCGCGCGCAGGCTGCCGTGATAAAAGTCAAGCTCGCCCCTGGCTCCAACCAGCGACATGGTGTTCGACCGGCAGATGCCGAAATTGTTGTACAGCGCGGGATTCTGCCCGTGCAGCTCCTTGATCAGCTGCACCGCATCGCGACTCCAGCCCACGATCTGGTAGATGTCATGCAGCAGCAGCTCGCGCTCCTCCTGCGTCACCGCCTTGTTAACGCCGCCGGGAATCGAGCCTGTGCCATGCACCCTTTTCCCGGCAGTGACGCGTATCACCTCCTGGCCGAACTTTCTCAGCAGCACGCCGCGCCTGGCAATCTGCGGGTGCGCTGCGGCGACGCCGACGATGTTGCGGCGGGACACCTCGCTGTCGAAGCCGAACAGCAGGTCCGGCGAGCACAGATAGAAGAAATGCAGCGCGTGCGACTGCAGTATCTGGCCGTAGTGCATCAGCCGCCGTATCTTTTCGGCCGTGGGCGAGAGCCGTTTCGCGCCCACCACCTGGTCGAGCGCCTTCGACGACGCCAGGTGATGGCTTACCGGGCAAATGCCGCACAGGCGCTGCACCATCACCGGCACTTCCCAGTAGGGGCGGCCCTGGATGAAGCGCTCGAATCCGCGGAATTCGACGATATGCAGCCTCACCTGTTGCACCTCGTTGCGCTCGTCGAGCAGGATGGTGACCTTGCCGTGGCCCTCTACGCGCGATACCGTGTCGATGGCGACGCGGCGCAGGCTTGCGGGATGTGCGGCGGTTTCAAGGTGCTGGCTCATTGCGGCGGCTTTCGGTCTTCAGTCGTACTGGATCAGGCCGTGGCCCAATTCGGGTTCGCGCCCGGCGAGTATGTCGTTGAGCGCCTTCCAGATGGCCTCGGCCGAGGGCGGACAGCCCGGGATGAAATAGTCGACTTTCACCACCTCGTGCAGCGGCCGCACCTTGCTCAGAGGCAAAGGCAGCTCGGGGTCGTTCGGAATCCGTCCGTCGGCAAGCCCGACGCTGGTGTGATACACCTCCTGCAATATCAGGGGCAGGCTCAGGTGGTTGCGCTGCGCCGGCAGGCCGCCGTTGATGGCGCAGGCGCCGATTGCGACCAGGAGCCTGCACTGCCGGCGAAACTCGCGCAGCACATGCACATTCTCGGCGTTGCACAGGCCGCCTTCGATGATGCCGATATCGCACTGTCCGACCTCTTTGATGTCGGTCAGCGGCGAGCGGTCGAGTTCGATCAGCTGGAGCAGGTCGAACAGCCGCTCGTCGATGTCGAGAAACGACATGTGGCAGCCGAAGCAGCCGGCGAGAGAGGTAGTGGCGACCCTCACTTTCCTTATCACGGTCCCGGTCTTTACGGCGGTGTCCACATCTATTCCTTCTGCGGCGCCGCAGCGGCTTCGGCATAGGCCGACACCGGCTTCAGGTCGTACACCCGTTTGCCGATGGGAACGGCGAAACCCTTGTCCTTTCTGAGCATGACCCCCACCGGACAGACCTGAACCGCCTTGTCCTGCAGCGTCACGTCGGTGTCGGCGAGGCGTCCCGACTTTGCGTTGACGATGAGATGGGTGTGGATGCCGCGCCCGCAAAGCGCGAACGCGTTTTTGCCGTCGAAGTCGCGGCTCGCGCGCACGCACAGCGAGCACAGGATGCAGCGATTGAAGTCGAGCAACACGTCCGGATGCGAGGCATCGACCGGCCGGCGCGGAAAGAAATGGTCGAAGTGCGCCGACATCATGCCCAGTTCATAGGCGGTGGCCTGCAGCTTGCAGTCGCCGCTCTTCTCGCACGAAGGGCAGAAATGGTTGCCCTCGACGAACAGCATCTCGATCAGCGTGCGCCGTTCGTCGTTGAGCGCCGCCGTGTCGCTTTCGACCACCATGCCCTCGCGCGCCAGCGTGGTGCAGGAAGCGATCTGGCGGCCGTCCACCATGACCGTGCACAGCTTGCACGAGCCGTGCGGCTTGAACTCCGGGTGATAGCACAGGTGCGGCACATAGACGCCGCCGGCCAGCGCCGCCTGGATGATGGTCTGCCCCTCGGCAAAAGCGACCGACTTGCCGTCGATGCTGAAGGACGCGCTCATGTGTCCTCCCCGGAACCCGCGTAAAAGTGCGCCCCGGCGTCGTCGCGCCCGGTCATCTGCCGCGCCGGCTCCAGGGCCCAGTCCAGATCGAACGCCGGTTTGAATTCCTTGTGCTGCAGCCGCCGCTCGTATGCAGGCCGGAACTTGGCGATGGTATCGAGCACCGGATTGCAGGCGGTGTGGCCTAGCCCGCAATGGCTCATGGACTGCAGAATGCGATTCAATTTCTTGATTTCGACGAAATCGTAGAGCGAGCCGTGGCCGTTGTTGAGCTTGTCCATGAGGTTGCGGAGCAGCGACGTGCCGACGCGGCAGGGCGTGCAGAAGCCGCAGCTTTCATGGGCGAAGAAATGCACGAAATTGCGCGCCACTTCGAACATGTCGCGGCTGCGGTCGAAGACCATGAAAGCGCCCGCGGTCGGAATGTCTTCGAAAGCGATGCGCCGGCCGAATTCCGCAGCGGCGAGGCAAACGCCGGACGGGCCGCTGACCTGCACCGCCTGCGTCTCGTTCGCTCCGCATGCTTGCAGCACCTCCTGCACCGTCACGCCGTAGGGGTACTCGTACAATCCCGGCCGGGCGCAATCGCCGGAAACGCTCAGTATCTTGGTGCCGGCCGACGCGCCGGTGCCGACGCCCGCATACCACGCCCCGCCGCGTCGGGCGACGAGACAGCACGCGGCGAAGGTTTCGACATTGTTCACCACGGTCGGCTGCCCGAGATAACCCTGGGTCACCGGATACGGCGGCCGGTTGCGCGGCGTGCCGCGCTTGCCTTCGAGCGACTCGATCAGCGCCGACTCCTCGCCGCAGACATATGCGCCGGCGCCCAGGTGGATCGCTATGTCGAAGTCGAAGCCGGGCAGCCCGAGTATGCCGGCGCCGAGCAGCTTTGCGCGCCGCCTGCGCTCGAGCACCGCATCGAGGTGATCGAGCAGGTAGCGGTATTCCCCGCGCAGATAGAGCATGCCCTTTCCCGCGCCGATGGCGAGCGCGCACAGCGTCATGCCCTCGAACACCATGTCGGCATGCGCGGCTAGCAGCACGCGGTCCTTGAAGGTCCCGGGCTCGCCTTCGTCCGCATTGCACACCACGTAGCGCGCCTCGCCCGGCGCATTGCGGCAGGCCTCCCACTTCAGGCCGGTGGCAAATCCGGCGCCGCCGCGCCCGCGCAGATTCGACAGCTTTATCTCCTCCACCAGGCCGTGCGCACCGCGTGCGATTGCCGCCGCGAGCGCGTCGCCCGGCGCCGAATCATCGCCGAGCAGCACGTCCTTGCGCCGCACCTGGTCTTCGACACGGAAGTATTCGCGCGGCCAGGCGGCGAGCGCGACCTTGTTGCGGATCAGTTCGCACATCTCATCCACGCGTTGCCTGCTCACGCGGGTGATCGCGTAATTGTTCACCAGCAGCGCCGGCCCCTGATCGCACATGCCGGTGCAGGAAGTGGTATCGATGCTCACCAGCGCGTCTTCCGAGGTCTTGCCGCGCTCCACCCAGAGCTGCCTGCACATGTAGTCGAGCAACTCCAGATTGCCCAGCATGCGATCGGTGATGTTGTCGCTGAACAGTATCCGGTACTGCCCGCGCGGCCTGGTGTAGAGAAATGCATAAAAGCCGGCGACGCCCTCGATCTTGGTCCGCGGCAGGCGCAGCGCCTGCTGCAGGCGGTCTATCGCCTCCGGGGAAATCCAGTCGCAGGCTTCCTGGATTTCACGCAGCATCTGCAGGATATAGTGCGCATCGCCGCGATGGCGCGCGAGCGCCGCGTCTACCGCCTGCGCGACGCCCTGCGGGCCCGGTGTCATGCTGGTCCCGGCACCCGGCGACGGGCGCGGGCGGGCGCGCATGCAAACGCCCGGCCGATGCGCCCGGCAGGTGCCGCCTCGTGCGAAATCATGGCTGCTCCGACATATCGGCACTCAGGCTACGCGCCGGGCGCGCGCACCGTTTGATATTGGTCAAAGGAAGCAATATGCGAGGCTGACCCCGGGCCGGTCAGCTCGCGTAACGGGCGATGAACTCCTCGGCAGTGACAGCCGCCCCCCTGAAATCCGCCTGCATGAAATCGCAGCCCAGTTCCAGCAGCCGGGCGGCCGCCGCCTCGTCCGCTACTGCGGTCGAAACGACGTCGAGTTTGAGCTGGTGGGCCAGTTCGATCAGCGATCGCAGCACGCCCTCGGAGCGCGCCTGGGTGGTCCAGTCGGGCACGACGGACAGGTCGATTTTCATCTCCTGAAACGGCATGCTCGCAAGCCGGAACAGGGACGATAGCGGTGCGTGCGCGTCGTCCATGGACAGTTTCACCCCGATCTCCTGCAAGCGCCGGATTTCCGCCTGCGCCCGCGCATGCGCCTCCAGCGTGGCGAGGTCGCCGATCTCGAGCATCAGCCTGCCCGGACGCAGGGACCAGGTACGCAAGGCGCGCTCGACAATTTCGGCAAGCTCCGGGTGCAGCAAGGCGCGCGCGGGCAATTTGACAGCCACGCGCAAATCCAGCCCGGCGCGCTGGCGGAATTCGGAACAGTTGTGCAGCGCCCGGTTGAGCAGCGAGGAGATCATCCTGGGTACCAGCCCGCCCGCCTCCGCCGCCTTGATCGCATCGCGCATCGGGACCTGCCCGCGTGTACCGTCGCGCCAGCACAACATCGCCTCCACGCCCATGATCTGCCCGAAACGCAGGTCGAACTGGGGCTGAAACACCAGTTCCAGCGCGTCTTCCGCGATTGCCGATCGCAGCCGGCTCTCGCCAACGAGCAGCGATGTCCCGTGCTTGCGCTCCTCTTCGTAAAAGGCGATGCGCCCGCTCAGGCCCGAAGCCGTCGCGCAGGCGCTCCTGGCCTGCCACAACAGCGACTCGGCGCCGTCTGCGCTGGCCGGAAAAATGGCGATCCCGATCGATGGCGAGGCATAAATCTCGTCCTCCCCCAGCCACAGGGGCGCGTTCATGATGCGCAGCGTCTTTTCCGCCGCAAGCAGGGCGAGCTGCGCGCCTTCCACCTCGGATAGCACGCAGGCCAGGTCGTCGCGCCCGAGTTCACCGATGAAATCGCCCGGCCGCAGCGCCTCGGTGCGCAGGCTGGCGACGATCCGGGTACGCACGGCGTCGCCGACCTGATAGCCCCACAGAGGATCTATGCGGCCGATTACCCCGCAATCGACGAGCAGCAAAGCGAGGCTGCGCCCGTCCGCCTGCCGCTCCCCGACGCAGCGTCGTAGGCGGTCGATAAACGGCATTTGCGCGGCAGGCAAAGGCGCGGCCGACCCCGCATCCGGCCCGGCGGGGTCGATCGGGTTCAAAGGAACAGTTCCCGCGGGTCGACCTTGATGGCGTCGTATTCCAGCGTGCGGCGGATGCGGTATATCTCGTCCGGCGCCGCCTTGGGCTCCTTCGCCAGATCGAGCATCTTGTACGGCCGGTGCTCGTAGCCTTTTGCGTCCTTGACCACCATTACGCGCGGTTGCAGGCGCCGCAGGGAATTTTGCGCGATCACAATGCCGACTTCTCCGGTATTCAGCTCGACCGCGCTGCCCACGGGGTAGACGCCGACGCATTGAATGAATTGCTCTACCAGAGCCGGCTGGAACTGGGTGCCGCGTCCCTTGTAGATGAGGTTCAGCGCGTTCGAAGGCGACATGTGCCTGCCCTGCGGGGGCGGCGCGACCAGCAAGTCGAAGGCGTCGACGATCGCCGCTATCATGCCGGGCAGGGCAATCGCCACGCCACGCAGGCCGCGCGGATAGCCCGAACCGTCGAAATGCTCGTGGTGCAGCGACGCGAGTCCGGGCAGGTCGTTCGGCAGGCCGCTAGTATTGCTCAGGATCTCGACCGAATGATCCACATGCGTCTGGTACAAGGCCGCCTCTTCCTCGCTGAGCGCTTCCTGTTTCTCGAGGAGCGCGGTCGGCAGCTTGAGCTTGCCCGCATCCTGCAGCAAGCCGAGCAGACCGAGCTGTTCGATGCTCTCGCGCGGCAACTGCAGAAAGCGCCCGAAAATGCTCATCATCACCGATACATTGACCGCCCGGTTGAAGGCTTCGCCGCTTTTCTCCTGCAGCTGCACCAGCAGGGTCGCGGCATCGGGGTTGCGCACCACGCTTTCGGTAATGTCCGACGCCGCCTGCCGCACCTTGGGACCGTCGACGACGCGCCCGACCTGCACGTCGCGGCTGATCTGCCTGAGCACGCCGGTCGTCTGCGCGATGGCGATGCGCGCCCGCGGCAACTCGACGTCCAGGCTGGCGCTTTCCTTGTAGACCGTGCTGCCGCGGATGCTCGCGGCGCTGCCCCCGGGCGCGCCTTCCACCTCGGACAGATCCTCCTTCTCCGGATCGACGAACACGTGGATGCAGTACTGCTTCATCACCTCGATCTGCTTTTGGCTGCGCAGAATAAAGCCCTGAAATATGAACGGGGTTTCGGTCCACGGCCGATCGAGCTTGGACACGTACATGCCTAGCTGCAGTTCGTCGACGGGAATTTGCTTCAGATCCATTTCAATATTTGCCGTGCACCGTCCGCACGCCGTCCCTATCTCGCGCCGGTAGCTTGCGTGCGCGTCTCACCACACCCGCAGCTTGACCTGCACCGACAGGGCGCCGTCGAAGCGGTCCTTGTAGGTCGGGACCAGGCTGAAATTTGCGCCCAGATACCTGCCCTCGATCGACAGCATCGGCAAGGGGGCGACGAACCAGGCGCCGTCGCGATAGTTCGGATAGCCGTCAAACGCGCCGATCATGATCCCCGCGCCCAAATCGACGCCGGAAAGCTTCCAGTGCCAGGGTCGCCACTCGTAGCCGGCGTAGTGCGTCCTCGCGCTATTGCTGTTGATGAAGCTGCCGGCCATCAGGACATGTTCGTTCGCCAGCATGACTTCGGCGCCGAAGCCGACGTTGTTGTTGCGCAAATCCTTGTCGGTGTCGAAATGGTAGGAGTAGATGCCGGGATTGAGCCAGACCTGCGGCCACGACTCGGGCACCGCGTCCGCGGCCGTTGCGCCTGCGGCATAAAACGAGGCGCACAACAGCGCCATCGTATGCAGGCGGGCACGCCGCTTGCCTGTCCGCGCGGCGACAGCTGCGTGTCGCAGGTGTATTGCTGGATCCATTTGCCGATTCCTTTTTCCGCCACTCACCCGGGCGCCATTGTTCCTGCCCTCGATTCTACCGATTTCTTGCTACGAATTCGCCCGCATAAGATCAGGGCAGCAGGCAGCCCTGCTCCGCGCGCGAAACGCAAACAGGCCCGCGCCTGCCGATCCGGGCAGACGACGCTCACCCTGCCGCCTCGCGCATGGTGACGAACTCTTCGGCTATGGTCGGGTGGATGCCGATGGTGGCGTCGAACTGGCTCTTGGTCGCGCCGCACTTGAGCGCAACGGCGAATCCCTGGATGATCTCGCCGGCGTCCGGGCCCACCATGTGCACGCCGAGCACACGCCCGGACGCTCTGTCCACCACCAGCTTCATCAGGACTTTCTCCCCGCTGCCGGTCAACTGATGGCGCAGCGCGCCGAAAGTCGTGCGGTACACGTCTATGTCCCCGGCGCGCTCGCGCGCCTTCGCTTCGGACCAGCCGACCGTGCCTATGTTGGGGTTGCTGAAAATCGCGGTCGGAATGTACTCGTAGTCCATGCTGCGGCCGCCGGATCCGAACAGGCGCTCGGCCACGACCATCCCTTCGGCGAGCGCGACCGGCGTCAACAGCACGCGGTCGATGACGTCGCCAACGGCATGGATCGAGGGCACGTTCGACTGAAAATTCGCGTCGACCACGATCGCGCCGTTTGCCGCCAGATTCACGCCGGCGTACTCCAGGCCCAGGCCGCGCGTGTTCGGGGCGCGGCCGGTTGCGTACATTACGCCATCGGCTTCGAGCTCGCCGCCCTGCGCGAGCGTCGCGCGCAGGGCGCCTGCGTGCGCGGTGCGCTCGATGCGCTCGATGTCGCTGCGCAAACGGATGTGCACGCCTTTGTTTTCCATTTCCCCGGCGAGAAAACCGCCAAGATCGGCGTCGAACCCCTTCAGCAGCCGCTCCCCGCGATAGATCAGCGTCGTATCCACGCCGAGTCCGTTGAAAATCGACGCAAATTCGACCGCGATATAGCCGCCGCCTACCACCAGCACGCGCCGCGGCAGTGCATCCATATGGAAGGCTTCGTTCGAGCTGATGGCGAGTTCCGCGCCGGGTATGGGCGGCACTACCGGCCACCCGCCCGTGGCGACGAGGATATGGCGCGCGCTGATGCGCCGGCCGTCGACTTCAACGGTATGCGCGTCGATAAGCGCGGCGCGGGCGCGCAGCAGCGTGACCCCGGCGCCGCGTAGCAGTCTTTCATATACCCCGTTCAAGCGCTCGATCTCGCGGTCCTTGTTGGCAAGCAGCGTGCGCCAATCGAACGCGCGGGCCGCCGAACTCCAGCCATAGCCCGCGGCATGCGCGATGTCCTCGCCATAATGGGCCGCATAGGAGAACAGCTTTTTCGGGATGCAGCCGACGTTGACGCAAGTGCCACCGAGATAACGCTCCTCGGCGACGGCAACGCGCGCGCCGAGCGCCGCGGCATGGCGGCTCGCGCGCACGCCGCCCGAGCCGGCGCCGATGGTGAAAAGGTCGTAATCGTACTGCGCCATGGTCTCGCTCCCCGTTTGCCCGGCAAAATCGCGCGCGCCGCCCGATGTGTCTACGGGTTCTCCTGCGCGCGCCCCGAACTGTCCGGCTGCATGGTAGCGCAAAGATGCATGCCGGGCAGCAATCGGCAGCGTGCTTCTGCTACCCTACGGGTATCGAGGCCGAGGAAATACGCATGAATCGCATGAATGAACTGCTGCGCAAGCTTCCGCGCGAGGTGCTGACCGGCATCCGGCGCGGTATCGAGAAGGAAAGCCTGCGCGTCAGGCCGGACGGGATGCTCGCGGACACGCCGCATCCGGCCGCACTCGGTTCGGCGCTCACCCACCCGCACATCACCACTGATTTCAGCGAGTCCCAGCTCGAACTGATCACCGCTGTGCACACGGACGTGGATGCCTGTCTCGCCGAACTCACCGAGATCCACCAGGTCGTCTACCGTCATGTAGGCGAGGAATTGCTCTGGTGCAGCAGCATGCCCTGCGGCCTGCCCGCCGACGACGACATACCGATCGGCCGCTACGGCAGCTCCAATCTGGGCCGCGCCAAGACGGTGTACCGGCAGGGCCTGGCGCATCGCTACGGCAGGCGCATGCAGACCATCTCCGGCGTGCACTACAACTTCTCCATGCCGGAGTCGGCCTGGCCGATCCTGCAGCGCGCAGATGCGGCCGGCGGCCCGGAGATCGCCTACAAGGCCGGCGCGTATTTCCACCTGATTCGCAACTTTCGCCGCCATTCCTGGCTTTTGCTTTATCTGTTCGGCGCCTCGCCCACGGCCTGTCGCAGCTTCGTCGCCGGCCGCACGCACGGACTGCAGGATTTCAGTGCCGGCACCCTGTTCCTGCCCGGCGCGACCTCGCTGCGCATGGGGCCGCTGGGCTATCAGAGCGACGCCCAGGCATCCCTGGCGGTGAGCTTCAACGGCCTAAGGAGCTACGCGGAATCGCTCAATGCCGCGCTGACCCGACCCTATCCGCCTTACGAAGCCATCGGCCTGCGCGAGGGCGACGACTACCGGCAACTCGGCACATCGCTGCTGCAGATCGAAAACGAGTTCTACGGCACCATCCGGCCCAAGCCGCGCTTCCGCTCGGGGGAACGCCCCTTGTACGCGCTGGGCGAGCGCGGCGTCGAGTACGTCGAAGTGCGCTGCATGGACAGCGACCCTTTTTCCCCGGTCGGCATCGCCGCCGGCACGATGCGTTTCCTCGACATGTTCCTGCTGCACTGCCTGCTCCACGAAAGTCCGCCCGACAGCCCCGGGGAAATCGCTGCGATGTCGCGCAACCAGCACAACGTGGCCCTGCGCGGCCGCGACCCGAACCTGCGCCTGATCCGGCGCGGCGAGGAACTCAGCCTAGCCGACTGGAGCCGCAAGCTGCTCGACGAGTTCGGGCCGATCGCCGCGGCCATGGACGAGGCCCACGCCTGCAGTGCCTACGGCGAGGCGCTGGCGCTGGCGCGCGCTGCCGGCGCCGATTCCTCGGCCACGCGCTCGGCTCGCGTCCTTGCCGCAATCGAGGCAAGCGAGGACAAGTCCTACGTCGCCTTCGCCCTGACGCAGTCGTTGCGCCACCGGCGCGCGCTGCAGGACCTGCCGCTGTCGCCGCAGGCGCAGGCGCGCTATGCCGCGATGGCCGAAGAATCGCTCGCAGCCCAGCGGCGCATCGAAGCCGCGGACGAGGTCCCGTTCGAGACCTACCGTCAGCAGTATCTGTCCAAGGATCTGCTCAGCGGCGCGTTGCTGCAGCCGCAGGCATAAGAAAGCGCTGCAAAGCGCGCCACGGGGCTGGCGGTGCCCTGAAACACCGCCCTAGGCGCTGTCTGCGCGCCTGCGCTGCAGAAACCCGCCGACCTGGCCGCCTATCGTCTGCACTGCGGCCAGCAACTGGGGATGCGGTTCTCGAACATCCTTGCTGTTGAAGGCAAACACGCCTATGGTTTTTCCTTCCGCTTTCACCGGAAACACGAACGCGCCGCGCAACCCGGACTGTGCCTTGAATATCGCCGTCACCGCGCGTGCGTCCTTGGTGACATCGGGAATCCACATAGGCTGTCCCGACTGCCATACTTTGCCCACCATGCCCACGCCCGGGCCGTAAGTGTAGTCCCGCGCTGCCGCCAGAAATCCCTGGATGGCCGCATCCGGCACGCTCCAGAACTCGACCAGGCGCAACACGCCGGCAGTCGCGTCCACGCCCAGGTAGTGTCCGCAATCCCAGTTCTGCGTCTGGCATATGGCGCGGATCACCGCTCGCAGCGCCTCGGGGGGGGCGTCCGTACCATCCAGGCAGCGCGCCACCGCATACTCGAGTTCGAGCATTTGTTCGGCGCGCTTGCGTTCGGTGATATCGCGAAAAATGCAGATCGCATGCCATTTCGCGTCCACGTTGACCCCGGAAACCGAAACCTCGGTGACGATCTCCGTGCCGTCTTTGCGCAGGCCGGGCAGCTCCAGGGTCTTGCCGATGACCGGCCCCTGGCCGGTCCTTCTGAAATCCGTAAAGCTCCTTTCGAATTCCGCGCGGTTGCGCGCGGGGATAATCAGTTCGTGCAGCTTCTTGCCCTGTACTTCCTGCCGGCTGTAGCCGAAAACCCGCTGTCCCGCCGCGTTCCAGAACGCGATCCGGCCCCTGTTATCCATCATGACGACGGCATCCTGTGCGGCGGCGCTGACGACACGCACCCTCGCCTCCGCCAGACTGTGTCTGGCCAGCACCTCGCGCATCATGTACATGGACGCCACCACAAGCAGCGAGAACCCCAGCCCCATCCACTCGTCGGCGATCCGATATATTTCGGTGTCGGCGCTGCCTCCCTGCAAGCTATAGCTCAGGACGCTGCGAAACCACTGCACCAGCAGTGCGCCGGAGAGCAGGATCCAGCCCACGACCCAGCCCGACAGGCGGATGTCGGAAAAAGCCAGCCCGATCCCGACCAGCAGCAGGAGCAACGACGCCAACTCGATGGGTGCCGGAGTTCCGATCACCGGTGGCGGTCGCGCGACGTTGTATAGAAATCCATGACTGGCAAGCCACTACCTCGGCCGTTTCGGCGCCGGATTCTCCGGCAGCGGCCAAATTACACGCTATCCGGCACCTGCGCGTCAAGCACGGCCGCGTCGGCACAGCGAATGGTTGCCGCCAAGCCCCTATCAAGGTAGCCTATGCACGCAACTTCGCGATTTTCCGGCCGCAACGGCCAGGCGGCAGATCTCCGGCCGGACATACCTGGGAGGCAAGCTCGATGAAACAACGATGCCTGATACTGCTGGCGCTGCTGAGCTTTGCCTCGGCCCACGCGGCGGGCAACGACGCAGCGAAGTCCGCCTACGAAAGCGCGAAGAAGGCCGCGGACACCCGTTACAGCGAGGATCAGAAGCTATGCGCCGATGAATCGACGTCCGCCCGGCGCATGCAATGCCTGCGCGACGCAAAGGAAGAGCACACCAGGGCGCTGGCGAGCGCGCAGAGCAAGCTCGAGGCGGCAAACATATCCGCACCAAGCGCCACAGTCTGCAGCGATTGCGGAAATGTCACCTCGGTCAGGATGACAGAAAAGGACGGGGATGCGGGCGCGGTAGGCTTGATCGCCGGCGGCGTGGTCGGCGGGCTTCTGGGCAACCAGGTCGGCAAAGGCAGGGGCAAGGACCTCGCCACCATCGCCGGCGTCGCCGGCGGCGCCTATGCAGGAAACAAGGTCGAAGGAAAAATGAACAAGGTCAAGACCTGGACCGTCTCGGTGCGCTTCGACAACGGCGAGGAGCGCGCATACAACTTCGATCACGACCCGGCGATGCTCGCGGGCGATCCGGTGAGGGCCGCCGGCAGCAGCATCGTGCGTCGCTGAGTCCGGCCCGCAATCGCGCGACTGCATGCCTGGCGGAGTCCGAACAGCATGACCGGCATGAGCAAAGGCGGCGCGAGTTCGGCGGCGCAGGAAAGCGCGGTGATCGCGCGCGAAATCGCACTCGATTCGCGTGAGATGCTGCAGGTGCTTCTGGACTATCTGCCCAGCGCGGTGACGCTGTTCGGCCCGGACCTCGAGATGATCGCGTGCAATGCGAAGCTCAGGGAACTGCTCGAATTCCCCGACGAACTGTTTGCCCACGGATTGCCGTCGCTGCCGACGCTGCTGCGCTTCAATGCGCTGCGCGGCGAATATGGCCCGGGCGATGCGGAAGCCATCACCGCCGCAGCGGTCGCGCGCGCGAGGGAAATGCAGCCGCATGTGTTCGAACGCACTCGGCCGAACGGGGTCGTGCTGGAGATCCGCGGAACCCCGCTGCCCGGCGGCGGTTTCGTCACCATTTACACCGACATCACCGAACGCAGACAGGCCGACAAGGCCGTGCGCGACAGCGGCGCAGAATTGCACCTGCTCACCGACAACGTGCCGGCGATGATACTGTACGTCGACAGCGACATGAATTGCGTCTTCGCAAACAAGCGCTACGCGGACTTTTTCAAGCTTGCCGTTGCGGACATCATCGGCAGGCCGTTTGTCGAGATCGTCGGACGTGCGGCCTACGCCGAAATCGAGGGGCATTTCCGCGAGGCGCTGGCTGGGCATCCGGTCGCGTATCAGCGGGCAGTGCGCCTTGCGAGCGGCGCCTTGCGCCACCTGGATGTCAAGCTGGTCCCCAGAACGGCGGAACACGGGAGCATCCCCGGCTGCTATTCCATGGCAATCGACATCACGGAGCAAAAACAGACGGAACAGGCGCTGCGCGACAGCGTGGAGCAGATGCGTATGTTCACCGACAACGTTCCGTCGATGACGGTATCCTGGGACGAAAATCTGCGCTGCCTTTTTGCCAACAAGCGCTTCGCCGAGTTCTACGGCCTCGAGGTCGGGGACCTCCCGGGAATGCACGTGCGCGAGGTCATCGGAGAGCACGCGTTCCGCGACGTCGAAGATCATTTTGCGCTGGTACTGCGGGGACATCCCGACGCTTACCAGAGGCTGCACAAATTCGCGAACGGCAGTTCCCGCTACATCGAGGTAAAGCTCCTGCCGCACGTGGCCGAAGACGGCGGAATACTCGGCTGTTACGCGGTCACGACCGACATTACCGAACAAAAGCAGGCGGAGCAGCGCATCCAGCACCTGGCGCACCACGACAACCTGACCGGGCTTCCCAACCGGCTGCTGTTCAACGACCGTCTGGGCCAGGAGATCAGCTTCGCCAAGCGCGGCGCCCGCCGCTTTGCCCTGTTCTACCTCGACCTGGACAAATTCAAGCCGGTGAACGACGCCCTCGGTCACAACGCCGGCGACGAACTCCTGCGCATCGTCAGCAACAGGCTGCGCGAGCAGGTGCGCGAATCCGATACCGTCGCCCGCGTCGGGGGCGACGAGTTCGCCGTGATCCTGCGCGACATCGACAGCCGTGAAGACATCGTGACCATCGCCGAAAAGATCGTCGCGGCGCTGGCCCAGCCCTTCCATCTGGAGCCGCGGGAACACCGGGTGGATATCGGCACCAGCATCGGCATCGCGCTCTATCCGGACCATGCCCAGGACCACCAGAGCCTGGTCAAGCTTGCGGACGCGGCCATGTACAGCGCGAAAGCGCACGGATCCTGCTATCGATTCTGCGCCGACTAGCGGCCTAAGGGGTATTCATGGAAATGACCGGAATTCCGTTTGCCACGACCGACTGGTCAAAGATCGCGCCGGTCGAATACAAAGGAGAACGTGGTGTCGCCTACTGGCGCACGCGCCAGTTCGGCGCCATACGCGTGCGCCTGGTCGAATATGCACCCGGCTATGTGGCGGACCATTGGTGCTCGAAGGGCCACATACTGTTCTGCCTGGAAGGCGAACTGCATACCGAACTCGAGGACGGGCGGCGGTATGTACTGCAGCCTGGCATGAGTTATCAGGTTGCCGACGGCGCCGAAGCGCATCGCTCGTCCACGAGTGCGGGCGCGAAGTTGTTCGTGGTCGACTGAACGCTCAACTCCACGCCCAGACCGGCTGCTCCAGGTGCGCTACTCGCGTGGCCCGGCCGTGTACTGCGACCTCGACAAACTGGTACAGCACTGCCGCGGTCGGCGCGTGTATCAGCGTGCCCAGCAAGGGATAGCGGATTACGGGCTGATCGCTTTCGGGAATCGCCACGAATTCGGGCGACCCCGGGCGGCCCAACTCGGCCAGGTGCACCCGGTAGATTTCCTCGACCTCCGCCGGATTCGCGCTCATGCGCGCGTCCTCCGGCGCCCACACGACGATCGGCGTGATCAGGTAGCCCGAGCGCGTGGGGTAGTCGTCCAGCCATCCGAGCACGGCATCGCGCGGGAGTTGCAGTCCGATCTCCTCGCGCGCTTCGCGCAGCGCGGCGTCTATGGCCGATTCGCCCGCGTCGACGCGTCCTCCGGGCAGGGCGAACTGGCCGGAGTGCGCGCGCAGCTGCTTGGCGCGCAGCGTCAGCACCAGCGCCGCGCCGCCCTCGCCGTCGTCGGTGAGGATCAGGCACACCGCCGCGCGCTTGAGGCCGCCCAAGGGCAGGCTGGCCGCAGCGCGCAGCGCGAGATTGCCCGCGATACGCGAGCGCAGCAGCGCGTCGAAGCGCAGGTCCGTCATGCGGCGGCCTGCTTCATTCGGGAGGCAGTCATTTCAGTATCCGCGGGCGCGATCGACCAGCGCGAACAGCGCGTCGCCTGCCAGGAATCGGCGCATATTGTCGGCGAACAGGGCCGCGACGATTTCATCGCGGTGCGCATCCAGCCCGCCGATGTGCGGCAGCACGGTTATGCCCTCGGTGACCCAGAACGGGTGTTCGGCGGGCAGCGGCTCGCTGCGATAGACGTCGAGCACGGCGCCGGCGATGATCCCGCCCCGCACCGCCTGTACCAGGTCGGCGTCCACCACCAGCGCACCGCGGCCGAAATTGAGCAGGTAGGCACTGCTGCGCATCGCCCTGAAGCGCGCCGCATTCATGATTCCATCCGTCAGCGGCGTCAGGGGCAGCAGGAGCAATACGAAATCCGACTGCGCCAGCACCTCGTCGGTGGCTACGGCCGGGTAGATCCTGTCGACCTGCGCCACGGGCTCGGCCGTACTGCGCGTACCGATCACGCGCAGTTCCAGGGCTGCGGCTTTCTTCGCCAGTTCGCGGCCGATTTCACCCAGGCCGAGTATGCCCAGGGTCTTTCCGGCGAGGGTCTGCGAAATCCGCCTTACCCAGCGCCGGTCGCGCTGGTCCATGGTCGCTTGCGCATAGGGCTTGGTCAGATGGAACAGGGCGCCGAGGATGTTTTCGGGCATTTGCACCCGATGCGTGCCGCGCGCGCAACTGAGCGCAATGTCCGGGCGCAGATCAGGGCGTGAAACCCAGTGCTCGACACCGGCGGTAAGGGCCTGGATCCAGCGCAGCCTGGGCATGCTTGCCAGGATACCCGGCGGCGGCTGCCGCGCCAGCAGAATCTCGGTGCGCGCAAGCTGCGCCGGGCTAGGGTGCTGATCCGGCCGCAGCAGCTGAATGTCCAGGCGCTGCCCGCAACCGGCGCGGTCCAGCGCCTGGCGGTAGATTTCGGCTTCGTCCAGCCACAGCAGTGCCGGGATCATGTTCAGCGCCTCCGCAGGGATATCATTGATTATATATTGATCAACAATTGCGCAATGATAGCGGGCGGCTCTTGCTCGGAAATTTCCGGACGCACAAGCGGGAAGGCCGACCGCACCCATCATTTCGCCGGATCTCTACCTGTCCCCCATCTCGGCGCACTTGTAATCTAGGGTAATTTACCCTGCTGCAGAGTCGAAAATCTGCACTCCATTTTAGGCAAACGCTGTATGGCCGCATGTTTCCGGCTGATGCACTATGCAGCAACACCACGCAGCACGTACCGAAGTTCAAGACACACGCTATACACGCAGATTCATGGCCGCAATGTAATCACCGCCCTGGCGGGCTTAAGGAAACACTATGAACACTGTTACCAACGGCGAAATAATTGCGATTCGGGTGGCACTGGAACTGCAGCCGCTCGCCGCATACCTCGACGACCACGATGCCGGCCGCATGCCTGCGAACGCGGCCAACTACCGCAGCGCATCGCAGCAAATCGGCATCCTCATCAAGCCGCATCTGGCCAATCCCTACCTGCGGCAGCTGTGCCATAAGAGCCAGTCACTCCACGAGATTCTGGACAATCTTCTGATGGAGCAGGAACGCGAACTGGCGCTGCAAATGGAAAGCGCATTGGAAGAGCTGCAACGCACGGCGCAGTGGCTGCAATAGCGCGCGATTGCACTAGCGCCGCTATCCGGGCCGGTATCGGCCGTATTGACTTGCGTCTAACCCAGGCGGGCGCGCCAGCGCGGTCCTGCGCGAGGTACGAGACTACTCTTGCATTCGCCCTCGGATAGCGCCTGCTGCCTGCCGCCCCCCCGGCGTTCAATTGCAGGGCCGCGCTACGGAGACGCTGCCCATCGCAGTTACAGTCAGGTCCTTGATATTTCTGTTTGCGGCGTTGTTGCCCAGCACCGTGGACCCCGCCGAGGTCGAGGCCAGTTGAGCCTTGCAGTGCGCGCGTATCCCCACCCTGCCCATGACTGTTACCGTCGTGCGCAGGCAATACCATCCGTTGGGGTTCAACAACTCAATGGTGGAGCCGCCCATCAGATTGAAGCTGGGGTTGATCAATACCAGTGCAGGAGTACTCGTGGGCTGCGTATCGGCGGTTTTCCCGCCGATGCCAAACACCGTCACCGATGTTTCCAGAGTCTTGAACTGCGGTGCGTTCCCGAAAGGATGATCCCCCCAGGCTTTGAGGCAGGCGGCAATCGAACTGTCGACTTCCTTCGCCGGGACCGGCGTCGGGAAAGACAGCGCCAGGCAAAACGCCAGGAGAGCCACGACAGGGACAGTCTTTTTTGATGAATTCATATTGAATGTACTCCCAGCAGGATAAAAAATTCCTTGTTGCAAAGCGCGACTCGCAGCAGCCGCTGCCGTCCGCACGTCGCCGGCGTGTCGGAATTCATGCGTCTTGATCGAATACTGCCTAGATTGGACCGACCGGCCGGGGATTTGCCCCGGACAAGCTAACGTTTCGGCATGGCCGGCATTGTGAGAATGATCAATAGATGTGCATTTGTCCTGAGCCGGTACATGGCCAGGGCGCGGTCCCGCGAAGAAAACGAGGGTGGAAGTTCAGCGGTTTTGCAGGCTGGTCCTCAGCCGACCAGGCGCCAGCCCCAGCCGGCGCACTCGACGCAGGTCTCGGACCCCAGCGTTCCGGTTGTGGAGCAGGATAGACATTCGTCCCACGACATGCCCAGGCTGCTCTTGAACGAGCCGGAGCATCGCCTGCCGTAAACCGCTCTGGTGCAGCGGTGGTTTATGTCCTGACGCTCGTTGCTGAACATGCCGCAGACGTTGCAAACGACCAGCGGTTTGGATTTCTTGACCTTGCGCATGTTCGATAGACTCCGATTGCGACCCGCCTGCCGGACTGCTAGCCGAAGCTGCCGGGACCCTGGGCTGATAGCGGCCTCAGGCGCGAGCCCGGCGCCGCCTCGCCACGGCACCCCGGCAATGCCCCGGTTCAAGTCTGGACAACGCGATCCGGTATGTCAAATGCTTTGATTTCTACCCGGTTCGGACGCGCCATGGAGCTGGAGTCGACCCGCAGACGCGGATACCTTGTCGCCGAGCAGGCAGAATTCATCACCGTGCGCGAACTGCGCTGGGCACCCCGCCGCTGCCTGCCTTGCGCCTGAAGGCTAGGGCCGCAGTGCCGCGAGCGTTCGCTCTCCTGCCTGCGGCTGCGTCGTCACGAATGCGATTTTCCGCATGCCCGCCCCTTGCGCCAGCGCCATGACGTCGGTCAGTTGCTCGTAACGGGTATGGCGGTCGGCATGCAGATGCAGTTCGGGCGCGGCTGCGCCCGCCCGGCCAGCGAGCTTGAATCGCGCAAGCAGCCCGTCCCTGCCGATCGCTACGCCGTCGAGAAACAGGCGGCCGCCTGCGTCGATCGCCACCTGCAGCGCCGCGGGTTTGTCTTCGAGTCTGCCGCTGTCAACCCGCGGCAGGTCTATCTGCACCGCCTGCCGCAGGAGCGGCGCGGTGATGATGAAGATGACCAGCAGCACCAGCATGACATCGACCAGAGGCGTGGTGTTGATTTCCGCCATGGGTCTTGGCCCCCCGGCGTCCCCGATAGTATGAAAGCTCATCGCCATCCCCTTAGACTGCAACGGCGCCGGCTTCGCCGGACGCGCAGGCTTCATCCGCCGCGGTCGCCCGGGCGCCCGGTCTGATCCCCGCGCTCAGATAGGCATGCAGGCCGTGCGCGAACCCTTCGAGTTGCGCCAGGCGCAGCCGGTTGGCGCGCACCAGCGCGTTGTAGGCCAACACCGCGGGAATGGCCACGAACAGACCCGCCGCGGTCATGATCAAGGCTTCGCCCACCGGTCCCGCCACCTTTTCCAGCACGACCTGCGTTTGCCCGGTGAGCCCGACCAGCGCGTGATAAATCCCCCAGACCGTGCCGAACAGGCCGATGAAAGGCGCGGTAGCGCCAACGGAGGCAAGAAAAGTCAGGCCGCGCTCCATGCGCGCCTGCGCCTGCAACAGCGACTGCGCCAAAGCCTGTCTGACGAAGCTGCTCGCATCAGCGGCCGCTACGGGTCTCGTTGCCTGTTTGAGCGCCTGGGCGGCGTTCAGGGCCGTCCGGGCAAGACCGGCGTAAGCGCCGCTGCGATCCCGCCGGCGCAATGCCGCCACCGCGCCCGCGCCCCCGCCGGCGTCCCAGTACGCCGCAAGCGTGCGCTCGTCGATGCGACGATCGCGCACATACCCCAGCAGCTTGTCCAGTATCACGTACCAGCATGCGAGCGACAGCAATGCCAGGACGATCGCCGTGCCATGCGTCATCGCATCGCCCTGCCCCCAAAACTCGATCAACGGTATGCTCATGTCATTACTCCTGTCAAAATCAAACGGCAAGTGCGCGTCATGCGTCGAGCCGGAATACGATAGGTACCAGCACCCAGGCTTCGATCGCCTGATCGCCACGTTTGGCCGGCGCAAAATGCCACTGGCGCACTGAATTCAGCGCCGCGTCGTCCAAGCGTTCAAAACCGCTGCTGTGTTGCACTGCGATGTTGACCGCGCTGCCGCTCGTGCCTACCAGCACCTTGAGCAGCACCTGCCCCTGCTGGCCCGCGAGGCGCGACGCGCGCGGGTAAGCGGGCGCAGGATTGTTCAAATAGGCGGCGTCGAAGCGCGGCGGCACCA
>JACZJV010000117.1 GCA_014860355.1 Burkholderiales bacterium | reverse complement strand
ACGTACAAGCAACCGACAAAGTGACCATACCCATGAAACCGTTCTCGATGATCAATCAATTGCGCCGGATGGCACTGCTGCTCTTGCTGCTGCTGCCGTTGGCGTCCGCCGCCGCCGGCCAGCGGACCTACCCCACGCCCGAAGCCGCAGTCGATGCGCTCGGCGCGGCGCTGAAAGCGAACGACGGCGCGCAACTCATCGCGATTTTCGGTGATGAGCACAAGAATCTGATCGGCACCGGCGATCCGGCCCATGACGCCAAGGTCCGCGCCGATGCCGCTGCGATGCTGTCAAGCTTCCACGTGCTCGAAGAACGCGGCAGCGACCGCCGCGTGCTGCTGATGGGGGCGCAGGCCTGGCCCATGCCGATCCCGCTGCTGCGGGAAGGCGGCGTGTGGCGTTTCGCTACAGAGGAAGGCGTAGACGAACTGCTGAACCGGCGCATCGGCGCGAACGAGCGCAATGCCATCCACGTGCTGCGCGCCTATCTGGAGGCGCAACGCCAATATGCCTCGCGCGACCGCAATGCCGACGGCGTGCTGCAATACGCGCGCAAGCTCGCCAGCGCGCCGGGCAAGCAGGACGGGCTGTATTGGGCCGCCGACGCCGCCAAGGGCGAGGAGGCGAGCCCCTTCGGACCGCTGATCGCTGCGAGTTCGCCCTATCTCGAAGGACACAAGAAAGGCGATCCCTATCGCGGCTACCACTTCCGCATTCTGACGCGACAGGGCAAGGACGCCCCTGGCGGGGCCTATAGCTACGTGATCAACGGGCGCATGATCGCCGGCTTCGCCATGCTTGCGTACCCACACCAGCACGGCGAGACCGGCATCATGAGTTTCATCGTCAGCCACAACGGCAAGGTCTACGAGAAGGACCTCGGCACCGACTCGGCCGGCATAGGCGAAAAAATGACCACTTTCGATCCTGGCGCGGGCTGGAAGGAAGTCGCGCCCTGAGCCCGCCCGAGAAATGAATTTCAGCTTGAAAAGGGCTCGGGCCATGACGCTCAAAGCGCGCATACGCTGCGGTATTCTGCTCGCCGCCGTGGCCGCCGCACCGGTCGCAGCGTCCAACCTGGGTTTCATGAACGACACTCCGTACACGCACTTCACCAAGGCCGACCACGAGATTTTCAATCAGGCGCTGCAGGGCATTCTGAAGCAGGGCGCCGCCGGCGAAAGCCGCAAGTGGTCCAACCCGGCGACCAAGGCGGGCGGCGAGCTGAAAGTGATCAAGCGTTTCGAGCGCGGCCAGATGCCCTGCAGCAGGCTGTCGATCGCAAACAAGGCCAAGGGGCGTTCGGCTTCCGGGCAGTACAATTTCTGCGAGCAGGCATCCGGCGAGTGGAAACTCGCCGAGTGAGCACGCGCGTCTCGCCCTGCATGGTGCAATACGGGCTTTGCGGCCCTGCTTCGGGAAAGCCTGACCATCGCCTCCGATGGTAGAATCGCCCCCCCGCCGCCCGCTTCGCGCGGCGCAACTGAACAACTCGACTCCCGAAAGGATCACCATGAAAGCCATGCGTTACGCACTGATTTTGGTCGCCGCCCTGAGCGCGGCGCCGGTATTCGCCCAGACCAAATCCGCCGAAACGCAGTCGGCGGACAATATGCAGATCCTGCGCGACAAGCTCAGAGGCGACAAGAAGCTGCTCGTCGCCGCGAACATGGATCTGAGCGAGGCCGAGGCGAAGAAGTTCTGGCCGCTGTACGAAAAGTATCAGCAGGAGCTGAACAAGATCAACGACAAGATCGCAATGACGATCGTCACCTACGCGAAAGAATACAACGCAGACAGCCTCACCGATGCGAAGGCGACCAAGCTGCTGGAGCAAAGCATCGCCATCGAGGAAGCAGAGATCAAGCTCAAGCGGAAATTGCTGCCCAGGCTGGCCAAGGTGCTGCCCGGACGCAAGGTCGCGCGCTATATGCAGCTCGAGAACAAGGTGCGCGCGCTGGTCAAATACGAGATCGCGGGCGAAGTGCCGCTGGCGCCCTGAGGCCAGATAGACTGCGCCGGCAGCTCGCATCAACCGAAACAATCCAGTGGAAGGCAAATCCATGAGTATTCAATTCCGTTTCAAATCGATCGCGCCCGCAATCGTGCTGCTCGCCGCGGCGAGCCTGCCCTGGGGGCAGGGCGCAATCGCCAAGCCCGGCGAGAATGAAGCGGCGTCCAGTTCGAAAATGAAGCCGGACGAGAAAGAAGCCGAGCGCGCGGCACGGCGGAAAATCAGCGAAGACGCCCTGGCCAAACTCTACGCAGTGGACCCCGAGGCGCGCAAGGCTGTCGAGGGCGCCCCCGGTTACGCGGTATTCGACATCACCTCGATCTACGCCATCATGTTCGTCGGCCAGCGGGGCAAGGGCGTGCTGTACGACAACGCGAGCAAGAAGCTCGTGTACATGAGCAGCAGTCGCATGGGAACGGGGCCGGGCGCAGGCAAGCAGCGTGTATTCCAGGTGTTCATTTTCAAGAAGAAGGGTGCGATGGACCAGTTCGTCCTTGCAGGCGGCCTGGGTGGCGATGTCGGCGCCTCCTTCAGCACCGGTACCGGCGGGACGGTGCGCTCGTTCAATCCCGAGATCGATATCTATCAGATTCCGGAATCGGGCATGGCGGTGCAGGCCAGCTGGGGCGGCACCGTTTATAAGGTGGACGGCGACCTGAACTGATCCGGCCCGCGGCCGTATGCGAGCGCCCCGCCGGGCACAGGGCAGACCGTGAGCATGCAGTGAAACTGCAAACCCGTTTCAGCGGGTGCACGCCGAAGCGCGTTGTGTGCAATCCGCCCTCAGGCGCGCGCCTGGTCATCGCGCTGCTCGCGCTTGTATTCGCTAGCCTCGCCGTCTCCGCCGACAATCTGAAGGCGTTTCCTCCGGCCGAGGCCGGCATGGTGCGCCATGTCATCGATCTGCCGCAGCAGCAAGACGAGTCCGCCCTCAAGGTCGAACTCATCATAGGCAGGACGGTAAAAACCGATGCGGCCAACCGCTATTTCTTCCTCGGGACGCTGGAGACCGAGAACATTCCCGGTTGGGGTTTCGAGCGCTACATCCTGCGCAAACTCGGTCCCATGGCCGGCACCCTGATGGCCGTCGACCCGGACGCGCCGCAGGTCGAGCGCTTCATCAGCCTCGGCGGCGAGCCGCGGCTGCTGCGCTACAACAGCCGGCTGCCCCTCGTAGTCTACGTGCCGGCGGAGGTCGAAGTCCGCCACCGTGTCTGGCGCGCCGACACCGGCCCGCGCTTTGTACACAAGCTTGCATTGCCGGATGGACGCACTGCCGTAGTTGCCGAGGGTGAGTTCGAGGCCCGCTCGATCGGGAGCTACAGCGTGCGCATCTACTCGACACAAAACGCGCAAGCCGGTGACGACACCACGTTCTTCGTGGTGGGCATCGTGCGCGCACGCGATGGCACGGTGGAAAAGGCCCTGCTCGCAGACCTGGGCAAGGATGGGCCTCCCGACCTGGTAGTCGCGATCCGTTCGGCCGGATCCGGCGCTTACCTGTCGGCGGACGCATATACCATCGGCAAGGACAAAATCGCGCTGCGCGCGACCTTGTCCGGACTGCCGGCGAACGCGGATCCCGTTGCCGCCCTCAAATCCGCGCTGCAGGAGCCGAGGCCCCAATGACGCTTTCTGCGCGGGATCGCGGACCCGGCACGCGAGCTGTTACTTCACCAGCCCTACGCGGCGCAGCTCGTCGCCGACGCTGCGCGCGAACTGCGGGATGAAGGCGCCGACCTTGGCCGGATCGACCGACTGGCTTTGCCCGGCCCAGAGCACGGTGTACGGATCCAGGTTGTACAGCGTGGTCTCGATGGTGATGGTGGTGATTTTCCGGTCGTAGCTGTCGCCTTCCTTGCCGATCGGGCCGAAATAGTTGTAGTTGTTCACCGACTTGCGGTAATCCGTGCTGGCCCACTGCGTGCTGACGGTCTTCTTTTCGGTATCGACCAGCTTTAGCACCACCACGCCGGCGACCCCTGCCTGCCGCAGCAGCCCGATGGCGCGCTCGCGCGTCATCGGCTCCAGCGTCGACATGGGCACGACGCTGTGGCCGGCGACGCCCTGCATGCCGCGCGCGCTCAACTCCCGGGCCAGGACGTTTTCGGCATCGACGCGCATGCTCTGGTTGACCCCCGCGCCGGTGACCACGGCGGCCACCTTGCGGCCCTGGTAATCGATGCGGCCGACGTCCTCGCCCTTGTGGGTGTACTCGAAGCTCGCCGGCGTGGCGCAGGCGGCGAGCACGCTCGCAGCAAGTGTGGCGATGAAGACGCGCATTTGGATTCTCCAGGCGGCAAAATGCTATTCTATAACTTCGATGGAATATGGTTGGAATCGGGCGGCGCAATAAGAATGCAAGAAAGCAGGACAGTCCCGAGGTTTTCCGTGCGCGGCGCCGCGCCCGGCGAAGGCGCTGTTCAGATGATGCGCGTTTGCGCCAGCGTGGCGTTGACCCTGCTCGGCGTGTCGATCATTGCGGCCGGGGCCTGGGGCACACTCGCCCTCGCCTATGCGGGTCCGCCGAATGAAATCTTGCGCAGCAGCCTTGCGGCAGCGTACGCCTTCGCGTCCCTGGCAGCCTTGATCGGATTCGCCATGCGCGGCCGGCGCTGGCGCGCCCTGGGCGCGTTTGTGCTGCTGTTCGCGCTGCTGCTGGCATGGTGGAGCGGCGTCGAGCCGTCCAACAATCGCGACTGGCAGACCGACGTGGCGCTGTTGCCGCGCGCGACGATCGACGGCGAGCTGGTGACCCTGCACAACATCCGCAACTTCGACTACCGCAGCGAAACCGATTACACCCCAGCCTATTACGACAAACGCTACGACGTCTCCAAGCTGGAGGGCGTCGACCTCGTGGCCGCCTACTGGATGGGGCCGGCCATCGCGCACACCTTCATGAGCTTCAGCTTCGCCGGCGGAGACCGCCTGGCCATATCCATCGAGACGCGCAAGGAGAAGGGCGAAGGCTATTCCACGCTCAAAGGATTTTTCCGCCAGTACGAGCTCTACTACGTGGTGGCCGACGAGCGCGACCTCATCCGCTTGCGCACCAACTACCGGCGCGATCCGCCCGAGGACGTCTATGTGTACCGCCTGCAGGGCTCGCTCGCCAACGCGCGGCGGCTGTTCATGGCGTATGCGAAGCAGATCAACGCGCTCGGGCAAAACCCCGCGTTCTACAACACCTTGACTACCAACTGCACCACCAATATCTGGGTCCACAGCCGGATCAATCCCGACCACCTGCCTTTCAGCTGGAAAATCCTCGCCAGCGGCTACCTGCCGCAATACTTGTATGAGCACGGGCTGCTGGCGAGCGGCGGCCTGGCGTTTGCCGATCTGCAGCGGCGGGTTCACGTCAATGCCCGGGCGCAGGCGGCGGATGCGGCGGCGGATTTCTCGCGGCGCATCCGGGTGCCAGCGCAATGAGGAAACCGCAGTATGAAAAACGAACCGTGCTCGAGGAGCGAGAGATGAGCTTGCAATTGCGCCTTCGGGCTGCCGCAGCGGCTGCATCGCTTGCCCTTGCCGCCATGCTGCTCGCAGCAGCGCAGCCGGCAGCTGCGGACGCAGCGCCCAAAGCGGGCGGCACGCAGCGGCCGAAGATCTGCCTGGTGCTCTCCGGCGGCGGCGCGCGCGGCGCGGCCCACGTCGGCGTGCTCAAGGTGCTGGAAGAATACCGCGTGCCCATCGACTGCATCGCCGGCACCAGCATGGGTGCGCTGATCGGGGCCGCTTACGCCACGGGAACCACGGTCGCCGAAATGGGGCAGATCCTCGGAGAGATTACCACCGAGTTGCTGTACAAGGAGAATCCGCCGCGCCAGGAAATCTCCATGCGGCGCAAGCAGGACGATTACACCCTGCTCTTCGGTCCCGAATTCGGGGTCGATCGCACTGGCTTCAAGTTTCCCAAGGGCGTGGTCACCGGTGTGCAGCTCGAATCGGTGCTGCGCCGCCTGGCCAAGGCGAAGGGCTACCACCGTTTCGATGAGCTGCCCATACCGTTTCGCGCCGTCGCGACCGACCTCCTGAGCGGCAAGGCCGTGATCTTCAGTCAGGGGGAACTCGCCAATGTCATGCGCGCCAGCATGTCTGTGCCCGGAGCGGTGGCGCCGGCGGAGTTTGACGGCATGATGCTGGTCGACGGCATGCTCACCAGCAACCTGCCGGTGCAGACCGCGCGCGCGATGGGCGCGGACGTCATCATCGCGGTGAACGTGGGCACGCCGCTGCTCAAGCGCGAGCAGATCAACGGGCTCGTCGGGGTGACCGGCCAGATGATCAGCATCCTGACCGAGCAGAACGTGCAGGCCTCGCTGGCCATGCTGAAACCCGCCGACATCCTGATATCACCGGAACTCGGGGAATACTCGACTTCGGATTTCGACCACCTGCCCAAGATTGCGCCGCTGGGCGAGGCGGCGGCGCGCGAGCTGAGCGCACGGCTGACGCAGTTGTCCCTGCCTGCAGGCGAATACGCGGCGCTGCGCCAGCGCCAGTCGGCCGTCGCGGAACCCGACTCAAGACCGGTGGACGAGATCCGCTTCGTGGACCTGCAGCGCGTCAACCCCAAGGCCGCGCAGGCGGCGATGGAGACCAGGGCCGGCCAGCCGGTCGATCAGCAGACTCTGGACCGGGATATGCGCCGCCTCTACGGCAGCGGTGATTTCGAACACGTGAACTACCGCTTTCTCGAGGAACCGGGCAGGCGGGTACTCGCGGTGGACGCCGTCGAAAAATCCTGGGGCCCCGACTACCTGCGTTTCGGCCTGGGCCTGTCCAGCGACTTCAAGGGCGGGGCCTACTTCAACCTCCTCGGCAGCTATCGCCAGACCTGGCTCAATACGCTGGGCGCGGAGTGGCGCACCGATCTGCAGGTCGGGCGCACCAGCAACCTGACGACCGAGTTCTACCAGCCGCTCAATCCCGAGCGCGCCTTCTTCATCGCACCACATCTTGGGGTCGAGCGCCGCGCCGTACTGCTCTACCAGGGCGATACGAACATCGCGAGCTACGACCTGAAGTCCAGCCTGCTGGGCGTGGACGTCGGCACGCAATTCAAGCGCTACGGCGAGTTTCGGCTCGGCGTGGCGCGCGGCGAACTCTCGCCGACCATGGATACCGGGCCGGCGTATCTGGCGCCGGGGCCATCCCACATCGCACAGGGAGCGTACAGGGCCCGGCTGGTGCTCGATCAAATCGACAGTGTGCATTTCCCGCGGGCCGGCTGGCGTGGCGGTATGCACCTGTACAAATCCGACGAGGGGCTGGGCGCCGACCAGAACTACACCAAGTGGGATGTCGACGGGATCGCCGCCTATTCTTTCGGCGAGCACACGTTCAGCTTCGGCGTGAAAGCCGGTGGCAAATACGGCTCCGACCCCTTGCCGCCATATGACCAGTTCCAGTGGGGCGGATTCTTGCAGCAGTCGGGTTATGCGACCGGCCAGCTGCTTGGGGAGCATATGACGTATGGCCGGGTCATGTATTACCATAGAATCATGCGCGGTACCCTGTTCGAGGGGGCCTACGGCGGGATTGCGCTCGAAGCCGGCAAAGTCGGCAATCCGCTGGTGCCGGGCAGTCCCGATGGCCTGTTGAAATCCGCAGCCGTGTTCGTCGCTTTGGACAGCCCGATCGGTCCGCTGTACTGGGGCTACGGGCGCGCAAGGGACGGGAACACCAGCTTGTATTTCTATGTAGGCAGACCGTTTTGATTCGCGCCAATTCGGAGCTTTCAAGCAGGTGAACACCTCGGGGCCGGCCCTTGCCTACACGCGATTGCGCCGCCATACGAGCGGGCTCCAATTCCACATTTCCAAACTCAGAAGAACCATATGAACGCCGGGAACAACTTCAAGAAGGACGCGCGCGAGCCGGTGCTCGACGTGGTGGACCGGATATCGGAAATGCTGTTCGGCCTGTTCATGGCACTCACCTTCGTCGGTGCGGTGTCCGTGGCAACGGCCGGGCGCGAGGAAATCCGCACCATGCTCACCACCGCCGTGGGCTGCAACCTTGCCTGGGGCCTGGTCGATGCGGTCATGTACCTGGTTCGCACCCTCACCGTTCGCGGCCGCACGCTCACGCTCGCGCGTTCCGTGCTGGCCGCCGCGGACCCGGACGCCGGACGCAAACTCATCGAGCACGCGCTCCCGCCAGGCCTGACCGGTCTGTTCTCGGCCACGGAAGTCGAGACGATGCGCACGCGCCTCCTGGCGCTGCCCTCCCTGGCGGCGCAACCGCGCCTCGACCGCAACGACCTGCTCGCGTCGCTGGCGATATTTCTGATCGTGGTCGCGTCGACCTTTCCGGTGGTGCTGCCCTTCGTGTTCATCGGCGACGTCGGAACGGCGAAGACCTTGTCCCGTGTCATCGCCCTGGCGATGCTGTTCTTCGGCGGGCTGGCCTACGGCCGCTACGCCGGCTACGGCAGATGGAAGGCGGGGGCCATCATGGTGGGGCTGGGTACGGCACTGGTGGGCGCAATCATGGCGCTGGGCGGATGAGACGCGCCGCGCGGTGTGCCGCGGCATTGCTCGCATTTGCCGCGGCTGCGGCCGCGCTTGCCGGCGAGGACGACGCCAGCGGACGCCGCGCTTCCTCTCCGGCCAAGGCCTCGTGGGAGTTCGGCCTCACTGCCTATCCCACCAGCGTGCGCGGCGGCGACAACTACACCGCCGCCATCGCGGCTGCCGATCGCGGCCCCTTGCACTTCGAGGTACGGCACAATTACGAGGCGATCGACACGACTTCGGCCTTCGTCGGCTGGACGCTCTCGGGCGGCGACGCGCTTGCCTGGGAGCTGACCCCCCTGCTGGGCGCGGCGCGCGGCACGACCCAGGCCTACGTGCCCGGGATGGAGCTGAGCCTGTCCTGGAAACGCTTCGACTACTACATCGAGGCCGAGTACGTGCATGACAGGAACGAACAGTCCGACAGCTACACCTACGCCTGGAGCGAACTGGGGTTCAAGGCCTCGGAATGGCTGCGCGTCGGGGCGGCTGCGCAGCGGACCAAAGCCTATGGCGGCGAGCGCGAGTTGCAGCGCGGGCCGTTCCTGCAGGCGAGCTGGCGCCGCGCCACCTTCGGCGCCTACTGGTTCAACCCGGGTTCTGGCCAGCAGGTGTTCGTCGGTTCGATCGGCCTGACATTTTAGGAGCCGGACTCATGAGCGAACAAACCCCATCCGCTGGATCACTCGCCGACACCGGCACTAGCCGTGGCTGGCGCGCGGCGTTTCCTCCCGCACAGTGGCTCCCCGGCTATCGGCCGCAATGGCTCGTGAACGATGCCGTTGCCGGCGTGACCCTCGCCGCCTACGGCATACCGGTGTCGCTCGCCTATGCTTCGCTCGCCGGACTGCCGCCGCAGTACGGCATTTACTGCTATCTCGTCGGCGGCCTGTTCTACGCGCTGTTCGGTTCCTCACGCCAGCTTGCCATCGGCCCCACTTCGGCGATCTCCATGCTGGTCGGCGTCACGGTCGCGGGCATGGCGGGGGGCGACCCCGCGCGCTGGGCGGACATCGCCGCGCTCACGGCGCTGGTCATGGCGCTCATGTGCGTGATCGCGTGGCTGCTGCGTCTGAGTTCTCTGGTCAACTTCATCAGCGAAACCATACTGCTCGGCTTCAAGGCCGGCGCTGCGCTGACCATCGCCATGACGCAATTGCCTAAACTTTTCGGGGTCAAGGGCGGCGGGGAAGGTTTCTTCGAGCGCATCGTCATTCTCTGGGGCCAGCTTCCCGATACCAACCCCACCGTGCTCAGCTTCGGCCTGGCGGCGCTGGCCGTGCTGCTGCTGGGCGAAAAGCTGCTGCCGGGCCGCCCGGTCGCGCTCGCCGTGGTGATCGTGTCCATCATCGCCTTGTCGCTGACGCCGCTGGCCGAGCGGGGCTTCAGCATCGTCGGCGCGCTGCCGCAGGGCCTGCCCGATTTCCGTGCGCCGGGCCTGCGCGCGGTCGATGTGGACGGGGTGATACCGTTGGCCTTTGCCTGCCTGTTGCTCGCGTACGTGGAAAGCGTATCCGCGGCGCGCACCCTGGCGCAGGCGCACGGCTACGAAATCGACGCGCGCCAGGAACTGCTGGGCCTGGGCGCGGCGAATCTGGCCGCTGCATTCTGCCAGGCTTACCCGGTGGCGGGCGGCCTGTCGCAGTCTTCGGTCAACGACAAGGCCGGCGCCAGGACGCCCCTGGCGCTGGTGTTCGCCTCGGCGACCATCGGACTGTGCCTGCTGTATCTGACGGGCTTGCTCGCCAACCTGCCCAACGTGGTGCTCGCGGCCATTGTGCTGGTCGCCGTCAAGGGCCTGATCAACGTCGGCGAACTGCGCCACGTGTGGCGCGTGAGCCGCTACGAATTCAGCGTATCGATGGTCGCGTTTGCTGGCGTGCTGCTGCTGGGCATCCTGAAGGGTGTGATGCTGGCGGTGGTGGTGTCGATGCTGATGCTCATCCGGCGCGCCGCGCAGCCGCACGTCGCATTTCTCGCCCGCGTCCCGGGCATGCGCGCCTACTCCGACATGGTGCGCAATCCGGACAACGAGGCCGTACCGGGCGCGCTGGTATTTCGCGTCGAAGCGTCGCTGCTCTACTTCAACGTCGAACACGTGCGCGATGTTGTCTGGCAGAAAGTCCGCGCAGCCGCCGAGCCGCTGAAGCTGGTGGTCTGCGACCTGTCCGCCACGCCAAACGCCGACATGGCTGCTGCGCGCATGCTGGGGGCGCTGCACGCGGAACTGCAGCGGGCGGGCATAGCTCTGCGGCTGGTCGCGGCGCATGCGGCGGTGCGCGACATTCTGCGCGCCGAAGGACTGGAAGAGCTCGTCGGCTACTTCGGCCGCAGGATCTCGGTGGCGGACGTTATCGAAGCGTTCCAGGGCGGTGCGCAAACAACAGCCCCGCGGGATCCGGCATGATTCCAGGCGCGCGCCCCAGCCGGACCGGTGGACAGGCAGCGCGCAACTGAACGGGACCGGAACGACTCAGGCGATGCTGCAGGTGTTTCACGTATCCGGTCGAACGTTCGCGGACTACCTGCTTTTCGGCGTCACCCTGGCGGAGCTCGCCATCCTGTTTCCGTTGACGCCCGCCTTCAGCTTCGTAGACTGGATCTATGTCTCGCAGCACCTCCTGGTTCTGGGCATCGCCCTTACGCGGCGCCCGCCGCTGGCGCAGGATCACTCGCTCGCGGCCAGCGCCGCCGTCGTAGTCGCGTACACCTACCCCTACGCCCAGGTAGCCTATCTGCGCTGGAACCCCGGCGTCCCGGCGTGGGACACGGGCGGCCTGGTGCTGGTGACGCTCGCGGCGTGTCTGAGTCTCGCCAGCTTGCTCACCCTGGGCAGGCACTTCGGCATCCGCCCGGCCCTGCGCGGCCTCGCCAGCACAGGCCCCTACCGGTTCGTGCGCCATCCGATCTATCTGGCCTACCTGTTGGCGGATATCGGCTACAACCTCGAGGAGTGGAATCTGGCGACGCTGCTGCTGGTGGCGGCGGGCTGGACCTCGCTGCTCTACCGCATCCATGCCGAAGAGCGCATACTCGCTCGCCATTCCGGCTGGCCGGGCTACGTCGCCCGTGTGCGCTGGCGTCTCGTCCCGGGGCTCTGGTAGCTGCAGCGGACGGATACCGTATTGTTTTTGCCAATGTAAGAAACCATGGGCGAGTTGGTTTCAGTGCATCTCCAGTCTCCCGCGTCATGGCGCTCGGGTTTGCCAGCGCAGGTAATTGAGTCTATGCTGCGCGCCTTCAGGAATTTCAACGGAGTGTCCATGTTGCGCATCGCTACGCTCGTTCTTTCCGCACTGTTCGCCGCCGGCGCCGTACACGCCCAGGCCCTGGACGGGCGTCTGAAAAAGATTGCGCACAGCAAGACCATCCGCATCGCCTACCGCACCGACGCCACGCCGTTTTCGTATGCCGACGACAACAACGCGCCGGCGGGTTTCTCGATCGACCTGTGCAAGCGGGTGCTCAACTCGATCGAGCGGCAGCTCGGGATCCAGGGCCTGCAGACCAGCTGGGTGCCCGTGACCGCGCAGAACCGGTTCGACGTCGTCGCCAAAGGCCAGGCCGATATGGAATGCGGTTCGAGCACGGTGACGCTCACGCGAATGAAACAGGTCGATTTCTCGAGCTACATTTTCGTCGAGACCACGGCGCTGATGGTCAAGGAAGCCTCCGCATACCGTTCGATCTCGGACCTCTCGGGCAAGACGATCGCTGTGGTCGCAGGCACCACCAACGAGCGCGCGGTCAACGATCAGCTCAAGCGCAGGCAGTTGAGTGCGACCGTGCTCCCGTTCAAGACGCGAGACGAGGCGTTTGCGGCGGTGGACGAAGGCAGGGTCGAAGCATTTGCCAGCGACCAGCTGCTGCTGGTAGGTGCTGCGGCGAAGACGAAAGTCTCGGGCTCGCTCAGACTCCTGCCCGACGAGCTGTCGTTCGAACCCTATGGAATCGCCCTTCCGCGCGGCGACGCCGGGTTCCGGCTCGCCGTCAATACCGGGCTCGCACAAATCTACCGGAGCGAGGAGATCAACGAGATATTCAGCCGCTGGTTCGCCCGCCTGGGCCGCCCGCCGGCGATCCTCAAGGCGGTCTATCTGCTCGGCGCGATCCCCGAATAGCTGCAAGGCGTAGTCGCGACCAGCACTGGTTCGGGCGGCCGCCCCTCCGGCCGGCGCAATCTGTTGATCATTCTCAATGCCGACCCGCCCGCCCGCGCGCAGGATTGCAGGCGGCCGGCTGCAACTTCGGCGCCGACTAGCTGTCCAACCTCGGCGCGTTAGGGCTCACCGGCCCCATGTTTGTCAACAATCGAAGGAGCGTTGTAACCATGAGAACTGTTTTGAAGGCATTCGGCGTTTTTGCGATGGCGATCAGCCTGCTCGCGAGCAGTCTGGCATTTGCGGCGGACAAGAAAAAGCCCGATGGCACCGTTGCCATCGACGAAACCCAGTTTGCCGTCATTCTGGGTGGCACAGTAGGTGGGGGCAAGCTCAACTACGGCGGGAAGGTATATAACTTCAAGATCGGCGGACTGACCGCCGGACTGAACGTCGGCGTTTCCAAAATGAGCGCAGCGGGCGAAGTCTACGACCTGAAGGACGTGTCCAAGTTTCCCGGCATGTACACCAAATTCGATGCGAGCGCGACCCTGGGCGGCGGTGCCGGAGCTCTGCACCTCAAGAACGAGAACGGCGTGATCATGAAGCTGACCTCGCGCAGCAAGGGTGTGCAGCTCAATGTGGCCTCGGCGACCGGGGTCAAGGTCGAGATGAAATAGTCCTGGCCGGGGCGAAAGCGGCGCTGACGCCCGGCATCCCAGTGCTCGCCGGGAGCGGCGGGCACTGAAGCATTCGAATCAGCGCGGAACGACGCGGGCGTCCTCGCCGCTGCCTTCGATGTACACTTTCTGGCCCTTGCGCAGGCCGCTGCTCCCGGGCTGGGTCACGGAAACGAGCACTCCATTGGCGACGCGCACGACGATCTGTTCCCCCGCCACCGGTTTGTCGTATTTCTTCTGCGCCTGGTTGCCTGCGACAGCGCCGCCCACGGCGCCCAGCACCATGGCCACGTCGCGGCCGGTACCGCCGCCGATCAGGCTGCCTATGCCCACACCCGCTATGCCGCCGACGACGGCGCCGATGCCGGCCGGTTTCTTGCTGTCGATCTGCGCCGGGGTGATCTGCTCGACCACACCCTGGCGGACTTCCGTTTCGCCCGATTGAGGCCCTGAAGTCGCACAGGCGGCGAGACCCAGGGCTAGCGCAAATGCGGAAACAAAGGCAGTGAATCTGGAGATCATCGCAATTCCTCTTGTCGGGTTGAAAGACGGAATCATTATATGCAAAATCGGCGTCGCCCGACGGCCGGCGCGGCTTTCGATAAACTGGCTGTCCGGCGCCGCGGCTGCGCGGTGGATTTGACATTGGTCAATCCACCGTCGCCGCCAGATGGTACAAGGGATCACGATAGTGCGATTGCCGCGCAGGCGGTGCTCAGGCGGGCCGGGACCGCGGCTGCGCCAACGCGACCGCAGGCTAGCTGCAGCACGGCGACGGTCCGGTGCAAGAAGGAGGCGACTGCATGGCCTCAAGTATGGATGGGATGTTCTTCGCCCGGCATCTGATTTCGCAGCGCTCGGCCTGGCCCGTTGCGGTCGTGAGCCTCGTGCTGCTGGCCGGGGGCGCAAGTCCGGCGCTAGGGCAGGCGCCAGCGGCGGATTCGGCCGAGCAGGGCAGCATCCCCATGCAGAAGCTGGACCTGGCTGCGCCTCTGGACGGTCAGAAACAGGTCTCGCCCGCCGGAGCGCCGGTGGCGAAGCCGCCCGCGGAACAGTCCCCCTTCATGCGCGACTCCAGGTTCGGCGGGGTGGTTCGAACTTACTACTTCAACCGCGACAAGTTTGACAGCAGCCGCAGCGTAGCCTGGGCACTCGGCGGCTGGCTCAACTACCGGTCCGGCTATCTGGCCGACTTGCTGCGCCTAGGCGCGACTGTCTATACCTCGCAGCCCTTGTACGCGCCGGATGATCGCGACGGCACGTCGCTGCTCAAGCCGGGGCAGGACGGGTTCACGGTGCTCGGGCAGATCTACGGCGAAGTCAAGTTTGCCGAACGCATATTCGGCGCCATCGGCCGCAAGGAGTACGAGACGCCGTACGTGAACAAGAACGACAACCGCATGACCCCGCAGACATTCGAGGGAGCGACCGTCTACGGGCGGGCCGGCGGCAAGGACGGTAGGCCGGAGTGGCGTTTCGGCGGCGGCTACCTCAGCAAGATAAAGACGCGCAATTCGGACGAATTCGTCTGGATGTCCCGCGCTGTCGGCGCCAGCGTGGACCGTGGCACGTATCTGGCGGGGGTCAATTTTGAAAGCAGGGATTTCTCGCTGGGCGCCATCAACTATTACTCGGACGACATCATCAACATCTTCTACGCGGAAGGCGCGTATGGGCTGAAGCTGGACGGCGGAAACAAGCTGAAGCTCGGCGCACAGTTCTCGAACCAGGACAGTACGGGCGACAATCTGCTCAGGGGCAGCGCGTTCTCCAACCACCAATGGGGATTCAAGGCCGATCTGAGCGCGGGTTCGGCGCTGCTCACCGCGGCCTATACGGATACCGGAAATGGTCCGGACCTGCGCAGTCCCTGGGGCGCCTATCCGGGCTACACCTTCGTGCAGGTGCAGGAGTTCAATCGCAGCAATGAGTCGGCGCTCATGTTCAAGGGCTGGTACGATTTCTCCAGGCGGGGCGCGCAGGGTTTGAGCGCCTATGCCCTGTACGTACACGGCGCCGGACGCGAGTCGCCGTTCCACAACGAGGACGAGTACGACCTCAACCTCCAATGGACGCCCAAGGCCGGAATGCTGAAAGGCACGTCGTTCCGCCTGCGCTATGCCCGCGTAGCCCAGCGCGGCGGCGGCGATCCGGCCATCAACGATTTCCGCATCATCGTCAACTACGATTTCTGATCACTGCCCTACACACAGCGCCAGGAGGAACAGCATGGCCACTCGTATCGAAAAGGATTTTCTCGGTGCCAAGGAATTGCCCGACAGCGCCTACTACGGCGTGCAGACGCAAAGAGGAAAGGAGAACTTCCACATCACCGGCATGCCCGTGTCCCGGGAGCCGTATTTCGTCAAGGCCTTCGGCTACGTGAAGAAGGCCGCGGCGCTGGCGAACCGCGACCTCGGCGTGCTCGACGCAAGAATCGCGAACGCGATCGCCGCGGCCTGCGACCGGCTGATCGCGGGTGAATTCTGCGATCAGTTCGTCACCGATTTCATCCAGGGCGGCGCCGGTACTTCGACCAATATGAACGCGAACGAGGTGATCGCGAATCTCGCGCTCGAGAGCCTGGGCCACAAGAAGGGCGAGTATCAGTTCGTCAATCCGAACGACCACGTCAACTTCGGCCAGTCGACCAACGACGTCTACCCGACCGCCTTCCACCTGGGCCTGATCCTGCGGCTGGAAAGCTACATGGCGGAACTGGGCCGCCTGCAGAATGCCTTTTTCGCCAAGGGCAGGGAATTCGACAAGGTTCTGAAGATGGGGCGCACGCACCTCCAGGATGCGGTGCCCATGTCGCTGGGCCAGGAGTTCCATGGCTGGGGCACGACCATAGGCGAGGAGGTGAAACGCATTGCCGAGGTGCGGCAGATCCTGCAGGGCGTCAACCTCGGGGCAACCGCGATAGGCACGACGGTGACTGCGGCGCCGGGCTACCCGGAACTGGCAACCAAGTATCTGTCCGAGCTTACGGGGATCAAGTTCACCCTGGCCGGCGACCTGATCGAGGCGACTTCGGACACCGGAGACTACGTGCTGCTCTCCGGCGTCCTCAAACACACGGCGTCCAAGCTGACCAAGATCTGCAACGACATCCGCCTGCTCGCCTCGGGGCCGCGCTGCGGGTTCAACGAGATCAATCTGCCGCAGATGCAGCCGGGCAGCTCGATCATGCCGGGCAAGGTCAATCCGGTCATTCCGGAAGTCGTGAACCAGACCGCATTCCTGGTGATCGGGTTCGACCTGACGGTGACGCTCGCGGCCTCGGCCGGCCAGCTGCAGTTGAACGTCATGGAGCCGGTGATTACCTTCGCGCTGTTCGCTTCCATCACGACCATGGAGCGCGCGGTAGCAAGCCTCCGGGTGAACTGCATCGAAGGCATCACCGCCAACGCGGAGCGGACCCGCGATATGGTGCTCAATTCGCTCGGCATCGTGACCGTGCTCAAGCCCTCGCTAGGCTACAAGCAGTGCGCCGAGATCGCGCGCGAAGGCTACGAATCCGGCAAGTCGCTGCACCAGATCGTGGTCAAGGAGCGCAAGCTGCTGACGCAGGAGAAGTGGGACGAGGTGTTCTGCTTCGAAAACCTGATCAGCCCGAAGTTCGAGCAATAGGCGGCCGGGCGCTCGGCGATCGCCCGAGGAGGCAATCATGACAGTTCAAATCGCGCTGCAATTCGCCGTCGTGCTGGCGGCAATATGGATGGGCGCGCGCTACAGCGGAATCGGCCTCGGCCTGTGGGGCGCGGTGGGCCTGCTGGTGCTGGTGGTCGCGTTCGGGGTCAAGCCGACCTCGCCCCCGGTCGACGTCATGCTGATCATCCTCGCCGTCATCATGGCCGCATCCGTGATGGATGCCGCGGGGGGCATCGATTATCTGGTGAAGGTTGCCGAGGGCATCATCCGCGCCAATCCGAAATACGTGACCATCGTCGCACCGCTCACCACCTGGTGCTTTACCTTCGTCGCCGGTACCGGGCACATCGTGTACCCGCTGCTGCCGGTGATCTACGAGACGGCGCATCAGAGCGGCATCCGGCCCGAGCGCCCGATGGCGGTCGCGACGATCGCCTCGCAACAGGCAATTACGGCGAGCCCGGTCGCCGCGGCCACGGCGGCGATGATCGGCCTGTTCGCCGAAAAAGGGGTGGCGCAGTGGGGCCTGCCGGAAATCCTGATGGTTTGCGTGCCGGCCTCGCTCACCGGCGTCGTCGTCGCGGCGGTCGTTTCCATGTTCGTCGGCAAGGATCTGAAGGACGACCCCGAATACCAGGCGCGCGTCGCCGCCGGCAAGGTTCCCGCGGCCATTGCCGCGGCCGAGCGAGCGCCGCTGAAAGCTACGTCCAAGCTGTCCGCCCTGCTGTTTCTGGCCGGGGTCGCGCTGGTGGTGCTGTTCGGCTTTTTCCCCGCGCTGCGCACCCTGCCCGGCGGCAAGGGACCGCTGGACATGCCCGTCGTTATCGAGATCGCGATGATGTCGGTCGCCGCGATCATGCTGGCGGCAACGAAGATCAATGTCGACGAAGTGCCCAAGACCGCCACGCTGCGCGCCGGCGTGGTCGCGGTCATCGGCATTTTCGGCCTGGCCTGGCTGGGTGACAGCTTCATCGCCGCGCACAAGGATGTCATCGTGCCGGCCATCGGCAAGTGGGCGGAGACCGCGCCGTGGACGTTTGCATTCGGCCTGTTCTTCGCCTCCGTGCTGCTGTACAGCCAGGCGGCGACCACGCGCGCTTTGATGCCCCTGGGAATGGCGCTGGGCATCCCGCCGCAGTTCCTCATCGCGATGTTTCCCGCGGTCAACGGCTACTTCTTCATCCCGACCTACGGCTCGCTGATCGCGGCGATCAATTTCGACCTGTCCGGCACCACCAGGATCGGCAAGTACGTGCTCAACCACTCGTTCATGATTCCGGGGCTGGTGGCCACTACGGTTACGGTTGTCACCGGGCTTGCCCTTGCGCGGGTGATGTTCTGAGCCCGGACTGCAATGCGCGTTGTACGATGGCAAAAGCGAAGTTGCTGACCGATGGAGTTGAATATATGTTGCGAACCCTGCGCATTGCTTTCCTATTCGTGGCGTGTATTGCGGCGCTGAGCGCCTGTGTCGCTTACGAGCCTGTTCCTGTCTACTATCCGCCGCCTGCTGCGGCACCCAGCCACAGCTTCGATCGCGCGTGGAACGCTGCGCTTGAAGCACTTAAGGAGACCGGCGTTCTGATCGCCTCGGCGGACCCGGCCAGGGGACTGATTCGTGGCACCCGGGACCAGACGGATGTGACCGTGTCGGTCGCGAGGCTGCCCAATGGAACATTGCAGGTTGAAATCGAGGCGGCAGGGCCGAAGGGCCGGGATCCCGGGCTCGCCAGCCGCATATCGCAGGCCTATCGGCGGCGCATGGGTGTCTGACGCGGCCGCGATAAGTACGGACCATAACTGCGTCTTCGCAAACCGCGCCCGGCGCTCAAGTTCAGTCCGTAGGCATGCCGATGAGCTCGAACGAACGGCGCAGCTGCGTGCTCATCGGCAGGTCTATCCGGCCGCCCGAGGGCAGCGGCTGCAGGAACCAGCGGTTGTAGATCGCCGCCAGTTCCCGGCTCGCGGCGAGATCGCGCAGCGCGCGTTCGACCACGGCCTCCAGCTGCGGGTCCCTGCGCGCAAACATGATGCCGTAGGGCTCGAAGGAAAACAGCCCGCCGACCAGCCGAAAGTCCGCGCGTTTGTGCATTTCCACGAGGACGCCGCGCAGCAGCACGTCGTCGGCAGCGAGAGCTTCCGCTTTGCCGGCCTCAAGCAGCGACAGTGCCTCGCGATAATCATCGGCGGGGACGAAGCGGATTTGCAGCCGTTGCAGGCGGTCGAGCTCGCGCATCGCCGCTTCGTTGGTCGTTGCGCGCACGACTGCGACCGGCCGGCCGCGCAGGTCGGCGACGCGGTTCACGGCGCTGGCGCGGGGAACGGCCAGCCTGGTCCCGGTGACGAAAATCAGCGGTGAAAAAGCGACCCGCCGGCGGCGTTCCGCGGTGTTCGTGCTGGCGCCGCATTCCAGGTCCACGGCGCCCGATTCGACGTGCTCGATGCGGTTCTGCGCCGTGACGGGAACGTAGTCTATGGCGAGCGGCGCGCCGCCCAGCTCCTCGGCCATGGCGGCCGCGATCGCGGCGCAAAGGTCTAGCGAGTAGCCCACCGGCTTGCCGCCGGCGCCGACGTAGGAGAAGGGAATCGCACTTTGGCGGTAACCGAGCTGGATGCGTCCGGTCGCCTTGATATGCGCCAGGCGGCCGGTCAGCGCTCCCGACCACGCGGGCGGGGCGCCGGCCGCCGCGCAGGGCCCGCTACCCAGCGTGAGAAGCAGTAACAGTAGCGCGCCGAGCGCGGGCTTCATGCCGCGACTCGTGCGGGCGCCTCCCCTTCCGGGTCGGTCGTGGTCGGGCCAAGCTCGCCTTCCCATTTCGCCACGACGGCCGTCGCGATGCCGTTGCCGATCACATTGGTCGCGGTGCGCCCCATGTCGAGGAACTGGTCTATGCCCATGATCATCAGCAGGCCGGCTTCGGGCAGGCCGAAGGTCGGCAGCGTCGCCGCGATCACCACGAGCGAGGCCCTGGGCACGCCGGCCACGCCTTTGCTCGAGAGCAGCATCACCATCAGCATGGTGAACTGCTGGCCCAGCGACATCTCGATGCCGTAGGCCTGCGCGATGAATATCGATGCGAACGCCTGGTAGATCATGGAGCCGTCGAGGTTGAACGAGTAGCCCAGCGGCAGCACCAGCGCCGTCACGCGTTCGTTGGCGCCGAAGCGCTCGAGTTGCTTCATCATCTTCGGAAAGGCGGCCTCGCTGCTGGCGGTCGAGAACCCGATCAGCATGGGCTCGCGCAGCATCGAAAACAGCGTGAACACGCGGCCCTGCAAAAAGACGAAACCGGCTGCGATCAGGACGACCCAGAGCACGGCCAGACTCGCGTAGAAGGAGCCGATGAACTTGCCGTAGGTTGCGAGGATGCCGATCCCCTGAGTGGTGATGGCGGCGGCTACGGCGCCGAACACGCCGACCGGCGCGAACAACATCACGTACTCGGTCAGCTTCAGCATCACCTGCACCAGGTCGTCGATGAATCCCATGATGGTGACGGCCGGGCGCTCATTCAGCGCGGCGAGCGCGATGCCGAAGAAGATCGAGAACACCAGGATCTGCAGGATTTCGTTGGTCGCCATGGCCTCGAAGATGCTCTTCGGAAAGACATGCACCACGAAATCCTTCAGGTTCATGCTGCCGGTCTTGAGATTGGTCGACAGGCCGGCGTCGGGCAGCGGCAGGGAAAGATTGGCGCCAGGCTGAAAGACATTGGCGAACACCATGCCCAGCAGCAGCGAAACGATCGAGGCGGTTATGAACCAGCCCACCGCCTTGATGCCGATGCGGCCTACAGCCTTGGTGTCGCCGGTGGCGGCAATGCCGTGCACGACAGTGGCGAACACCAGAGGCGCGATGATCATCTTGATCAGCCGCAGGAAGATGTCGGCGAGGATGGAAAAATAGCCTGCGATCGTCGCCGCGGCATCCGGACCCGGCGCCGCGACGTTGGCGACCCAGCCGGCCAGCACCCCTGCGACGGCAGCGACGGCGATCAGGATCGTGAGCTTGTTGCGCATGACATCTCCCTCCGCTGTCGACGGCGCGCGGGCGACGTCGTCGAGGTTTCAATTCTGCCACACGGTGTCGCAGTGCGGCGGTCTTGGCGAAACCTTATGCAACGAAGGAAGTTCAAGCGCCCTGCGCGCCGCCTTCGCCGGCGGCCAGCTCCTCCAGGCGTCCGGCGAGGCGGGCGATCTGCACCCAATCGTGGGTGACGATATCCTGGGCGTGAGCGAGGCTATTGCGCAAATCCTCGAGGTCGCGTGCGAGGCGCTGTGATTCGGCCCTGCTTTGGCCTCGCATCAGCGGCGCCGGGCCATCGTCGATATCGAGCAGGATGCGGATCTTGTCCGATAGCTGCAGGCAATCCAGCAGTGGCACCGGCCTTCCCATCTTTGCACGGGACTGCTGCAGCACGCGTGCCTTCTGCAGGCGCGCCGGCGTTAGCAGCGACATCCACTCCCGATCGGCAGCCGCAGACCGAATCTGCTGACTAATGGCCAATTCAGTCGTTGTGATCATGCCGAACAGCCACATCCGGGCCACGGGGCTCTGCATCTCGTCGCGGCCGGCGTAGGCGCCCACCTCGTCCTTCAGGTTTACGAAGCAGTAATCATGGCGCGTCAAGGTCATCACCAGGTTCGCCAGTCCGGAACGGCTGTCGAGTACCTGCGAGGGCAGGATCGGGCGCATGGTCTCAGCAAAGCATCCCGTGCCTAGCTCCGCGCGAGGAACATAGGCGGCGATGCGACCGCGTTCCCGCACACCGAATACCGGACAATCAGGAATATCCAGTGCCGTAGCAACGGGGCTTTCCGCCTCGAATGAGGGCAAGGGCTCGGCCACGTCGCCCGCGCGAAAGCCGTGGGCAAACGCGTGCAAAGCGCGTCGCATACGGGTTCCCGGCGATCCGGCTGCGGCCGCGAATGTCTCCGCTGGAGGAGGCAAGGATGCCCGTGCCAGTCGAGCCGACCAGGTGTCGTGGGTCTTTTTCGCCTTGCGCCTCAGGGACTCGTCGCCTGCGGTCAACACCTCCAGCAAGGCGGCCATCTCGGCGAGGTATACGCGGCCGAACTTCGCGTTGTGTCTGCAAATGTCCTGACAGTTGTCGATCAGATCGGCCAGCTTGACAGTCTGTGCCCGCGCCGGCGCCGCGGCCAGGTGCGCGCGATCCAGCGCCTTGCGCGCGGCGCGATTCCCGTCGTGCGGGCGGCTGACATCGGTCAGCGCGTCAACCAGTTCGCGCACGCCGGGTCCGAAGGCGCGCTGGATGTCTTCGATGGTGGTGGGCGTATCCTCGACCACGTCATGCAGCCAGGCCGCTGCGATGATTTCCGGGTCATCTGTGACTGCGCTGACCATTTCGGCCACGGAGCGCAGGTGCTCCTCATACGGCTGAGCGCTGTACTTTCGCAGCTGGCCTACATTGCGATGGGCTTCGCCGGCAAACCGCCGTGCTTGACTGACCAGATCGACCGGGTCCTGCATATCCTCACCGAGGCCGTAGCTGTGATCGACCGGCGACCATCATCCGCCTTCGCCCAGCCAGGCAAGTGCCGCCGCGCGCTCCATGGCCGCGAAAGTCTTCAACTCCGCGCTCAGGAAATGACCGGCGATTTTCGGCGCCACGCCGAGCAGGGGATCATCGGATACCACCGCGACACGCCGGATGCGGCGATGGTGATCGCGGACGAAACGCAGGTGCGACAGCAATGCAGCGAAATTCTCCCATCCCGGGAACGAGGGCGCATCGATCATGAGACCGCGCAGGTCTCCGTGACTCTCGATGTAGGGGTCGACAAGCTTGGCGACCGCGGCAAAATCTTCCGACTGCAGCGCGGCCTCCGGCCGAAGAATGAGTATGCCCTGCTCGCGCAGAAGCTCATATTGGATCATGGTGCTAGTCTCCCGCAAATGTCCGGCATCCTTCCGGCCGGCGAGTCGATGGCCCCTCTGCGATGCCGGCGTTCGCCGGCTGACAGTGCCGTCGAATACCACATTGCGCAGTTTCCAAATTGTACTCGAATGGCCTTTTCCGGAAATCAAGAACATCCGCTCCACCCTAGAGCAGGTAACACGGCGAGGGAATAGCCGGTCAGGAAGAGGTGATCCTGCGTCGAAAGGTGCCAGTTATGAAGATACTGGCAGTGACATAGGCGGAAACAACATGAAATCGGCAGTGGCCGGGTACGCGACCTGTGTCCGGCGCCTGGTCCGGGCCCACGAGAACGAGCGCGCCTTGACGACAAACCGAATCAGGTTCGAGTGTAGCCTGCCTCGCGCTGACTGCGCAGGGCAAGCACGAATAGCGTATCGATCTCGGCCTCGTTTTGCGGACCGCTTCAGTTGCCGCAAAACAAAGGCGCCATATGCTGTAGATCCAATAGGGACGCCATTCTCGGGATGGCTTGTGAAGACGCGTCCTTGGCCGATCGGCGCATAATGGTGCGTAGCGCAAGTTGACGCTTTCCGGAGAGGTTCAGCGACAGGCGCATAGTCCGGCAAGCACGCGACAATACCCAGAGTTGCAGAGGACGACGTCCGGGTCAATTCGAAACGTCAAGCAAAATTTTTCACGCCCGCCTTCGTCGACGCATTCTGCAAATCCGCGTCGAGCGTAGCCAGTGGTATGCCCAGTCGCAGGGCCAGTTCAAGGTAGGACGCATCGTAGGCAGACAACTTGTATCGCCGCGCCAGCTGAAGGGTGCTGGACAGCGCGTGGGCGAATGTTGCCGCATCCACCTCGATCTCCACGCCTTCCAGCATTTCAAGAAACGCTTGGCTACGCGCTTCGGTCACCAGACCCTTTGCTTCTGCCCTGGCGATGACGTTTGCCACCTCCAGACCCCAGGTCGCGGGTACGCGTGCGCTGGCTTTTTTCATCGCATCCAGCACTTTGCCGGCATAAGTGATCTCGCGTGGGCTGCCGTCGCCGAAAAACCAGCGCATGGTAACCGAGTTATCGAGGACGAAGCTCACGCGCGACCCTCCTCGATGAGCGCTTTGATATTTACGCCGCGCACCGGATCGGCGAGCATGAACGCCTTGAGCTTTTCTGCCGCCGAAACCCGGTCCTTCGCATTCGCGCCCAAGCTCGGCACTAAATCCGCGATGGCTTCCCCGCGATTGGTGATCGTAAAGCTCTTGCCGCTTTTTACCTGTCTTAGCAATTCAGGAAGCTTGGTTTTCGCTTCATATGAGCCAATTTGGATCTTCATGCCATTCCCCGGAAAAATGATTGTTGCGCAGACTAGTTTATAGACCAGTCGCTCCAAAATCAAGGATGTTGAGTTGTGCCATTGAGAGATCCGCAACGGCGTTGCGGCCAGCCCTCAGTGCGCGGCCGAACTGGCAATTGGCAGTGCAGACCGCGGGCTTGCTTGCCGCCTTCCGAATCAGTTCATCGGCCCGTTCATGACCATCCGCATACCGGAATCCCTGCAGATCAGTCAACGATCCGCCCGCGTATAATCGGGCACCATGCCCACGATCGAGCAGGCGCTGCCGTCTACCGAGCAACTCGAGAACCGCCTCGAGTTCGAGACGCTGATTACGGATCTCTCCACCAGGTTCATCAACCTGGCTCCCGACGAGGTGGACCGCGAGATCGAGAACGCGCTGCGCCGCGTGTGCGAGCCTCTCGGCATCGATCTTGCCGTGCTGTGGCAATGGTCGCGGGTGGCACCTGATTTGATCATGCCCACCCACGTCTATCACGCCCAGGACGTTCCGCGGCCTTCCGAAGCGATGCGCGAGGATCAGTATCCCTGGTCGGTACGGCAGGTGCTGGCCGGACGCATGGTCGCCATTTCTTCTCCGGAGGAACTGCCGGCCGAGGCGTCGATCGACCGGGCAACCTGCGCTCTGTACGGCATCAAGTCCGCTCTGTGCATTCCGCTCTCTATGGGCGGCGCGCCAAGCGTCGGCGCCCTGGGATTCAACGCACTACGGTCGCACCGCGAATGGCCGGACGCGCTGGTGCAGCGCTTACAGCTGATCGCGCAGATGTTCACCGGCGCGCTCGCGCGGGAACACCAGGAGGTCAGCCTGCAGCAGTCCAAAGCGCGGCTGGTCGCCGCGGCCGAGCTCGCCGGCCTCGGCTTCTACGAGGTGGACTTTGGCGCAGGCGCAATCTTTGTGGACGACCGGCTGCGCGACATCTGTGGCATTCCCCCGGACCGAAGGGGCGGGCTCCAGGCCCTGGAGTTCTGGATAGACCATCTGCATCCGGATGACCGTGCTTCGGTATTGCACAAGCGCGAGCAGCTCCATTCCGGCGAGCTGAGCAAACTGATCCTGGAGTATCGTTACCTGCATCCGGCTTGCGGCGAGAAGTGGATTCATCACATCAGCGTGATCAACGATCGCGATGCCGCCGGGCGCGTAGCCGTCACCTTCGGCGTCCTGCGCGACGTGACGGAGCGAAAGCGGGTCGAGAACGAGATGCGCAGCCTCAGCCGGCGCCTGATCCAGGCGCACGAGGATGAACGCGCGCTGCTCGCGCGCGAGTTGCACGACGATGTGACGCAGCGGCTCGCCGTGCTGGCGATCGAGGTCGGCCGCGCCGAGCTCGCCGCGCCCGACACAGCGCATGCAGGAGCAATGCGCTCGCTGGGCGCGGAGCTGGTGCGCCTCAGCGAGGATATACACTCCCTCGCCTACCAGCTGCATCCGTCGGTTCTCGAGGAACTCGGCCTCATCGAGGCGCTGCGGGCGGAATGCGAACGGCGGGGTCGCCAGGGCCAGCTCGACCTGTCGCTGGACCTCGAACCCCTGCCTGCGATCGTCGAGAAGGAAGCCGAGCTCTGCCTGTTCCGCGTGGCGCAGGAGGCGCTGAACAACGTGGCGCGCCACGCCGGCACGCGCAGCGCAAGTGTCACGCTGCGGCAGATGGACGGCGGCCTGGTCCTCGCAGTGCGCGATGCCGGCACCGGCTTCGATCCGGAACATCCGCGAGAGCCGGGGCACCTCGGCCTGGCGAGCATGCGCGAACGCGTGCAGCTGGTGAACGGCACGCTCGACATCGAGAGCGCGCCCGGGCTGGGGACTACGCTAGTCGTCTGGGTTCCCGCGCGTT
>JACZJV010000116.1 GCA_014860355.1 Burkholderiales bacterium | reverse complement strand
CAGCAGGCGCGCGCGGCGCACCGGCTTCAACAGGTAATCGAGCGCGCGCAGCTCGAACGCCTTGATCGCGTACTCGTCGTAAGCCGTGACGAATATGATCGCCGGCGGCGATTCCAGCGCCAGCGCATGGCGCGCGAATTCGATGCCGCTCATCTGCGGCATGCGAATGTCCACCAGCAGTACGTCCGCGCTTACGGACTCGAGCAGTTCCAGCGCCTCCCTGCCGTTGCCGGCTTCGCCCACAACCTTCGCCGGCACCTGCGGCGTGCAGTCGGCAATCAGTTCCTTCAGGCGCGTGCGCGCAGGCGCCTCGTCGTCGACCAGCACCACTTTGAGCACATCGTTCACCCCGGCACCCGGCCAGGCGGCAGGGCGCGCAGCGCGACACGCCGATTGCGCAAATCCGGGAGGGAGTCGGAAGGCGCGATTTGATCTATACTTGACACGGATAAGGTATTGAAAACGTATGTCAAATGGCGCGCAGGCGCCGGGTTTTCCGATTCTGACCGGATTCAGGGCAATGAGCAAGACTAGGAACAAGAAACCGCAGCCTCGCGCCGCCTGGTCGGGACGCTTCGCCGAGCCCGTGAGCGAGCGGGTGCAGCGCTTTACCGCATCCGTGCACTTCGACCAGCGCCTGGCCGAGCACGACATCCGCGGCTCGCTCGCGCACGCGCGCATGCTCGCCGCCTGCGCGGTGATCTCCAGGCGCGATCTCGCCGCCATCGAATCCGGCATGCGCACCATTCAGGCGGAATTGCGCAGCGGCAAGTTCAAGTGGTCGCTCGCGAGCGAGGACGTGCACCTCAACATCGAACGCCGCCTGACCGCGCTCGCGGGCGACGCAGGCAAGCGTTTGCACACCGCGCGCTCGCGCAATGACCAGGTGGCGACGGACGTGCGTCTGTGGCTGCGCGACGCGATCGATGCGCTCGCGGCCCAGCTGGGCGCGCTGCAGGCGAGCCTGCTCGAGCAGGCCGCGCGCCACGCGGACACCGTGATGCCCGGCTTCACCCATCTGCAGGTGGCGCAGCCAGTCACCTTCGGCCACCACCTGATGGCCTATTTCGAGATGTTCGCACGCGACCGTGAACGGCTCGAGGACTGCCGCAAGCGCGTCAACCGCCTGCCCCTGGGCGCAGCCGCGCTCGCGGGCACCTCGTATCCGATCGACCGCGAAATGGTGGCGAAGGCGCTGGGCTTCGAGGGCCTCTGCGCCAATTCGATCGACGCGGTGTCGGACCGCGACTTCGCCATCGAGTTCTGCGCCTGCGCTGCGCTGATCATGACCCACGTGTCGCGGCTGTCGGAGGAACTGGTGCTGTGGATGAGCCCGCGCTACGGCTTCATCCGCCTGCCCGACCGCTTCTGCACCGGCTCGTCCATCATGCCGCAGAAGAAGAACCCGGACGTGCCCGAACTCGCGCGCGGCAAGACCGGACGCGTGGCCGGCCACCTGATGGCGCTGCTCATGCTGATGAAAGCGCAGCCGCTCGCCTACAACAAGGACAACCAGGAGGACAAGGAACCGCTGTTCGACACCGCCGACACGCTCTCCGACACACTGGCGATATTTACCGACCTGGTGGCCGGCATCGAAGTCGACGCGGCCGCGATGCGCGCAGCCGCACTCGAAGGCCATGCGACCGCGACCGACCTCGCCGACTACCTGGTCAAGAAAGGCCTGGCGTTTCGCGACGCGCACGAAGCGGTGGCGCGCGCGGTTCGCGCGGCCGATGCGCGCGGCTGCGATCTCGCCGCACTCGGCCTGGCCGAACTGCGGCAGTTCTCGCCGCTAGTCGGCGCCGACGTATTCAAAGTGCTGACCCTCGAAGGCTCGCTTGCCAGCCGCGACCATGCCGGGGGCACCGCGCCCCGGCGCGTGCGCGCGGCCGTGAAACGCGCGCGAAAAGACCTGCGTTGAATGCCTCGCCAGATGAGTTTCACAACGATCCGATTGAGCAGGGCGTGATGAAGAACGCCACCATCGATATCACCTCGGGGACCTTCCCCCCGGATCGAAACGGCTCACAGGCCGCAATGGAAAAAATCGGCAAGTACCTGGTCACGCGAAAGCTCGGGGAAGGCGCCACCAGCGAGGTCTACCTGTGCCATGATCCTTTCGCCGACCGCAAAGTGGCGATCAAGGTGGTGTTTCCGGACACGCTCACCGACGACGAGAACCGCAAGCTGTTCCGCAAACTGTTCATCACCGAGGCCTCGCTCGCCGGCAAGCTCACGCATCCGCACATCGTGCAGATCTTCGATGCGGTGGTGGATGAAGGCATCAGCTATGTGGTGATGGAGTACGTGGACGGAGGGACGCTCGAGCCGCACTGCAACCCGGCCTCACTGCTGCCGGTGGACAGAATCGTCGAGATCATTTTCAAGTGCACCCGGGCACTGGACTACGCCAACCGCGCCGGGGTCATACACCGCGACATCAAGCCGGCCAACATCCTGCTGCACGGCGAGTCCGACATCAAGATTTCCGACTTCGGCTCGGCGCTGATCACCACCAGCATGGTCACGCAGGTGAGCGGTATCGGCTCACCTGCCTATATGTCGCCACAGCAGATCAAGGAACACCCGCTTACGCTGCAGACCGACATCTATTCGCTCGGCGTGGTGATGTACCAATTGCTCACCGGGCAGCTGCCGTTCCAGGCGAGCAACAATTTCAGCATGATGTACCAGATCACCAACGTCGAACCGCCGCCGCCGGCCAGCAAACGACGGGAAATCGCGTTCGCGGTGGAACGGATCGTGCGCAAGGCGATGCAAAAGGAACTGGAGTTGCGCTACCAGAACTGGGACGAGTTCTCCGACGACCTTGCGGCGGTCATCAGCAGCGAACAGGCGGTGCAGAAAAAGGAGGACTTTGCCGACAGCGAAAAATTCAATCTCCTGCGCGGCCTGCCGTTCTTCGCCAATTTCGGCGACGCCGAGTTGTGGGAAGTGATGCGCATCAGCAGCTGGGAGTACTGCAAACCGGGCAAGGCGCTGATGTTCGAAGGCGAAGCGGGGGATTTCTTCTGCCTGCTGGCCTCGGGCGAAGTCAAGGTGATCAAGCAGGGCAAGCTGCTCAATATCCTCAGCAGGGGAGAATGTTTCGGCGAGATGGCCTATATCGCAGGGGCGACCGGCAGCGTGCGCAGCGCCGACATCGTCGCTTTGAGCGAATCGCGCGTGATCACCATATACAACAAGGATCTGGATCAAGCCTCCGACATCTGCCGCCACAAGTTCGACCGTGCCTTCATGGCGATCCTGGTCGATCGCCTGTCGCTTTCCAACACGAGGCTTATCGGCGTCTGAGCGGGCCGGCGCGTCGGCGCACCCTTTCGATCGCGGCGCGTACTAGGCAGGGTGTTTTCTGCGCGACCGGACCGCGGCCGCTAGAACTTCGAGCGCGCTCACCGTCTGCTCCCAGCCTATGCAAGCATCGGTAACGCTCTGGCCGTAGCGCAGGTTCTGCTTGTTGTCGGTGATCGTTTGCCTGCCTTCGACCAGGTGGCTTTCGATCATCACGCCGCAGATGGCGTACGAACCGCCCCCGATCTGGTCGGCCAGACTGGCCGCGACTTCCGGCTGTTTGCGATAGTCCTTGCCGCTGTTGCCGTGGCTGCAGTCCACGATCATGCGCGGCTGCAAGCCGGCACGGGCCAGCGCATCGGCGGCACTGCGCACGCTGGCGGCGTCGTAGTTCGGCCCGGCTTCGGAGCCGCGCAATATCAGGTGCCCGTGGGGATTGCCGGTGCTGGTAACGATCATCGCCCTGCCGTCGAAAGAGACCGAAGGAAAGGTATGCGGCTGCGCCGCGACAAGTATGGCGTCGACGGCGGCCTGTACGCTGCCGTCGGTGGCGTTCTTGAAACCCACGGGCGCCGACAGCGCTGAAGCCATCTGGCGGTGCAGCGGGCTTTCCACTGTGCGCGCTCCGATAGCGCCCCAGGTGAGCAATTCGGCGTAATACTGCGGTGTCACCAGATCGAGGATTTCGGACGCCGCGGGGATTCCGAGGCGCGCGCATTCGAGCAGAATGCGGCGCGCGCGGCGCAGTCCCTCGCCCATGTCGCCGCGCCCGTCCAGGTCCGGATCGTAGATCAGGCCCTTCCATCCCAGGCGCGTCCTGGGTTTCTCGAAATAGACCCGCATGACCAGCATGAGCGCATCGGCCAGGCCAGGCGCAATATCGCGCAGCCGCCGCGCATATTCGATCGCGGACGCGGACTCGTGGATCGAGCACGGACCGACGATGACGAGCAGGCGGTGGTCTTCGCCCCTCAGTATGGCCTGCACCGCCGCGCGCGCGCCGGCAATGTGCGCGGCTTCGGCCTCGCCGACCGGCAGATCGACGTGCAACTCCCGCGGCGCGGGCAGCAAATCCTCGCGCGCGATGTGCAGGTTGGAGATTTTCGTGGGCATGGATCCCGCCTAGCGCGATTCGCAGCTGCCGGCCGGAAAAAGCCGCGCAGCTCCGCTAGCTCCCAGGGAGTGGGCCCCCGGCGAGCAGCGCTTCACCGCGGCAAAACCGCGATGGCCCGAGCGGCCTGCGCGCCCGGATGCCTTGCGGCTTGCGCCTCAGGCACCCAGGAGCTTTTGCAGCTCGCCCGACTGGTACATCTCGCCCATGATGTCGGAACCGCCGACAAACTCGCCCTTGACGTAGAGCTGGGGGATGGTCGGCCAGTTGGCATAGGTCTTGATGCCCTGGCGGATTTCGGCGTTCTCCAACACGTTCACGGTGAATACTTCCTTCGCGCCGCAGGCATTCAGCATGGCGATTGCGTTGGCGGAAAAACCGCACTGCGGGGCCTGCGGCGTGCCCTTCATATACAGCACCACCGGATGGCCGGAAACCTGTTCTTTAATCAACTCTTGCGTGTCCATCGTCAACTCCTTTGCGAATACTTGAGTAAAATGCTCAGCTTTGGATTTTACCGGCTTGTAGACCTTCCGGTCAATGTACTTGGCGCCAGCGCCACGGGATGCAGCCCCGCCCGCGCCGGCTTCAAATCGGAAAAATCATGCAGGTCGTCGTGGCGTGAGCCAGCAATTTGCCGCGGGAATCATAGAGATTGCCTTCGGCGGTGGCCGCGCGATTGCCCGGATGGATCACCCGCCCCTCGGCGCGCACGCGTCCGGTTTTTTCGGTCATGGCGCGCACGAAGTTGATCTTGAATTCCAGCGTGGTATAGGCCTGCCCTGCGGGCAGTGTGGTGTGCACCGCGCAGCCCATGCAGGAATCCAGCAGCGTGGCGGCGTAGCCGCCATGCACGCTGCTGATGGGATTGAAAAAGGCGAATTCGGGCACGCCCTCGAACACGGTGCGACCGTGCTCCACCTCGACCAGCTCGAACTTGAGCGCCGCGCTGATCGGCGCTGCGGGGTAGCGGCATTCGAGTATGCCTTGCATGAATTCCAGGCCGGACAGGTGTTGCACCTGCTCCAGCGGCGTCACGCCGTGGGCTACTTTTTTGCGCTTTTTCGGCACCGGGCTGCTGGCGGTCATTTCGTGGGATCCTCTGTCTTCAGATTAGCCGTTGCTGCATGCCTATTTCAACACATTCTGCGCGGCGCGCGCGCCGCTCACGCGTACAATTCCGGCCAGGTCCGGCCAGGATTGCATCTGTCGATATCCATGCGCCGCCAGCAGTGCGGCGCAGGCCCCGGACTGATCGTAGCCATGCTCGAACAGCAGCCATGCGCCCGGATCGAGGTGCGCCCCCGCTTTGGCGACGATGGCGCGGATGCAGTCCAGCCCGTCAGCACCGCCAACCAAAGCGCGCTGCGGTTCGAAGGCCAGGTCACACTGGCCCAGGTGCGCATCGCCAGCAGCGACATAGGGCGGGTTGGAGACGATCAGCTCAAAGCGCTCCCCCGCCAGCGCGCCGAACCAGTCGCCGCAGAAAAAGCGCACGCCGACTTTGTGGCGTTTCGCGTTCGCACGCGCGACCGAAAGCGCCGCGTAATCCACGTCCACCGCGGTCACGCGCGCCTGCGGGCGCTCTTTCGCCAGTGCGACGGCGATCACGCCGCTGCCCGTTCCGAGGTCGAGTACGCGTAGCGGCGCATTCGCCGGGATACGCTCGAGCGCGAGTTCGACCAGCAGCTCCGTTTCGGGGCGCGGGATCAGCACGGCCGGCGTGATCCCGAATTCGAGGCCGTAGAATTCGCGCACACCGAGAATGTAGGCGATGGGCTCGCCATCGCCGCGGCGTTGCGCCAGGGCGGCAAATGCATTTTGCGCCTCCGCGTCGGCGGCCTCGTCCGCATGCGCCGCCAGCCAGGCGCGGTTCTTGCCGAGCACCCGCTCGAGCAGCATGCGCGCTTCCAGCAGCGGCAAGCCGCTCTGCGCCAGGAGTTCCGCCAGCGTGACCCCTGCGCTCACAGCTGGCCGGAAGCGCCGGCTTCCTCGCCCAGCGCGGCGAGCTGCTCGGCCTGGTGCTCGGCGGCGAGCGCCCCGGTCAACTCGGCGAGGTCGCCCTCCATGATGTCCTGGATCTTGTACAGGGTCAGATTGATGCGGTGATCGGTGACGCGCCCCTGCGGAAAGTTGTAGGTGCGTATGCGTTCGGAGCGGTCGCCGCTGCCGATCAGGCTCTTGCGTGTCGCTGCCTGCGCTGCCGCCTGCTCGCGCAATTGCTTGTCCTTGATGCGCGCCGCCAGCACCGAGAGCGCCTGCGCCTTGTTCTTGTGCTGCGAACGCCCGTCCTGGCACTCGACTACGATGCCGGTGGGCAAATGGGTCACGCGCACGGCAGAGTCGGTCTTGTTGATATGCTGTCCACCGGCACCCGAGGCGCGAAAGGTATCGACGCGGATCTCCGCCGGGTTGATCACGACGTCGTTGATTTCGTCGACTTCGGGCATCACCGCAACGGTGCAGGCCGAGGTATGGATGCGGCCCTGGGTTTCGGTGGCGGGCACGCGCTGCACCCGGTGGCCGCCGGATTCGAACTTCAGTTTGGAATAGACGCCCTGACCGACGAACTTGGCGATTACCTCCTTGAAGCCGCCGAGCTCGGACGGGCTTTCCGAGATGATCTCCACCTGCCAGCGATTGCGTTCGGCGAAGCGCGTGTACATGCGCAATAGATCGCCGGCGAACAAGGCCGACTCGTCCCCGCCGGTGCCGGCGCGGATCTCGAGGAAGGTGTTGCGCTCGTCATCGGGATCCCTGGGCAGGAGCAGTTTCTGCAATTCGGCCTCGAGCGCGGCCATGCGCTCCTTCGCCTCCCGGGCTTCGACTTCGGCGAACGCCTTCATCTGCGGATCGGCGAGCATGTCCTGCGCGGTGTGGGCGTCCTCTTCGGCCTGCTTGAACGACTGGTACAGCGCCACCAGCGGCGTGAGTTCGGCGTGCTCGCGCGTGAATTTGCGGTAGTTGTCCATGTCGCGCACCACGTCTTCGCTGGACAACAGGCGGGTCAGTTCGCCCAGGCGCAGCGCAAGCTGCTCCAGCTTCGAGGCAATGGAAGGCTTCATGGCCGGGACTGCAGCTCCGCTGCCGGCTAGCGCGGGTTGCGGATTTGGTACAGGCGGGACACCAGCTCGGTGAGCCGGGAACGCTCCTCGGCGGAAGCTTCGTTGAGCGCCTGGGTGGGCGCATGCATCAGCTTGTTGGTGAGCCCGTGCGACAGCGCTTCCAGCACCTGCTTTGGATCGTTGCCGCGCGCGAGCAGTTTCAGCGCACGCTGCACTTCCTCGCCGCGCGCCTCCTCCGCATGGCTGCGCAGCGCGCGTATGGTGGGCACCAGGTCGCGCGAGGACAGCCAGTGCAGAAAACTGCCCACGCTGGTCTCGATGATGGCCTCGGCCTGCGCCACGGCCGACTGGCGCGCGTCGGCGCCGGTTTTCACCATCTGGCCCAGGTCGTCGACCGTATAGAGGAACACGTCGTCCATTTCCGCGACTTCGGGCTCGATGTCGCGAGGCACGGCCAGGTCGACCATGAACATGGGCCGGTGACGGCGCGCCTTGATCGCGCGTTCAACCGTACCCTTGCCGAGTATGGGTAGCGAACTTGCGGTGCAGGATACGACGATGTCGTACTCGTGCAGTTGTTCCGACAGTTCGCGCAATTCTATCGCCTGCCCATTGAAGCGGTGCGCCAGCGCCCGCGCACGCTCCAGCGTGCGGCTCGCGACGGTGATGGCGCGCGGCTGCTGCGCGGCGAAATGCGTGGCGCACAGGTCTATCATTTCGCCCGCGCCGATAAACAGGATCTTCTGCTCCTTCAGGCTGGGGAAAATGCGCGCGGCCAGCTTCACCGATGCCGCCGCCATCGACACCACATTGGCGCCGATCTGGGTGTTGGTGCGCACCTCCTTGGCCACGGCGAAGGAGCGCTGGAACAACTTGTGCAGCAGCGTACCCATGGTGCCGGCGGATTCGGCCTGGCGCACCGCCTCCTTCATCTGTCCCAGGATCTGCGGTTCGCCCAATACCATGGATTCCAGGCCCGAGGCGACACGGAATGCGTGGCGCACCGCCTGTTCCTTCGGCAATGTATAGAGGAAGGGCTTCAGTTCCTGCGGTTTCACGCTCTGATACTCGGCCAGCCAGTGCAGCGCCTCGTGCGGCTCCGTCGACGAGCAGTACAGTTCGGTGCGGTTGCAGGTGGAGAGGATCGCCGCCTCCCCCACGGGTTTGGTCTGGGTCAGTTCGCGCAGCGCTGCCTGCAATTTTTCGGCGTGAAACACCATCTGCTCGCGGATCGCGAGCGGAGCGGTGTTGTGGTTCAGGCCCAGAGCGTAAAGCTGCATTTTGTTTCCGCAAGTTCAAGAAGCGCAATTGAAGGGCGTCGGCGCAGCCGCGTCCCTTCCAATTCCGGATTGCCTAATTATAAGCCAAGTCAAGGGCTTAGTCTGCGCCCGCGTTTGATCTGGATCAACCGGCTAAAATAACCGGAACGACAGCGGGAGACTGCCATGACCAGCCTGGGTTCGCGCGCAAATTACTTCGTCAACGAGCAATCGGTCACGCCCTATCACCCAGCCAATCACACCGGCACCACCAATTTCCGTCTCATCGGTCCGGAGACCGTGGGCGCGGCCAAGGTGGAACTGGTGCTGGGTGTGATCGAAAAGGGCAAAGGCGCACTGCCGCACAGCCATCCCGGTATCGAGCAGGTCTGCTATATGCTCGAGGGCCGCGCGCTGGCCGAGGTCGGCGGACAGGCGCGCGAACTCGGCCCCGGCGACTGCTGCTTCTTTCCGGCCGACTTGTTGCATAGCTTCACCGTGACCAGCGACACGCCGGCGCGCGTGCTGGTGATCTATTCTCCGCCTTACGGAGAATCGCCCGAACATACCGTCAAGGGCTGAAGCACGATCGACGCAGGGCCGGTAGTGTTTCTGCCTGGTTTCTTCCTGGGACCCGGCTTCATCCGGACCGGGAAGCGGCGGCGCGTACGGCCGCCTGCGCTATGCTGGGCGCGTCGATGCCGAAAAAGCGCCTCAGTGCGGCACGCGTATCGCTGCGGCCGAATCCATCGGTGCCCAGCGTCAGATAACTGCCTGGAACCCAGGCGCGTATCAGATCGGGCACGGCGCGCACGTAGTCGCTCGCCGCAATCACCGGGCCGCCGCTGCCTCCAAGGCATTGTTCCACCCAGCAGCTGCGTGCCGCGCCGGGATGTTCCAGGTTCCAGCGTTCGCATTCCAGGCCGTCGCGGCGCAGCTCGGTAAAACTGGTGACGCTCCAGACATCGGCAGCGATGTCGTATTCCTGCTCCAGGATGTCGGCCGCTGCCAGCGCTTCGCGCAGTATGGTGCCCGAACCCAGGAGTTGAACCTGCGGGATCGACTTCCCGGCCGCCGCGCCGGCGCGCGCCAGCGGCGATGGGCGCAGCAGATACATCCCGCGCCTGATCCCGTCCTCCGCTCCGGCCGGCAGCGGCGGCTGCGCGTAATTCTCGTTCATCACGGTGACGTAGTAGAAAACATCCTCCTGCTGCGTCAACATGCGCCGCATGCCGTGCTGCAGGATCACTGCAAGCTCGTAGCCGAAGCAGGGATCATAAGCGACGCAATTCTGAATGCTGGATGCGATGAGGTGGCTGGTGCCGTCCTGATGCTGCAGGCCTTCGCCGGCGAGCGTGGTGCGCCCCGCAGTGGCCCCGATCAGGAATCCGCGCGAGCGCGAATCGGCCGCGGCCCAGATCAGATCGCCTATGCGCTGAAAACCGAACATCGAGTAAAACGCGTAGAACGGCAGCATCGGCGTGCCGTGAGCGCTGTAACTGGTGGCGGCGGCGATCCACGAGGACATCGCCCCGGCCTCGTTGATGCCTTCCTCCAGTATTTGACCGTCCTTGGCCTCCTTGTAATAGAGCAGTTCGTCGTGGTCCTCCGGTTCGTACAGCTGGCCCAGGGCGGAATAGATGCCGACCTGGCGGAACAGCGTCTGCATGCCGAAGGTGCGCGCCTCATCGGCGACAATTGGCACGATGCACTTCCCGAGCCCGGCATCCTTCAAAAGTTGCGCCAGGATCTGTACGAACGCCATGGTGGTGGATTGCTCCCGCCCGTTCGATCCCTCGAGTATCTTGGCGAACTTTGCGAGTTCCGGCACCTCGAGCTTGGGCGCGGCGCTAGAGCGCGCAGGCAGGTAACCGCCCAGCGCCTGACGCCTCGCGTGCAGGTACTTCATCTCCGGCGCATCGGCGGCGGGCTTGAAAAAACGCACCTGCTCGATATCCTCGTCAGACAGGGGCAGGGAGAAGCGGTCGCGGAATGCACGCAGCGCCTCGATATCGAGTTTCTTTTGCTGATGCGTGCCCATCTTTCCCTGGCCCCAGTGGCCCATGCCGTAGCCCTTCTTGGTCTGGGCGAGAATCACCGTGGGCTGGCCACGGTGTTGCGTGGCGCTATGGTAGGCGGCGTAGATTTTCACCGGGTCGTGACCACCGCGGCGCAGGTTGTCGATGTCCTCGTCGGACATGTGCGCAGCCAGTTCCTGCAATTCCGGATACTTGTTGAAAAAATGTTCGCGGTTGAAGCGGCCGTCGGTGGCGGCATATGTCTGGAATTCTCCGTCCACGGTTTCGTGCAGCCGCTGCAGCAGTATTCCCTCGTCGTCACGCGCGAACAGGGAATCCCAGTCCGAACCCCACAGCAGCTTGACCACATTCCAGCCCGCGCCCGCGTACAAGCCCTCGAGTTCCTGGATCACCGAGCCGTTTCCGCGCACCGGGCCGTCCAGCCGCTGCAGATTGCAGTTGACGACCAGGATCAGATTGTCCAGCCCCTCGCGCGCCGCCAGCGACAGTCCGGCTAGCGACTCGGGCTCGTCCATTTCGCCATCGCCGACGAATGCCCAGACCTTGCGCGCCCCGGTTTCGAGTATGCCGCGACCGGCCAGATACTTCATGAAGCGCGCCTGGTAAATTGCCTGGATCGGTCCCAGACCCATCGAGCCGGTGGGGAATTGCCAGAAGTCCGGCATCAGCCAGGGATGCGGATAGGACGACAGCCCCTGGCCCTTGTGCGAAGGTGAGCCCGCGCCCGCCGCCGGTTCCTGTGCGGCGTTGCCGCCGGTTTCGCGCCGGTAGTGCGCAAGCTGCGCTTCGCTCAAACGCCCCTCGAGAAAGGCGCGCGAGTAGACGCCGGTGGCCGAGTGCGGCTGGAAATAGACCAGGTCGCCGCCATCGGTTCCCCTGGTTTGTCCCGTCTGCCCGGCGCGAAAGAAATGATTGAAGCCGACTTCGAATAGATCCGCCGCGGACGCATAGCTGGCAATGTGACCGCCCAACTCCGGATGCGCGCGGTTGGCGCGCACCACCATCGCCAGCGCATTCCAGCGCACTAGTGCCGAGAGGCGCTGCTCGACTTCCAGATTGCCGGGAAACTGCGGCTGGTCGGCCAAGCTGACACTATTGGCGTAAGGCGTGTTGAGCACGGGCGGCAGTTGCACGCGCCGCTTGCGCGCATGGTCGAGCAAACGGCGCAACAGGTAGGTCGCACGTTCGCGGCCCTCGGCCTCGACCAGTGCGTCGAAGGCCTCCAGCCATTCGCGCGTCTCGAGGGGATCGGAATCCTTGGGATTGACGCGCCAGAACGCCGAGGAACCCAAATCGGACAGGTCTGTCATATTGCTTTCCTTTGGCTATTTCGACTCGCCCCATGGAAGGACAGGTCGAGCGGGATGGCGCAAATGCTAGCGCAGAATCCGGCGCCTGTCAGAGTTCGATTGTGCGCGCGCAGCGCAAGCACCGACGCCGCTTCAGCGGAAGGCGGCCGGCGCCGCATCGGCGCGCAAGCGGAACCGTCCAGATCGAGGCTAGCGGAAGCGCGGACCGTCGAGCTTGCCGTCACAATGCGACCGGAGGGCGCGCGGTTTCGCGGCCGACGCCATCGGTGGCGCCGGTGACCAGGATGGCATGTACGTTCGTGCAGCGCAGCAATTCGAAGCTCGAATTGAGCCCACGCTGATGGCCGGGCAAGCAAAACAGCGGGAGGCTGCGAATTGCCGGCGTCCAAGGGTAGCTCGCATATATCGCAGCGCATTGTTACAGGTTAGCGCCTACTTCGAACCAAGCCTAGACGCAGGCGGTCAAACTTCATGCAAAACCCCGTTTACACCGTCCTGCAATCACACTAGACTCAAAATTGCAAAAATAGACGAAATTCAGCAAATCGTCACGGTTGCCCCGGCCAGTAACAACATCAAACAGGAGACCAGGTCATGCAGAAATCGTTGTATATCGACGCAAACAAGTGCACAGGCTGCCTGCAATGCGAGATGGCATGTTCCTATGAGAACTATGGCGTTTTCAATATTTCCAAATCACGCATCAAAGTATTCAACTTCGAGCACGCCGGGCGCAGAGTGCCCTATACCTGCACCCAGTGCGCCGAAGCCTGGTGTCTGCATGCCTGCCCGGTGGACGCGATCAAGCTCGATGCACTGACCGGCGCCAAGGTCGTGAACGACGCCACCTGCGTAGGCTGCAAGGTGTGCACGATTGCCTGCCCGTTCGGCACGGTGAACTATGTCGCGGAAACTGGCAAAGTGCAGAAGTGCGACCTCTGCGGCGGCGACCCCGCCTGCGCCAGCGCCTGCCCTACCGGCGCCATCACCTACGTCGATGCAAACTGGACCGGCCTGGACAAGATGCAGCAGTGGGCTGGCAAGACCGATACCCAACCGCGTGCCAACGGATAAGAGGAGAGAACCATGGGATGGACACGAAAAGTTCTGCGCGTTGATCTGACCAAGGGCACGTGCAAGTCCGAACCGCTCAATATGCAGTGGGCGCAGGAATACCTGGGCCAGCGCGGCCTCGCGACCAAGTACTTTGTCGAGGAAGTGGATCCGAAAGTCGATCCGCTCGCGCCCGCGAACAAACTGATCATGGCCACCGGGCCGCTGACAGGAACCATGGCCTCGACCGGGGGACGCTATTCGGTCATCACCAAGGGCGCGCTGACCGGCGCCATCGCCTGCTCCAACTCCGGCGGCTATTTCGGTGCGGAAATGAAGTTCGCCGGCTGGGATATGGTGATCTTCGAGGGCAAATCGCCCAAGCCGGTTTACCTCTCGATCCAGGACGACAATGCTGAGCTGCGCGACGCCGCGCATCTGTGGGGCAAGACAGTCTGGCAGACCGAAGAGATCATCAAGAAGACGCACCAGGATACGCAAATCCGCGTGGCCAGCATCGGCCGCGCCGGCGAAAACGGCGTGATGTACGCATGTGTCGTCAATGACCTGCATCGCGCAGCCGGCCGCTCCGGCGTCGGCACGGTGATGGGCTCGAAGAACCTCAAGGCGGTTGCCATCCGCGGCACCAAGGGCGCGGGCGGCATCAGGGACGGCAAGGCATTCATGCAGGCGACCGTCGCCGCAAAAAAAGTACTCGCCGACAACGCCGTGACCGGCCAGGGCCTGCCCACCTATGGCACCCAGGTGCTGATGAACGTGATCAACGAAATGGGCGCGCTGCCCACGCGCAACCACCGCGACGTGCAGTTCGAGGACGCGCGCAAGATTTCGGGTGAGGCGATGCATGAAAAGCGGCCTACCGACGGCAAGGCGCAGTTGGTGACGAACGCCGCGTGCTTCGGCTGCACCATCGCCTGCGGGCGCATTTCCAAGATGGACGAAGGCCACTTCAGCGTGGTCAACAAGCCGGAATACTGGGGTGCGTCCGGCGGCCTCGAGTACGAGGCGGCCTGGGCACTGGGTGCGGCCAATGGCGTGGGCGACCTGGAGGCACTGCAATATGCCAACCTGATCTGCAACGAAGACGGCTACGATCCGATCACCTTCGGCGCCACCGTCGGCGCGGCCATGGAACTCTATGACCTGGGCATACTGACCAAGGAGCAGATCGGCATGGAAGCGCCATTCGGCTCGGCTCAGGCGCTGGTCAAGTTATCGGAGATGACAGCGAAAGGCGAAGGATTCGGCAAGGAACTGGGTCTGGGCTCTGCCAGGCTGTGCGCCAAATACGGCAAACCCGAGCTCTCCATGGGCGTGAAAAAGCAGGAGTTCCCCGCCTATGATTCGCGCGGCATCCAGGGCATGGGCCTCGCCTACGCCACGTCCAACCGCGGCGCCTGCCATCTGCGCGGCTACACCGTCGCCTCCGAGGTGCTGGGCATTCCGGTCAAGACCGACCCGCTAGTGACCGAAGGCAAGGCCGACCTGGTCAAAGCGTTCCAGGACGCGACCTCGGTGTTCGACTCCGCCGGCGTCTGCGTATTCACCACCTTCGCCTGGACCATGGCCGATTTGCAACCGCAGCTCGATGCGGCCTGCGAAGGCGGCTGGTCGATGGAAAAACTGACCCTGCTGGGCGAGCGCGTCTGGAACATGGAGCGCCTGTTCAACAACGCCGCCGGCTTCACCGCCAAGGACGACGACCTGCCGCCGCGCCTGAAGACCGAGCCGGCCAAGACCGGTCCGGCCAAGGGCAAGGTCAACGGCATCGATGTCATGCGGCCGGAATACTACAAGGCGCGCGGTTGGGATGACAAAGGCGTGCCTACCAAGGAAACGCTAAGTCGCCTAGGACTCTAAGTCGTCGCTTCACGCCAGGGTGCCGGATTGTGCCGGCGCCCTGGCGTTTTCATTTGAGGACCCCCCCATGAAACATGTGATCATCGGAAACGGCCCGGCCGGCGTAGTCGCCGCAGAAGCGCTGCGCAAGCTCGATGCGAACGCGGATATCGTACTGGTCGGCGACGAAGACGAACCGCCGTACTCGCGCATGGCGATTCCCTACCTGCTGACCGGCGGGATCGACGAACCAGGAACGCACCTGCGCAAGGACGCCGGGCACTACGAGCGCCTGAACATCCGCCTGATCGTTGCGCACGCCGAGAGCGTCGACAGCAAGGCGCGCAGCGTGTCGCTCTCGGGCGGACAAAAGCTATCCTACGACCGCCTGCTGATCGCGACCGGCTCGCATCCGCTGCAACCGGCCATACCCGGCATCGACCTGCCCAACGTGCATGCGTGCTGGACTCTCGCCGACGCGCGCGAGATCGCGACCAAGGCGAAGAAGGGTGCGCGCGTAGTCCAGCTTGGCGCCGGCTTCATCGGCAGCATCATCCTGCAAGCACTGGCCGAGCGCGGCGTCAAGTTATGCGTAGTGGAAATGGGCGATCGCATGGTACCGCGCATGATGACGGCGAAAGCCGGCAATCTGATCCGGCAATGGGTGGAAGACAAGGGGGTGGCGGTTCATGTCAACGCCCGCGCCGAGGCCATCACAGCCACAGACAAAGGAGCGATGCGGGTCAAGCTCTCCAACGGGCAGTCCATCGAATGCGATCTGCTCATCTCGGCGGCAGGCGTGCGCCCGAACATCGCCTTCCTCAAGGGCAGCGGCGTAAAGGTTGGAGACGGCATCCTGGTCAATGAGCGGATGCAAAGCAGCGTGCCGGAAATCTACGCGGCCGGCGATGTCACCGAGGCCGCCGGTTTTTATTCCGGCCAGCCCCAACTCAATGCGATCCAGCCCAATGCAGCGGACCAGGCGCGCACTGCCGCCGCCAATATGGCGGGAACGCCGGCGGCAATGCAGGGCAGCCTTGCCATCAACGTGCTCGACACCCTGGGGCTGATTTCGACCTCGTTCGGACAGTGGGACGGTGCCGAGGGCGGCGAAGGGGTGGAACTGGTGGACGAGGCGGGCTTTCGCTATCTGTCCTTGCAGTTCAAAGACGATGTGCTGGTCGGCGCCACGAGCATCGGCTGGACCGATCATGTGGGCGCGCTGCGCGGCTTGATTCAGGGCCGGGTGCAGCTCGGAGAATGGAAGGCAAGGCTGTTGCGTGATCCGACCCAGTTCATGACGGCATACCTGGGTGCAGCCCAGAAAGCCGCATGAAGGTGACGCTCAAGCTCTATGCCATGCTTTCTGACTATCTGCCGGACGCAGCGCGCAAGAGCAACGCACTGGAACTGGAGCTCGATGCCGGCACCACGCCGGCGCAGCTTATCGCGGGCCAGAACCTGCCGCTCAAACTCTGCCATCTGGTGCTCGTAGACGGTGTTTTCATACCGCCCGCGACGCGCGCCACGCGCCCCCTGGTCGACGGCGAAACGCTGGCGATCTGGCCGCCGATTGCAGGCGGCTAGACGCCGCGATTCGCTGGATGAAGCTGCCGCTGCGCTTCGAGATGTCCATCACACGGGCGGAATTTCGCCGCCTGCTGCCCGCTGCAGTCAATTATGTTGCCTACGTCGAGGACGACAAAGGATACGTGCACCGCGACGGCGCCCGCTGCTGGCGCATCGGCCTCGCGGCCATGCCGCAACTGCGTCTGGGCCTGATCCAGCTCGAGCGCCATCAGGTCGAGGTCGAGTTCAGCGGCTATTCGGCCGTCGAGATCGAGGACTTCATGGCGCGCTTCGAAAGTTATTTCCGGCGCGGCGGAGGCTGAAGCGCGATCGATCAAGGATGCGCGCGGCCCGAGCCAGGCCAAGCTCGGGATTCCGGCAATTGTGCTGCCGTCGTGTCCGCGGGTGCGCGCTTCGGCTATACGCCGGAGTTCGGACTTGAGCGTATAGTAATGCGCGAGGATCGCCCTCATCGTTCATCGAATGTTCTCGGAGAGAAACATGAAAACCCTGTGCGTTGCTACGTTTCTTGCGGCGTGCCTAGTCTCTGGTTGCGCCTCCTATTCCGGCAGTAGCCTAGTCGCCGGAAAATCCACCGCCGGCGAAGTCGAAACCCTGATGGGAAAACCAGCCGAGCGCATCGAAAAGCCCGGTGGCGGCAGCGTGCTCTATTATCCGCGCGGCCCCTTCGGTCGCGAAACCTATGCGGTCTCCATCGGTGCGAACGGCAAGGTGCAGGCGGTGGAACAGCGCCTCACCGATGCCAACATCGGCAAGCTGGTGCTGGGAACCACGACAGCCGGAGAGGTGCGCGAACTGTTCGGCCCGCCTGCGGTCACCACGCACCTGCGGCGGCTGCAACGCGAAGTGTGGGAATACCCGATGGATACGGTTGCGAACCCGTACGTGCTCTACGTGCAGATCTCCTCCGACGACATTGTGCGCGAGGCGTTCAAGATCAAGGACTACGCCGCAGAGCCACCGAGCGGTCCCGGCGATTTTGAGTGACCAGAGGTGAACGGGTGCAACGCGTGGTATCGCGCTTGATTCCTTGGATTGGATGAGCGTCTCCAGGCCCGGCCACCCGTCGATCTATTACGGTTGGGTTATCGTCGCCACCGGCGCGTTGAGCACCCTCGCGTGCCTCGGATTCGGCCGATTTGCGCTCGGCATGCTGCTGCCCTCGATGGCAGCCACGCTGGGGCTGACTTACGCGCAGATGGGCTACATCAGCACTGGCAATTTCGTCGGCTATCTCGTTTCTGTTTTTTTCAGCGGCATGATCGTCGCCCGTATCGGGCAGCGGAAATTCATTTTTCTTTCCCTGCTGCTGGTGGGACTGACCATGGCCTTGCTGAGCAGGTCAGAGGCGTTTGCCGGGATGCTGGCGCTCTATGTGCTCACCGGCATAGGAAGCGGCGGGGCCAATGTGTCGATGATGAGCCTCGCATCGACATGGTTCGCGAAGAAAAGCCGTGGCAAGGCGGCGGGTTTCATGTCTTCGGGGAGCGGCATAGCCATTATTTTTGCCGGGTTTTTCATTCCTCTGGTCAACCGCGTGAACGGTGCGGAGGGCTGGCGCACCAGTTGGCTTTCCCTGGGTGCGATTGTTGTCCTGATAGCGTTCCTTTGCCTCATTCTTTTGAGGAACAGGCCCGCCGATCTCGGACTCCCGCTGCCCGGGGATGACGACCACGTCGCTACGGGCGGCGCCCGGACTAGGGCCAACGGAAAGTTCAATATTTACGGCAACAAGGCCATGTACCATCTGGGGGCGATTTATTTCCTCTTTGGCTACACCTATGTCATCTATGCCACTTTCATTGTCACGACGCTGGTCCTGGAGCGGGGCTTGTCGGAAGCCTTGGCCGGCAATTTCTGGGCAGTTGTCGGCTTCCTCAGCATTTTCTCCGGGCCGGTATTCGGTTCCATATCCGATAGACTCGGCAGAAGGGCCGGTCTGGTCATCGTATTTTCCACCCAGTTCCTGGCTTATCTGCTGGTAGCTTCCGGATTGCCGGGGATTTTTCTTTATCTCTCCATATTCTTGTACGGAATGGTGGCCTGGAGCATACCGTCGATCATGGCAGCCGCTGTCGGTGACTATGCCGGTGCTGAGAACGCCCCCAGGGCGCTGGGTTTCATCACGCTGATTTTCGGCCTGGGTCAAATCAGCGGTCCCGCGGTTGCCGGTGTATTGGCCGAGTACTCGGGCAGCTTTTCGTCCAGCTTTTACATGGCGGCCGCACTGGCTGCAGCCGCCGTCTTGCTCTCGGCCGTGCTGACGATGCCGCGCCGCTGAGCTTCGCCCCACAGACCGGAACTTTGCGAATTTCATCCCTAAGGTCACAAATATGAATCTGGAACTCTCACTGCACGAAACCCGCGTAATCGGCTGCCTGATCGAAAAGGAAATTACCACGCCGGAGCAGTATCCCCTGTCCCTCAACGCCCTCACCAACGCATGCAACCAGAAGAGCAACCGGGACCCGGTGCTGAACCTGGACGAGGCCACAGTCCAGCAACTCATCGACCAGCTAAGCAAGAAGCGCCTGGTCAGCGAACAGAGCGGCTATGGAAACCGCGTGCCAAAGTACCAGCACCTGTTCTGCAACACGACCTTCGGCACGCTGAAGCTCTCTGCGCAGGAACTGGGCATCGTGTGCGAACTCTTTCTGCGCGGACCGCAGACGCCGGGGGAATTGCGTAGCCGCGCCAACCGGCTGTGCCGGTTTGGCGATGTGGCGGAAGTCGAAGCGGCGCTTGCCGGCTTGGCCCAGCGGGAAGATGGTCCCTATGTAGTGCGCCTCGCGCGTGAGCCAGGCAGGCGCGAATCACGCTACGCCCACCTGTTCAGCGGCGAAATCGCCGCGACCGGAGAGGCGGAAAATCCGGAGGTATTCGCCGATTTGGCAGAACGCGCGCCTCCCGCGGGCGGACGCATGGACCTGCTGGAACGCCGCGTGGCCGAGCTTGAAATCGTGGTGGCGGAACTAAAGCAGCGAATCAACAACCCGCAGCAATAGTCCCTATGTTGCGGTCCGAACGGGGGGCGCCCGAAACGTCAAAATCCCGCTTGAGGGGAAAGTCTCCGTCTCTCGAGTCGTCCCGGCTTACGGACGATAAGAACTCGGGGGAAATCCCCTCGTTCCAGTTATTCCAATGATTTCACCGGCACCGGGGAGGGGCCGGCTTGCGCCGTCTCACCAGCCGCGCGGTCGGTGGTCCCGGGTGCGCCCGGTTACGGAGCGTGTGCCCCGGCGCCGCATGCCGCCGTCAGTGGCCTTGCCCAGATCCTGCAGTAGCGCCTCCTGCAACAAGCGCTTTCCGTCTTCCTTGAACTCAAGAAACGTCATGCCAATCTTGAACGCACCGAGCTTGGACGAATGTATCGCGTAGGTCATCACGGCCGTCGCAGTTATGATCTTCTGCGAGGCCCAGCTGTGCACGGGTGGCAAAGCCAGCAGAATGGTGACTTCGCCTTCTTGATAGACGTTGTCGTCGACAACCATCGACAACCCGGATAGGCATATGTCGTGGGTTTTCGCATGGTAGATCGGCTGGCTCGGACGGCCTTCGCGTTGGGGATAGATGAGCGCCAACCTGAGCTGCAGACGAGCGCGTGAGGCTTCCCGTCTGTCCGCGTTTTCCCACGAGTCCATGGTAGTCGCCATTACTTCGCTCCTCCCACCTTCGACAGCCATTCCCGCATATCGAGATCTGGGCGTTTCGGCGGGCGGCACCCGCCATCTCTAGAACCGAAAAGCAAGCCCGGATAGCTCTTCATAGCGGCATTATTACGCACACCCGCACTTCCGCACTGCGAACTATTGCGCAAACAAAATAATATACAGGCAGGCCGGATAGGCTCGCATCAGGGCGCAGGCAGTCGCAGGGCCGGATCATTAAAGCGCGTTAACCCTCAAAGATTTAGGCGGGGGGGGGGTGTAAACAGTCGCATAACCTCGTTTACTCTCGATTTTCTAGGGGGTTATCGAGAGATGGGGACGCAAGGCAAGAAGCTTCAAGACGCACGCCGCAGCACTAGCCTCGCGCAGCGGCCATGGTGAGGTTCCCTGCCCGGAGTCAGCCCATCAACTCGCGCATGCTGCGATTGACTTCGGCGCTGTGATGGCGCGCGGCTTTGTTGCTCGGCGCGAGGGGCTCGTTGTAGAAGAAGTCAGGCAACTCGTCGTCCTTTTCGGTAAATCCGGCTGCCTTGTTGAATTCCCACTCCAGTCTCAGCGCTTCGCGCCCCAGCGTCTGCATGAACGACGGCTCCAGCCTGGTACCGTGAGCGTCGTTGAGCGCCGTGACGATGAGCTCCGAGCTCACGTTGGTGACCGAACGCCCGAAGATGCACAGTCCGATGGAATCGACTGCGGCGCAGGCGGTCTGGATGCCGAGACTGGCCTCGCACAACTGCGCGGTGGTCTTGTCCTTGCAGTCGAACACCGGCAGATTGCCAGCGGTGTGATCAGCGCCCTGAGCCGTGATCATCATGGAAATGCCGGTCACCTCGATCACGCGCGGATCGTAGGCGCTGATGCTTTGCTTCTTGATCACAGGGACGCGCGCAACTTTGTAGTGCGCGCCCGCACGCGCCGCCCCCTGCGCGAAAATTCGGCCGCGTTCGTTGCCCTGGCGGATGTCATCCAGTGCCGCGTGCATGAAGGCTTCGTCGCCGAATTTGCCCAGGCCCGCCTCCATCAACACCGCGATCGTGGCGCCGGCCTCGATGGTGTCGATGCCCAGATCGTTGGCGACGGCGTTCACCCTCGCCACCTGGTCCGGGTGGGTGAGGCCGCAATTGCTGCCCATCAGACCGAGGGTCTCGTATTCCAGCGGCGATACCATTTCCTTGCCGCTCTCGTCGACATAGACGTTGCTGCATTCGATCATGCATCCGGGCATGCAGGCGTGCGAGATGTGCCCGCCGCGGCTGGAATTGAGCTCGCGGATGAAGTCGCCGCCGAGCTGGAGCGGACCTTCCGCGGCTTCCACCAGACGGCCGCTGCTGAAATTGCGCACCGGCAGCCCGCCGATGCGGTTGGTGATATCGCCCATCATCGCTGTACCGGTAGTCTTGAAAGTGTTGATTGCCGGCTCCTTCGCGAGGCGCGCGCCGTATTCGCGTATCGCGCCCATCACTTTCTTGCGGTCGTGGAAGGTGGGCATTTTGTGTACGTCGATGACTATGGCCTTGACCTTCTTCGAGCCCATGACGGCGCCGACGCCGCCACGCGCCGACAGGCGCGACGGCCGGCCATCGGTGTCAGTGAAGGCGATCCCCGCCATCAGGCCCAGGTACTCGCCCACCGGGCCGCAAAGCGAGAAGGCGATCTTCTTGCCGTACTTCTCGAATAGCAGTTCGGCCGCCTCGTTGTTTCCCTTGCCCATATAGGGTTCGGCGCTGTCATAGGTAATATCGCCCTCTTTGGTAATGCGCATCACCACCCAGTCCTTGCATGCGCCATAGAGGGTAAATCCGGCGATCTCCAGCTGGCCCATGGCGAAGCCGAAGGTGCCGCCCGAGTTGGCCTCCTTGATGCCGCCCGTCAACGGACTCTTGCAGCCAACGCTAAGCCGGTTGGCGTTGGAAAAGTTGGTCCCCGCGAACGGACCTGCGGAAAAGATCAATGGATTGTCCGGCGACAGCGGGTCGACTTTGGCTGCGCCGAGCTCGAGCAGGGTCTTGGCAATCAGGTAGCGTCCAGCGCGAATTATGTCCTCACCGTGCAATTCGTCGGTTTTGACCGAGCGGTCGCCAAGATTGATATGCAGGTATTTGCGCATGTCGGTGTACCCCGTATAGATTGGAAAATCGGATTGAAATGCAGTAGCAATTCTACCCTTTTCGCTCCCGCTCCGTCCCGTCCGGGCCTGTAGCAAACCATGTACATTGTGTGGATATCCGGCCCGGCGAAGCTGGCGCGCCTGGTGTTGGGTTCGACTTCGGCACCGCAGAGCGCCGCGCACCGCGATCCAGCCGGCGCACCGCAGGTGCCAAGGTGCGATCAGGGCAAGCGCGCGACGCCACCACGGCGCCGCGAGAATTCCGCGCGACGCCGGCTGACTCAAAGTTTCTTGCGAAACGCTTTTCCGATCAGCTCCAGAGATTCGGGGCTGTCCCATTGCCTCGAACCCCTGACTTTCTTGATCACCCGGCCCTGCGCGTCGATCAGGACGGTCAGGGGTATGGTGTTGGCACCCAGCATCGATTCGAGCAGCAGGTTTCTGTCGTGATAGTTGTCGAAGCTGACTTTGGTCTGCCGCAGAAATTCCGCGGCCAGTTTGGGGTAGTCGTCAGTCGAGACGCCGATGATATTGAATTGTTTTCCATTGAAACGGCGCGAAAGCCGCTCCAGCGACCCCATTTCCGCCCGGCAAGGACCGCACCAACTGGCCCAGACATTGATGATCAGCGGCTTGCCGCGCAGTTCGGAAAGCTTGCGGTAGTCGCCGGAGAACCCATAGAGCGGCGCTTCACGCAGCAGGCCACCCTCATCGACCTCGCCCGGCATCTTGGCGTAGGCCGACGCCGACAGCGCCGACATCCAGAAAACGATCAGGAAAATTGCTCTCATTCACGACCTCTCGCCCGCCTCACCATTGCCCGGGAAACTGTCCACTGGCAAAAAGTCGGAACCATGCGCCTTATGCATGCGCTCTGGCAGGACCGACCGGCTTGTTCAGGCGGCATTTTCGCATAGCCTGGGCCCGCCTACTCTGGGCGCGGGATCTGCGATTGACCGCGGCCGCAATACGCGCAGATACTTTGCGGGTGAAGTCGAACCGGCCACCCTCGGGGGAAATTCGATTGCCTGGCGGGCGCGGTGCGTGCTCGCCCGCCGCCGCTGCACCGGGAACGCCGCCGTGGCGCATTTGCCGCCCGTGCGGCCAACGATGAACTGGCGCGACTTCGCGCCGCAGGGAATGGCGCGCTGGATTGCCGCAGGCAGTGGACTGGCCGGCGTGGCGGGCATAATCCTGAGCCAGACTCTGCTGTCGCCCAGCTACGAAGTCCTCTACGGCGGTGGTGTCAGCGTCGCGTATTGCGCCAACACCGATGGCAAGCGGACCTGCACTTTCCACTACGAGTTTTCCATAGGCAACACCGGCAAGCTGGAGCAGGAGAGCCTGCGCATAGAGTGGCCGCTCGACCTGCGGCACCTGGGTGTCGGGACGCAAGCCGCGGACATAGTCGGCAGCGCGAGAGAAACGGTGCAACCGCAGATCCTGACTGCGTTCGAATCCGGCAAGACGGTCTATACGATCAACGGACTAATGCCCAACACCATGGTCAGATTCGAGGCGAACTGCCTCGCGTGCACGCCCGGGCAACTGCTGGCGATGCGCCAGACGCACCCTGTCATAGTGGCGCGCGGCACGATGCTCGAGGGCGATCCGCGCGTATCGGCGCTGCAGCGCGGAGCGATCAACGCGCTTCGACTTGTAGGCCTGTTCCACTAAGTTGGGCAACGATTGCAAACCGTCGGGACCCGTCCCACCGTGCTCGTCCGAGCCTGGTGTTATTTCGCCAATAACGGCATCCACAGTATGCATCGCCTTCCCCCGTCTATTGTGGTTCCCGGCGATCTACAAGAGAGATCCCGCATTCACAGGGGCTGCCTGGCGGGCCACTCGAACGTTCGCCGGGCCACACGGTACAAGACCCAGAGCAGCAATAGCGGTAACAGCAGCGTTTGCAGCAAGAAAATCACCATGAGCTTGATGATGTGCTCGACCGCCCGCTCTGCTACCTGCTTCAGTTGTTCGAAGCGCAATTTCACATCGGCACTCGGAGGCCACCAGCCCTTGAATTTCTCCAGTATCCCCTGGCTTTCGTCGGTAGTCGCAGCCGGAGGATTGAGCTTCGCCAGATTGCCCGTAGAGGTATCGATCAGTTGTTGGCTCGATTGATAGTCGGCCGCCATGAAAGTGCGGAACAAACCATCGGCCCCTATCGTCACCACAGGCACGGCAAAGCGGGTCATCAGCAGAACCACCAACACACTCGCGAGCCAGCCCGGCGCCGGCTTTGCGCTAAATTGGAACAGCGCCCAGACTAGCGCTGCCATCGACAGCAACAGCGAAACCAGCCAGTGGGCGCCGATGCTGATGAGCACCTTCTGCACACCGAAAGAAACGCTCGCCACCAGCATCAGGTTGGAAAACTGCTCTACCAGGTCATTGACAGGGTCGAGCGCCTGGCCCGGGGTAAGTATTACGCCGACGCCGGCAGGTTCGATGGCGACTTCCGTACCTTGGACCACAGAGATAATCGCATTGAGCGCCCTTGCACTTGCGAAAGTGAGCAGCGCGCGCTTCAGGCCAGCGTCGACCTGGCGATCGGCAGCCGCGTCCAGCGGGGCTAGCCAGGAACACGCGACCATGATCGCCAAGAGCGTCGCCAACCCTATCCGTTGCGCGATGTTCAGTTCTGCCGTCTTCAAACTGTGCTTACCTTTGAATGGCCTGAGGAAGGGAAACCCATTGTATGCTCCCTCGCCCGAGGGCAGCGTTGATGCTAGCCGTCCGCCAAAGGGATAGGGGACCAAATTACAACAAAATCGGTCCGCAGCATCAACGGCGATCACCCTTTCCCCAACAGCAGATGGAATAGAAAAGTCGGAGGCCACCTGCGAGAATGTCCCGTCGGCAGACTATCCCTCAGAACTACCGCACCGCGGGAATAAAGCCTAACATGCTGATGTTATTAGAGTATATTGTTGCGCAATGATTCAGCTGCCGTTTTCCCGGACAAAATCGGACTTTAGCGGTCCGTGGCATGAGCAGAAGACGAATCCCGGCATCGATATGCGGCGCGACCATTTGCACAGCCGATTCGAGATATGGTCTGAAGCGGGAACCCGGAAGGCACAGCGCACGAAAGAATAAACTGCATGGGCACCATGGCAGGAAGCGAAAAAGTAGATCCTGGCGGACTTACAATATACCCACTCACTTAGTATGGAAACGACGCAAAAGGATATGGGCCAGAAGGCACGGGCGAATTATTTGGCGCACTAGCGAAAGGGCAAATCATGGACGAGACAAGGAAGGTGCTGGTGGTGGACGATGAGGAAATAGTAAGGTTGAGCCACATGAGAACGTTGGCGGGCCAAAGTTGCGAAGTTGAAGCGGCGAGCGGCGGCGAGGAAGCCCTGGAAAAAATGCAACTCAGACCGGCGGATGTGGTTCTCATGGATTTGCGCATGCCAGGAATGGACGGGCTGGCGGCATTGAAAACGATCAAGGAGAGATGGCCGGCGACCGAGGTGGTGATCATCACGGGCTACCCATCAGTCGTTACGGCGCGGGAAGCAGTCAGGCTGGGGGCTTTTGATTACCTGGCCAAGCCGGTGGGCCCGGACAAGGTGCTCGCCGTGGCAAATGAAGCGATGGCGCAAAGAATAGCGCCGCGCTCTAGTGACGCACGAACCAAGGATCCCCATAAGGGTTGGGCGAAATACCTCGATTGACTGAATCCTACGGGAAATAGTAGCCGCCGCTCCTGGAAAGAGTCAGGGATCGGGGCGCGAGACATGCGAGCAACAGCGTCGGAATTGCCTCAAGGACTTCCCCGACGCGGGACGCCTTTGCGCTGGCAAGACCCGGGGGATCCAACTACGGACATTGCGTTCCGCTTCGGGACTGACGGCGACAAAAACCAGCGAAAGGTTGAATATTATTTATTCCCGCACGACTGCGCTTAGCCGCGCGCGTCGATCTGCCAACTGCTGAATTGCGTCTGCACGCGCGACCAGGATCCGCGCCTGTTCCACCACCGGCAAATCGACCATCCGGCCCTTGAATGCGAACGCCGCGCGACCGGCCGCCAGCTGGCGGTCGAATTCCACCAGCAAAGCCCTGGCGTGTTTCAGCTCGTCCGGGTCGGGGGCAAACGCTGCGTTTACTATCGGTACCTGCCTGGGATGTATGCAGAAGGCGCCTTCGAATCCAAGGCCTCGCGCCCGCTCTACTTTGGCACGGAATGCAACTTCGTCGGCAAAATCGGCCACGGAACCTACGAAGCCGATAGGCGCCACGCCGGCCCGGCGTGCGGCAGCCACCGCCATCACATTGGGGACATACAGACTGTCCTCGCTGACAGCCATGCGCATTGAAACGGCCAGGTCTTCCGCCCCCACGATCATGCCGCGCACGCGGCTGTGCGCCGCGGCAATTTCCGCCATGTTATGCAGGCCGCCGGCGTCTTCGATCATGGCGACGATCTGGGTATGGCCGATCGGCAATCCGGCCATGTTCTCCAGGTCGGCGAGGATCTCCGCAACTGTGCGCACGGCCGAAGCGTCCGGCACCTTTGGCAGCGTAACTGCGTGTACCGAATGGCGCACACTCGCCTCGAGGTCGCGCACGAGATGCCGCCAGGGCCGATTCACCCGCACCAAGACGTCGTATCCGGCCTGCGCGAAGCGGTCGGCTATTGCAGGGACACGTTGCCGTGCCACTTCCTTCTGCTCAGGTGCGACGCTATCTTCGAGGTCGATTTGCAGGACATCGGCGGGCTGGCGGATGGCGCTGTCGACAAAACGATCGCTGGTCGCGGGCACGAAAAGCATGGAACGCCAAACATCCGAGCGGGGAAACGGTTTCATAGTGCAGCCTTTATATTTCTTGGAGGCCGTTTCAGGATTACCGAAATGGCCCCTGATTTGGGAAAGCAAGAGGTGATGACCACCGAGGGGGCTTTCCCCTCAAGCAAGGGGGATCGAAACCTTCGGGCGTATCCCCCGTCTTGTCAAGAGCTCTCAGGGCAAGGCATCAAGTTCGGCCAGGATTTCCTCCGTGTGTTCTCCGAGCGCCGGTGCCGGCCGGCGGAACCCTCCGGGCGAATGCGAGAGCCGCGGCACAATGTTGTGCATAGGCACGCTGCCCATGGATTCGTCTTCCAGTTCAACGATTACCTCACGTCCCTTTACATAGGGGTGATCGATCAGGTCGGCCACTGAGCAGACTGGTCCCACGGTAACGCCGGCGGTCTCGAACAGCTCCAGGCTCTCCGCCTGCGTCCGTGCACCGATAAATTCGCCGATGACGGCGTCCAGTTCGTCGCGATGCGCCACACGGGCATCGTTGCTGGAGAAGCGCGGATCGATCTTGAGTTCCGGTCGTCCGATGGTGTCCAGAATTCGCATCGCCATGGATTGCATCGAACCAGACATGGCAACAAACTGACCGTCGCTGCACTCATAGACGTTGCGTGGCGCCGTGTGCGTTGATTGATTGCCGGCGCGCATGGTTGGCACCCCTGTCAGCTTGTACTTCGCCGCTTCCGATGCAATTACGGAGAAAATGGACTCGAACAGCGACAAATCCACGACTTGGCCGCGCCCTTCTTTTTCCGCTACGCGCAAGGCGGTGAGCACACCTGCAGCCCCATATACCCCAGCGACCATGTCTGCCAGCGCGAGCGGCGGCAGACACGGCGGCCGATCGGCATAGCCGTTGAGGTAGGCGAATCCAGACATCGCTTCAACCAGAGTGCCGAATCCCGGCTTGTGGCTGTACGGGCCCGTCTGTCCCCAACCGGATATGCGCACGATCACCAGGGCAGGGTTCAGTTGCAGCAGATGATCCGGCGCGAGGCCCATCTTCTCGAGGCCGCCGGGAACGAAGTTTTCAATGAAGACCTGCGAATGCCGGACGAGTTTGCACAGCTTCTGCATGCCGTCTTCTGACTTGAAATCGAGCACCAGCGAGCGCTTGTTGCGCCCATACACTTTCCAGTAGATCTCCTCTCCCTGTTCGCGCCAGCTGCGCAAATCATCGCCGGTCCCGGAACGCTCGACCTTTATTACGTCCGCGCCGAAATCCGCCAGAAAAACCGACAGCATGTTGCCCGCCGCCAGGCGCGACATGTCCAGAACCCGAACACCTTGCAAGGGACCGTGCTCGTTGGCTTCAAATTGCTTCATGATTTCCTTTCGACATCAGGTCGCGATGGCCGGCATGTGCTGTTCGTGCGCAAATGAAATGGACCAAGGTGCGCCAGTCCATCAAATCGGCCCATATCAACTTGTATGCAGGTCTGCCGAGTTTGAGTATGCGTTCGCCCCGAACACCCCAATTGCGCAGTCTAGTCAATCTGTGCCGCGCAAACAACAAGCGGCTCGTTCCATGAACATCAGCCTCGGGCGCTTACAGAATGAAACAATTGCTTACCGCAATCGCCGCGCGAACTTGCTAGCCTGAACGCCTGTATAGCGACTGTAGCGATGGACAAAGGAGGTGAAGCATGAGCAATCTGAAAGCGCTGGTTTTTGCCGCGTCGACGCTGCTCCTTCCGGTCACGGCAAATGCCCAGGTGGCTTATACCACCGAGGCGGTCCCACTGCATGCCGGGCCCGCCGAAGATTATCCAGTAGTGGCGATCCTGGGAACTGGTTTCCCGGTGACTGTTCAGGGTTGCATGCAAGATTACAGCTGGTGCGATGTCATTGCGGGACCGCACAGGGGCTGGGTATATGCGCGTGACATCGTCTATTCCTACCAGGGGCAATATGTTCCCGTGCTCGACTATGGCGCCGCCATCGGTATCGGCGTCGCCACTTTCATAATAGGCAATTACTGGCATGATCACTACGCCCGCCACCCTTGGTACCGGCAGATGCCGCGATGGAATCACCGGCCGCCGCGTGCAGCTATCCATGCAGGACCGCCACGAGGCGGGGCACACTCGGCTGGAGCGCGGCATTCGGCGCCAGCTTACCGATCCCCGCAATGGCAACCTAATGCAGCCGCCAAACCGAGGCCGCTGCAAGCCGGTCCACGCCAGAGAAACGCGCAGAGTTCCCTGCCTGCTTTTGGCCCCTTCCAGCGGCCCGCGAATGCAGGGGTCAATCCGCGGCCAGCCCAGAGGGGGGCAGGTGAGCGAAGCATGCCACGCACGAGGTCCGTCCCTACACCGCGCTTTGATCACCGATAGCAGTTACGGGACCCCGACCTGCTGCTGGGTTCGCCGGTATAGCGATATTGCCGGCCCGGACCAGGTCGCATCTGCCCCTGCACTTATTCTTCGATGCCAGGTAGGCTGTGGGCGTTGAAAGTTCACGGTACTCGAAAATACCCGGGGGGTTCCGCAAAACTGATGAGGCCAATCAGAAAACACGATCGTGGCGCCGTCACATTCTTGTACCATTGTTTCGCGGGGTTACTCCTCCTTATCCTCCTGTGAACCCCGTCTTCAAGCCGTTGGCGCCCACAAGGCCCCATCGGCTTTTTCTTGTATGCGTACCCGGCCACCGTCTATCGAGCGCGGCTCGGGCCAGGCGCGCAGGGCTTGCGCAGGCGCAGTCCGATTTTGTTCACCTGGCGCCCAGTCCGCGCGATCATTGCGCCGCGACCGCCCTGTCAACCTGACGTTCCGGACCAAGGCGGCCGATTAACGGAAGCTTGAGTGATGGATCGAACGGATTGATCCCGAAAGTCAGGCCGAGCACATTGAGCTCCAGGCCTTCGACGCCGCTTGCCGCTATGCCAAACAAACCCAGAAGCGAAAACTGGTGGCCGCTGCCGCTGGGGGCGCTCGAAACGATGCGCTCACCCAGGTAGTCCTTGCCGATGGCCGTCGGCGGCAGTTCCGCCCGCAACTCGGGTACCGCCCGCAGCACCCAGGCGGTAAAGGTGTTCGAATTCGGACCCGGCCACGCCGAGTAGCTGCTGGCGTAGGGATAGGCGGCAACCGCATTTTCGATGCGTTCGATGATCCCGTCTACGCCTCTGCCGCGCTTGTCTGCGATCAGTTCTGGAAAGTTGCCAAACCAGCGGGCGTCGGGATGGCGCTCGCTTACCGAGACTACCGATTGACCCGAGCGCAAGCGCCAGCCGATTACCTCATAGACTTTGTAGGCACTTGCGTTGCTCGGTTTGACCGCGACCCAGGTATGCACGCCGAACCAACCGCGCCAGCCCCATGTGCGGGCGGCATATACCTGCACCAGCGCCTCGCGCTCTGCGAGAGGATCAGGGGCCAGTCCCACCGGTTCTGAGCTTGCACTGCGCCAGTCGCGCGCGCTGGTGCAGGCGCCGGCAAACAACAGGACCACAGCGCATCCGGCGGCGACGGATGCAAAGGTACGAACTCGGCCCATGACTGGATTCACCCTGTTTAGTACATGCGGTAGGACAATGAGTTCAACGACGTCCGCATTCCGGATCCTCGCGGGTCCGACGCAGCGAGCGCTTCGTCGGATATGCCCCATGGCGCCAGGACTGCGGCCTTTGGCGCTGCACCCCCGCAATGCGGCAATCGGGTATCCAAGTGCAATCCGACAGCGGCTGAAGCGTCGTGCTTGCGATCGTACCCAAGCGGATCCGGCGCAGGTGATTCAATTGGATTTGTGCAACACATCATGCAGACTCATGACAGATATTAAAACCCTTGACATCCAGCAAGTTGAGCGTAGAATAGATTTTGGTGCAGTGCAGCAATACAGCGGTTCCAGAGTTATTGCACAGATGAATTGACTAACTTTTTTATAACCCTTTTGGGAGAATGATTATGAACATGTATGCTACCCCCGAACAATTTGCAGCCACCAACAAAGCCGGCGTCGATGCGCTGTTTATCTTTGCCCAGGCCCAGTTCGCCGCGTTCGAGCGCCTTTCGGTCCTGAACTTCAACACCACCAAAGCCGCGTTCGAAGACAGCGTCAATCAATCCAAAGCGCTGCTTTCGGTGAAAGACCCGCAAGAATTCATCAGCCTGAGCACCGCCGCGGCCCAACCGGCCCTGGAAAAGGCGATTGCCTATTCGCGCGGCGTGTACGAATTGGCAACCCAGACCCAGGCCGAAGTCACGAAGCTGGCCGAGACCAGGACTGCCGCAATGAACAAGACCGTCGGAACGCTGTTGGAAAAGCTGACTCAGAACGCGCCCGCCGGTTCGGATGTTGCCGTAACAGCGGTTAAGTCCGCCATGGCCGCAGCCAACTCCGCCTATGACAGCTTCACCAAAGCGGTGAAACAGGCAACCGACATGGCGGAAGCAAATGTTACTGCCGCCACCACCCGCGTGGTAAAACAGGCCGACAAGAAAACCGGCAAGAAGAAGTCCTCCTAAGCTTTCTTCAAGGAAACGCCGGCAGCTACTCCTTCCTCCCTGCTGTCGGCAGCCCCGAGTTCGAGCTCGCGGCTACCTGAACCCCGGGCCCGTACCCCGGGGTTTTTTTGGTCCACTGCCAAACATTGCTGGCGACATGCTACTTTGGCGCGCGCGATCTAAGAATGGCCTGGTCCGGAGCGCCAGCGGAAAAATAGCGCCGATCGACGGGCTCGCGATTCCCGGCGACGGCTACAACTCCATCGGCAATTCGGCATCAGCCGCCCATTCGGTCAGCGACGCGTCGTACACTCTGACGCTCTTGTGCCCCAGCATTTCCAGAGCCAGCGCGACGCTGGTGGCCGCAATTCCACCGCCGCAATAAGTAATCACTTTCGGTTTTTGCATGGCGTGCGCGAACAATGCACGCAGGTCGTCAATGTCCTTGAATGTATTGTCGGCATTGACATGTGCCGCGGCCGGGATATTGACGCTGCCGGAGATATGTCCGCGACGTCCGTAGTTCACGCCGCCAGTGCCCGTATGTTGCTCGGGACGCAATGCATTGATGTTACAAACGTCGATTGCGCCGATCGCGGCCAATACGTCTTCCCGGTTTGCCACCATCTGCATATTCGGTTCCCGCGGACTGAAGTTGCCAGTTCCACGCAAACTGGCGATTCCGGTCTCGACGGGCCGGTTCTCCGATTGCCATTTCTGGAAGCCACCATCGAGTACCGCCACTCGCTCGTGCCCGAATACCTTGAGCATCCACCACAGCCGTGTAGCCCACCAGTGATAGGTGGTGGAATAGGTGACGACGTAGCTGTCATCCGACACCCCGTACCGCGCCATTGCACTTGCAAACGTCCGCGCATCCGGGAGCATGAAACGCAAACGCGGGTGCGGCGTAGACAGTTCGTTTTCGACATCCACGAAAGCCGCTCCCGGTACATGGCCCATTTCGAAATCGTGGCGCGCGGGGACCGCGTCATACCGCGAGTAGTCCGGGCTGGGCAGCAGTAGCGTGGAAGGATCGAGAACCCTCACAGCCGGATCGTCGAGGTGGCGCGCCAGCCATTCGGTGCTGGCAAGGACTTCCGGATAGCTCGCTGCTTTGGGCATAGGCTGGACTCAGGCGTGGCTGTGAGAAAGGCCAATGGAGCGCTCGAGGCAAGCGGATTCGAGCTGCGATGCAACGCCTCGCATTATGTCCGGGCCCGGAGCTGCAGGCAGATCATACTCCTGCGAGTAGACCGGGACCTGCGGCGAGGAGCCGCGCCTTACAGTCGTGTTTTAGCGACATCCGAAATTGCACCAAATCAGTCACATGCCGAGATCCCTGTGTGCGCTGTCGGCCGGCGCCGACAAGTTCCGTACGCCAGGCACTGGCGAACGATCGCTAACTACCGGTTTCGGCGGATCTTATTGAAGATGGCACAGTCGTTGCATGAATACTGGTGCCGAGTCATTAATAAACTGAGGAGGTATGCGATGAAATCAATCAAGAAATTCACGGCCATTGCATGGATTGCCGTTGTCCTGCTTGGCCAAAGCGCTTGTGCCGATATGTCTGCGCGCGACAAGAACATTGCGATCGGCGCGGCTGCCGGGGGTTTGGCCGGCTCCGTACTCACCAGTGGAAGCGCCCTCGGAACCGTGGGCGGCGCCGCGGTCGGCGGCATGGTAGGAAACGAGGTCGGCAAGCACAAATGACGGCGCAAGACCTAGGTTCACGGCACTGCTGTTCCGCATCCGGCTTAGCCGTCGCGCCCGGGCCCACGGTCCGAACCCGTGCCGGTGTCTGACTGATATATCGGAACATGGTTCCGGTACGCTACTTCATGAGGAGAATTGCAATGAATCTACTAACGAGAACCGCCTCTGCAATTTTGATCTGGATCGCGTTGTCGGCGATGGCCGGCTGCGCGGCTACCCCCACCACGGAAAGCGCCGGAGAATTCGTCGACGATGCAGCGATCACGGCCAAAGTGAAGGCGGCAATATGGGATCAACCTAGCTTGAAAGTGTTTGAAATACACGTAGAGACATTCAAGGGTACCGTCCGACTCAGCGGCGTCGCGGGCTCACCGTCCACCATACACAAGGCGGGCGAAGTCGCGCGCGGCGTCAGCGGCGTCAAGTCGGTCCAGAATGATATGCGGCTGATGTAATGACAAAAGCAAATTGCTGGCCCATACAGATCGAAAGGAATTCCTGCCGTGTCCCGCTCGATCATTGAGCCGGAATTGCAGGCGCGGGGCATACCTGGCCGCGATCACTACGCCCGATTGGGGTCGATGTACGATGCCAATGGGGGATTTACCCGCTGACCGGCGACGGTCAGTCGATTACAGTGGAACCGTGTTTCTCTCCTTGGTAATTCTTGACCCGCTGCGGCGGGTCTTTTTTTTGATGAAGCCTGTCGACGAGCTGAATTTCGTTTCCCGGCGACCGGCGCGTGAGCCCCGGTCTAGACCCTTGCCAACACCTTGGTCTTTCCGGTTGCCGTCAGCGCGCAATGGGATCACGACGGCTACGCCGGCCGTGGGCACTAGCCGCTGGCGCGAAGCAATCGCCGGTGTCGGCGCTCCAACGAGCCTTGCAAATAATCGGTCACGCCGAAATGGCTCTCAAGGTGATGTTTCGGGCTTTTCCCCCAGTGCTCGCGGGGCATTCGGCCCCTTTGGGGCCAGCAACCGCGATGTCGTGTAGTAGGGCAACAACATTACCCTAATTGGTACAGGGTCTTACCGATTCTCCGGTAGTGGCACGGGATGTGCAATATGAAACAAGTGAAACAGTGCGTAGCTGCCGAGCGGACATGAGAGCCAGGGGTTTGCCATACCCGGCTTTTGCCTTGTGCGCAGTTGTGAAAGGTAGATGAACGGAAATAATTCTATCGATCAGGTGCGGCAACGTACATACAAAGCTAGCAAACCCATTTTAGACTGATACGACCTGACGGAGGATGGTTCTATGTATTCCGAGACCGTAGTTTGGTACAACCCCGGGAATCGCTTCGCGCTGATCAAGCCGGACAATGGACGCGAAGCGTATTTGACACAGCTTACGGAAGAGGAAGCCATGCATACCCCGTTGGCAGCGGGCCAGCGCTTTGTGGTTCACTCAGCGGACGACGAGGCGGTTGCGACGCGCTGATCTTCGCAGGGCTACAGCGCCGCTGGCTTCGCGGCTTTTTGCCCGGCGCCGCTACGGTCATTCCCGCTCGGATACGCTGATCGCGGCAATCACGCACTGATTCAGGGTGAGGTGATCGCGCGCGCGGACGGCACCGGCAACCACACGCTGAAAAAAATCCAACTGCATCTCGAGAGCCCGCGCAGGTGTTCATGCCACGATACCTGCGCGGTCGTCTTGATATGGAAAAACGTTTCAGTCTAAGATGGCAGCTGCACTTCTTGCCGATAATTCGACATGCCACTTACCCGCCATGGTGCTTAGAGTTCATTTCAAAATGAGAGGACACGCGCCCTCGTATTCCACCATATCGGCTGTCGCAAAATTCCTATTGCAAAAGGTTCCTGGCAGTATCCCGAAGACAGTACGGCACAAGGCCGCGCGCGAAACTTCGGGCGGGATGCCCTGCGCCTCAATGGCCTCCCGGTCTAGATGAGCAAAGCGCGACTCAGGGATGTAATCGAGCGCGGGCGTTACGACGCGGTCCTCTTCGACCTGGACGGCGTGCTGACCGACACGGCGCAGATCCACGCCTCATGCTGGAAGCGCATGTTCGACGAATACCTGCGCAGCCGTGCGCAGCGAACGGGCGCAGCGTTGTGCCCGTTCGACATAGCGACCGACTACAAGCTGCACGTCGACGGCAAGCCGCGCTACGACGGCGTGCGGGATTTTCTGCACGCGCGCGGCATCGATCTTCCGCAAGGCACGCCGCAGGACGCGCCGGGCGCGGAGACGGTCTGCGGACTGGGAAACCGCAAGAACGACCTGGTCAATGCCGCAATCGCAGCGGGCGAGGTGCTGAGCTACCCGGAGTCCGTGGCGCTGCTGCGCATACTGCGCGAAAATGGCATCAAGTGCGCGGTCGTCACATCGAGCCAGAACCGCGCCGCGGTTCTGGAGGCGGCAGGCATCGCGGACCTGTTCGACGCAGCGGTCGACGGCAATACGCTCATCGAGCTTGGACTCGCAGGCAAGCCGGCCCCGGACGCATTTCTGCAGGCGGCAAAGGCGCTCGGCGTTCCGCCGGCTCGCGCAGTCGTGGTCGAAGACGCCATCTCCGGAGTGCAAGCGGGCGCGAGCGGAAATTTCGGCCTGGTAATCGGCGTGGCACGCTACGGCAACGCCGACGAGATGAAACGGCATGGCGCCCACGTCGTGGTCGCCGACCTTGGCGAACTAATCGACCGGAGCTAGAACAGTATGCGCCACCGCGAACGCCTCAAGCCCCCGCCGCACGACTATGTGGCGGACGAATGGAACTGGATCGAGCGCCGCTTCCACCCTGAATTCATGGCGCAGACCGAGACCATCCTCGCGCTCGGCAATGGCTATCTCGGCATGCGCGGCTCGCCGGAAGAGGGCGGACCGCTGGCGCAGTACGGCACCTATGTGAACGGTCTGCACGAGACCTGGCCGATCGTCTACGGCGAGGACGCATTCGGCTTCGCTCGCACCGGACAGACGATGATGAGCATCACCGACGCCAAGATCATCAAGCTGTTCGTTGACGATGAGCCGTTCTGGCTCGCAACGGCCAACATGCTGCGCTTCGACCGGCGCCTGAACATGCGCGCGGGCACGCTCGACCGCGAAATCCTGTGGGAAACGCCGGGCGGCAAGCAGGTGCTCATCAAGTCGCGGCGCCTGATCTCCTTCGAGCACCGGCACGCCGGCGCCATCTCCTATGAAGTGACCATGCTGAACGCGCGAGCGCCCGTGGTCATCGCCTCCGAGGTGCTCGCGGAACGGCGCACCACGGCGCGCGGCGGCGACGATCCCCGGCGCGGCAAGGTCTTCTCGGGAAGGGTCTTGCACCCTCGCACGAATCACGCCAGCGAGCAGCGTCTCGTTCTGTGTCACGGCACCGAACGCTCGCGCATGCTGCTCGCCTGCGGTATTGACCACCATCTCGAGTCGGAGTGCCGGCACTCGTGGAAGGCCACGCACAACGAGGACTTCGGCCAGGTGGCGTTCACGATCGACGCCGAGCCGGGCCGCCCGATCCGGCTCACGAAGTTCATGGCGCATCACAGCACCGCGACCGCTTCGCCCGAGCAGCTGTGCACGCGCGTCGACTGGACGCTCAATCGCATAGTCCCAGAAGGTTTCGACGCGCTGGCCGCCGGGCAGCAGCGCTACATGGACGACTTCTGGCGGCGCAGCGACGTGCAGGTGCAGAACGTAAGAACCGGTAAAGTCCAGCGCACGACCGTCGAAGTGCAGCAGGCGATCCGCTTCAATCTGTTTCATATCCTGCAGGCCTGCGCCCGTGCGGAGAGCGTGGGCGTTCCCGCCAAAGGGCTCACCGGAAATGCCTACGAGGGGCAGTACTTCTGGGATTCCGAGATCTACGTGCTGCCTTTCCTGGTCTACACCGCGCCGCGCATTGCGCGCAACCTGCTGCTATTTCGTTACCGCATGCTGGGCAAGGCGCGCGAGCGCGCGCAGGAACTCAGCCACAGGGGCGCGCTCTTTCCCTGGCGCACGATCACCGGCGATGAGGCCTCGGCGAACTACGTGGCGGGCACCGCGCAATACCATATCAACGCGGACATCGTGTACGCGCTGCGCAAGTACGTGAACGCGACCGGCGACGAAGAGTTTCTGCTGCAGTACGGTGCGGAGATGCTCATTGAAACCGCGCGTTTCTGGTACGACATCGGATTTTTTTCAGAGCGCAAGGGCGGGCGATTCTGCATCAACGGCGTGACCGGTCCCGACGAGTACACCACGGTAGTCAACAACAACGCCTACACCAATCTCATGGCGCGCGAGAACCTGCGCTACGCGGCGCAGACCGTCGAAGCGCTGCGCGATGCGAATCCGCATGCCCTCGCTGCGCTCGCTCACAAAACGGCGTTCGATCCCGCGGAGGTCGAAGACTGGAAGCGGGCTGCGGAGCAGATGTACATCCCCTACGACAAGGAGTCTGGAATCTATCTGCAGGACGACAGCTTTCTCGACCGGGAGCGCTGGGATTTCGACGGCACGCCTGCGGAAAAATACCCGCTGCTGCTCTACTACCACCCGCTCAACATCTACCGCCATCAGGTGATTAAGCAGACCGACGTGATCCTCGCGATGTTCCTGCTCGGGCACGAGTTCACGCTGGAGGAGAAGCGCAGGAATTTCCTCTTCTATGCTCCGCTCACCACCGGCGACTCTTCGCTCTCCTCCTGCATCGAGGCGGTGATCGCGGCCGAGATCGGCGAATTCGAAAAGGCGAGCGAATACGCGATGGAGGCGCTGCTCATGGATCTCGCCGACGTCGGCGGCAATGTGCACGACGGTTGCCATATCGCGTCCATGGGCGGAACGTGGATGGTGATGGTCTACGGCTTCGGCGGGATGCGCGACAGCGACGGCGAACTGTCTTTCCGGCCGAGCCGGGCGCCGGAGGGGCAATCGACCATCCGCTTTCCGCTGAGCTACCGTGGGCGGATGCTGGAAGTCGAGATCGGGGTCGATGCGACGCGCTACACGCTGCGCGAAGGCGAGCCCATCGCCTTTCGCCACGAGGACGAGGTGATCGAACTCTCGCCCGGCAATCCGATCGCAGAGCGGCCCAACGTCAAGTAGGGCCAGTTCGTGGCTCCGGCGATGTTCGCACCGCGCTGCGTTTGACATTCGTTTCAATTGCCAGCCCGGCCACCCGGATGAGCAGCCGGCCTTCACCCCGCAGGAGACGTCCGCGTACGGTCACCTCATACCCATGTTTTGAGGCAGAATCATCGGCGCCTCGTATCGAATCGCAAGGGAGTACCAGGATGAGCATCGCGACCATAGGCATCATCGGCGTCGGCAACATGGGAATGGCGATAGCCCGGGCATTGCGCGATGGCGGCTTTGCGGTGTGCGCACGCGATATTCGAGCGGAGGCGGAGGCGGCCGCCGCGCAAATCGGCGCCGCCGTTGCAGGGGACGCCTGCCAGCTTGCCGAAATGAGCGATTTCATTCTGGTCGCGGTCGTCGATGCCGACCAGATCGAAGATGCGCTGTTCCGCGAACCGCGCCCGGCGTCGGCCGGCTGGAAGCCCGGCACGCCGGTACTGCTCTGCAGCACGATCGCCCCGGACGACGCGGAGCGACTCGGCGCCAGAATCGCGCAGGCTCAAGGCGTACCCATCGACGCGCCGATGTCAGGCGGTCCGGCCCGCGCTGCTGCCGGTGAGCTGTCGTTCATGCTGGCCGGCGATGAGGGCGCGCTGGAACGCGCATTGCCGGTGTTGTCGGCGCTGAGCCGTCAGCGCTTTCGCATATCTACGCGGCCGGGCGACGGCGCGCGCATGAAGCTGATCAACAATCTGCTCGCCGGAATCAACCTCGCAGCCGGCGCCCAGGCGCTGGCGGCGGGCGAGGCAATGGGGCTCGACCTCACGCAAATGCTCGACGTTATCCAGGCAAGCTCGGGACAAAGCTGGATCGTAGAGGACCGCATGCGTCGTGTCGCCGGCGGGGACCTAGAACCACGTGCACACGCAAGCATCTTGACCAAGGACCTGACGCTGGCAATGTCGATGCTGCAAGGCGCAGGCAGGATTTCCAGTCTGGGCGCAGCGGCCCTTGCCCGTTTCCAGGCAGCGCTGGAGGCCGGGTCCGGCGATCTGGACGACAGCGTCCTGCTCTCCCTGGAGCGGGACGCGTGAACACGATCATGTTGCGGGGCATGCGTGCTGACTGTCGCTGATCGGCCTGGCAGCCATTGCTCCCTGGCGGGTGCCCTGCCTTCTCTAATCGAGCGCTTGCGCCGCGCCGGCAATGCCGGCCAGCAGCCGCGGGCGGCCGGCACGGGGCGGGCATGACCATTCTGCTGATAGGCGCCGGCATCCTCGGCGCGGTGCTAGGCTTGTTCTACCTGAAGGACAGGCTCAGGAATTCGACGCTTGCGCGCATCGCCTACAGCGATCTGGTCATGCGCCTGACCGTGATTTCGACTGCTATGATCGTAATCGGCATTCTGCTCGTGTTCGGCAAGTTGTTTTCCTGAGCAGCATATGCTCTGGCAATGCCCGGACCGGCGGCTGACCGGCGGCCGATTTGCACCGTGGGATAATGTGCGGGGGTCATTTAAGCAAAGGTGTCATCGAATCGGAGGACCGGCGTATGAACAGGATCGTCGTAACAGGTGGCAGCGGCAAAGCAGGCCGCGCAGTGGTGGGCGAGCTGATCGGGCATGGGTACAGCGTGCTTAACGTAGACCTCGTGCCCCCGGCCGAACCACTGTGCCACTTCCTCAAGGCCGATCTCAACGACATGGGGCAGGCAGTCGATGCCCTGCGGCGCGCGACGGGCACGGTGGAGCGGCGGCGCCCGTTCGAATTGGCCGATGCCGTCGTGCATCTGGCCGGCATCCCGGCTCCGGGGCTTGCGCCCGACGTGACGACCTTCCAGACCAATCTGATGACGACCTACAACGTGTTCAGCGCGGCTACGCTGCTCGGTCTCAAGCGGGTCGTGTGGGCCTCGAGCGAGACGCTCTTCGGCCTGCCGTTCACGCGCGAAAGCCCCGCGTTCGCTCCGATCACGGAGGAGCATCCGCTGCTGCCCGAGAGCGGCTATGCGCTCGCCAAAGGGCTGGCCGAGGAGATGGCGCGCCAGATGCATCGCTGGAATCCGCACACCTCGTTCGTGGGCCTGCGCATTTCGAACATCATCGAGCCGCACGAATACGGCATGTTCGCGAACTGGCAGAAGGATCCCGGCATGCGCAAGTGGAACCTGTGGAGCTATGTCGACAGCCGCGACGTCGCGCAGGCCTGCCGCCTGGCGCTCGAAGCCGCGGATGTAGGCGCAGACCATTGCATTATCGCTGCGGCCGACACGGTGATGGGGCGTCCGAGCGTGGATTTGATGCGGGAGTGCTTTCCACGGACGCCGGTCACACGCGCACTCGGCGAGTTCGAATCGCTGCAATCGAACGAAAAGGCGCAGTGCATGCTCGGGTACCTGCCGCGCCATTCGTGGCGCGTGAGCGGCTGACCCCGTCCCGCGCCCCCACCCCGAAAACGGCTGCAGGCGAAACCGCGAATGTCGCAGGCGGGACGATTCGATCGCGTCGGCCGGGAGCAAATCTACGAGTTTTCAGACCGATGGCCCGGGCTTCGCGCGGGCACGAGTTCCTTGACTATTGTCAACGACGCGTACGTTTTCAGGCAGACAATCTATCAGGTGAAACAGTAGGCAATTGCATGCCCTCCGGCAGCGCCGGAGCTAAATTGGCGAGCGCCCGAATAGGCGCCCGAAAACGGTGAAGGCTCGATTCTTCCGAAACCTCGTTGCACTTGCAATTCTGCTGTCAGCGTCTGCGGCCCACGGACAGGCGCTGGACACCGCAGAAATACAAAAGCGCGGCGCCGACGCGGAAATCACCATTCGATTTGTAACCCAGCTGCTCTATTTGCGCCATTGCCCGCCGGAAGAAGGGTCGTCGGTAAGAATCTACCTGCGGCTTACCGGTGGCCGGACGGGCGAACTCGAACAGCTGCCCGGCACCCGCATATTGCCCGCGCTCGGGCCGGCGCCTGCCGCCAACATCAGGTTTCCGGAATCGGACAATTCGCTTTCGGTTACTTTCGACAAATCGACACGCTATAGCGTGCGGCCAGGCGCCGACGGTCGAAGTATCGTCCTGCTGATACCGGCGAAGCCCGAGAGTGCTACGGACTCAAAGAAACCGTAGCGGCAGCCTCTTAGCCCGGCACAGCTGCAAGCTTGCGTTCGGAGGCCGACCTGGTCTGCGACCGGGAATAGCGTGGCTAGAGGCGTTCCGTGACCAGGACCCGGCCGGTTGCGCCCATCGAGGTCTTGCCGTCCCCGCCCTTGATGCGCCCGCGCAGCTCTACGATGTCACCGCCCAGCTTTGCATTCGGGGTGACCCTCCTGACGAGCCACTCCAGCTGTATCGTCTCGTCGGCAAATACCGGCCGGCGATAGCGCACTGTGAACCCCAGGCCCACCACCGATCCTTTGGCGGAGAAGTGCGATGCCGTCAATGCGAAAAGAAGCGCAGCAGTGTGCGCTCCGCTGGCGATGAGCCGGCCGTACCTTGTCGTCGCTGCGAAGTCGGCGTCATGATGCACCGGATTGGTGTCGCCGACCGCGAGCGCATAGTCGCGAACGATTTTCGGGCTGAGCGCTACTTCGGATGAGAACCGTTCGTGTGGGTAAGCCAGCATCGTATTCCCGGGGCTAAACTTCTTCCCAAAAAGTACGCCAGCCCCAGAACTGGCCAAGGCGTCTGCAAGGAGATGGTGGTCAAGTGCGGGATCAAGGTAGCGACACGCGAATTCCCGGAGGCAACCACCCTCCCAATTCTAGTTGCAAATCCGATCTATCCGCAGCGTTTTGTTGCAGGCCATCATCCAGCTCCGGATTGCATTTGACGAAGATCAATTGCGTACGCGTTGACGCTAGTATCGTGACCTTTGGACCATTGTGTGCCAGCGGAAAAAGGCGCAGGGTCTGAGTGTCGTCGACTTGTACTGGGGAATCCATGTCGCATATGTCCTGGTTTTTCGCAGGACAGCCTTTGCGGCACTGGTGCCCGGTCCACAACGATGAGTGCGTCCAAAGTTTGACCAAAATCAGAATAGGAGAGTGAAGTGAAAACCGACCTAAGGTGTTTGATCAGAGCGTTTTTGACGGCGACATCTGTCGTCGGAATCGTCTTCCTTGCCGGTTGCGGCGGCAGTAGCAGCAGTAGTGATACCCCGGCCGTTACCCCTGCGCCAAGCATCCTCATTTCCGGCGTGGCCGCCACGGGCGCCCCGATCACGCCTGCCATGAATGGCGTGGTGACCATACAGGATTCGGCCTCACCCGCCCATACCGCAAGCACGCCGACCGACGGCAACGGAAACTACTCCTTCACGGCGGCCCAGCTCTCGGGTTGGACGACGCCCTATCTGATGGAAATCAACTATCAGGTCGCGGGCGTGGAATACAACCTGCATTCCGCCGCCACCGCGTCGGATCTCACCAGCGGCAGTGCGACCATCAATATCACGCCGCTCACGGACCTGGTGATTGCCAACCTGGCCGGCACCATCGCTGCCAACGTATTCAAGAACCAGGCGACTTATGCGAATCAGTTGACCTCGACTGCGCTCTCCGCGGGCGCCCAGGCCCTGGCCGCGCAAATCGCGCCGGTGCTAGCCGCGCAGGGTGTTTCCAGCTCTGTGGATCTGTTTCGCCAGTCCTTCAGCGCCGACGGTACCGGCTTAGATGCCGTGCTGGACGCCTTGAAAGTGACCCAGGATCCGGTGACCAATACGGCAACCATCACCAACCGCCTGGATGGCAGCAAGATCACCAATGATCTGACCGCGACCAACACGACCGTACTGCCGACCCCAACTGATACGGTGCCGGTTACCGATCTGCAGGCGATAACGGCCGGTTTCAACAATTTTTCAACCCTGATGGCCGGCGCTCCGGCGCCTACGGACCCTGCGCTGCTGGCTCTTTTCGACGAGACCAATTTCAGACTGGACGGGCAGAGCCTTGCTCAATTCCTGCAGGAAGTAACGACCGATCCCCAGATTCTCGGTGGGACGCTTTCGTTTGCAGACATCAGCCTTAGTCCGGTGCCCGATGGCGTGACCGTGCCTGCCGGCGCGACCGCCTCCTACAAGGTGAATTTCACCGTCCTGTTGTCCGGCTTCCTCAATAGCAGAGAAGAGTTCATCGCCTACAAGAACGCTTCGGGCAATTGGATCCTCATGGGAAACCAGAGAATAGCGAAAGTCCGCATGGAAGTACTTGAGACCAGCGGCTTTACCTTCAATGGCACCAATAATTCGACAAGTGTCCTCTGCACCGGGCTGTACCCGCAAGTCAGCGACGAGGGCGGGACCAGCGGCGTGAATTTCGCGGTTGTAACGGGCCCGGGATTGCCCGCCGCCGGGGTGCTGCTGTTCAAGACCGCGACCGGAACCAATGGAAACGACTTTACCATCGCTGCCGGCGCCCCGGACACTTACGCAGGGGCGACTACGACGGCAAAAACCACCGACTGCGGATTCACCAGCCTTTATCCGCTGGCGGATGCCGCGATAGCCGAGATCGCCGCATCGCCGATGACTTACACGGTCAAGCTTTACCAGGATGGTGCAGGCGCGCCAAGTTTTACAAACTCCACCTTGCTTGCCACTTACACCTCGACTCTGGCCGCGCCGCCTTTGACATCCACGCAATTGTCATCCGCCTTGTTTGTAACGGCGGGGTCGGCAACGCCGAGTATCTTGAGCCTCGCGACGGGGTCCACGGCCGGCACCACGACTGTCTCGTGGACAGCGCCCACGGCAGCCGGTCTTTTCGCCTCTAGCGTCCACATCTTTGTAAGTGACCAGAGCGGCGTTAACGATTCAGTCTCGAAAGACATTCCAGGGACGGCAACCAGCGCAAGCCTCGCCGTCCCGCAGTTGGCCAACGCGGCCAATGCGGGCGTCACCGTCAATTACATGGACAATTCGTTCCGGACGTACTGGACTACGTTCTAAGCGCAGTTCCTCAATTAAACCGCTGCCCGACATTTTGGGCAGCGGTTTTTTTTTTCGGGTATTCCCGCCAGTGCCGGCAACTTCCAAGAGGCAAGGCGGCGGACAGGGCCCTCACGTCTACCCTGTCCGCCTAAACACCAAGCACCTTGCACATAGACTAGAACATCGCTACGGGGGGATTTATTCCACCCCTTTGATCCAGGGGCAAAGAAGCCGCATTGAAGATCACCCGGAAAAGCAAAAGGCCAGTCCAAAAACAGGCCTAACCGATTGTAAATCTAACACAAATCAATGATGCAACTGAACCATCGGGTGCGAATTGTCAGGCCGCCACGATGCCCCTACAGCGGTTCTCGCTCGTATCGTGGGACACACGAAACGCAGTCGCCGCGTTTTTCTAGTCCGGCATCACCAGGGAACCGGGCTTGACACGGGCCGCGAACGTGGGCCTGGAATGCAGCAGCCCCACTTCGTCGCCCAGTATGGAGACGGCTTCTTCCAGCAAAACATCTTTGGCATTCTTCCGCGCTTTTTCAGCCTCCAGTATATTGCCGAGATTGCGTTCGTCGGCCTGCAGGCCGTCATCCCCAAGTGCGCTCGCCTTGCCCGCGGCGGGAACCTTGCCATCCACGTCCGTGCGGGCGTTCGCGCCAGTATCCTTTCGTGATTCGCGCGACTTCAGCCTGGCCTCCTGGGCGTCCAGCTCCTTGCGCCGCAGGGTTTCGTTCAGCGACACCAGGTTCTTCGCGCGCTGCAGCCTGGATTCGGCAATGTCTTCCTGCAGGTATTGGAAGCCTTTGTCCTTTTTCACGCGGGCCTCGTGCCGCGCCAAGAGGGAGGGCAGCAGGCCTTTCAAATCGCCGACAGGCGAATAATCCGCTGCCTTGATCTGCACCCAGGGAAGCGCGTTGTCGAAGCTCGATTCGCCGAAGATCTCCGCATCTATGGCCGCGGGGAAGAGGATGTCCGGCTGCACGCCGCGCAATTGCGTTGTGCCTCCATTGACGCGGAAGAACTGTGCGATGGTCATTTTCAGTTCACCGAATTTCGGCTTGTCATTCTTGGCCACGCGATCCAGATCGATCATGCTTTGCACGGTGCCTTTGCCAAAACTCGGCTCGCCGATAATCAGGCCGCGGCCATAATCCTGCATGGCGGCAGCAAAGATTTCCGACGCCGATGCCGAAGCCCGGTTGATCAGCACGCCGAGGGGGCCGGCCCAGGCGACACCGGCCCGGGTGTCGCTCCCCACGGTAATCTCACCGCTTGCGCTGCGCTGCTGCACCACCGAGCCCTTGTCGATAAACAGACCGGCGAGATCAATCGCTTCCGCCAAGGAACCGCCGCCGTTATTGCGCAGGTCGATCAGTACGCTGTCTATTTTTTCCTTCTTCAGATCGTCGAGCAAGCGAGCCACATCGCGGGTCGCGCTTCTGTAGTCGCGGACGCCTTGTTGCCTGGCTGCGAAATCCTCATAAAACGAGGGTAGGGATATCACACCGACGCGGCGAGTTGTCGTGCCGTCCGTAGTCGAATGAACGGACGCTTTGGCGGCCTGCTGCTCCAGGCTGATCGTTTTCCGAACGAGTGAAACCAGTTTGTGTTTGCCGTCGGGCCCGGCGTCCGCCGGAAGCACGTCGAGCACGACCACCGAGTCCGCCGCGCCGCGAATCAGCCTGACGGTGTCGTCCAGGCGCCAGCCCAGGACGTCGGTCATGGCGCCCTTCTCGCCCTGAGCGACGCCGACTATGCGGTCTCCGATTTTCAGTTGGCCCGAAAGGCTTGCAGGCCCCCCCGGCACCAGTTCCCGTATCGTGGTGTACTCATCCAGGCCCGCCAGTACCGCGCCTATCCCGACCAGCGAAAGCCTCATCGAAATGTCGAATTCCTCCGCTGCCCGCGGTCCCAAATAATTGGTGTGGGGCTCGATGGACATGGTGTAGGCATTCATGTATGCCTGAAAGGCGTCTGCACTCTTTGCCCGGCCGATGCGCTTCAGGGAATTGTCATAGCGCTTATCGAGCAATTCGACGATGCGCTTGTCGTCCTTTCCGGCAAGCTTGAGCCGCAGCCAGTCGTTCTTGACCCGCTTGCGCCACAGCTCGCGCATTTCCTCTTCGGTTTTCGGCCAGGATTCCTTTTCCCGTGCGTATCGGTAGCTTTCGACCTTCTGGAAATCGAACCCCTTCCTGAGCAGGGTACGGGCGTACGCGAAACGCTCGGCCGCGCGATGCCCGTAGAGATTGAAAATGGCAAATGGAACGCTAAGGTCTTCCTTCAGCATGGCGTCGCCGAGGGTGGCCCGGTCGACAGAAAAACGGTCTATATCGGATTGAACGAAGAAGATCTTCTCGGAATCAATGGACTTAAGGTAGCGCTCGAATATCTTTTCCGACAAGGCGCCGTCGACGCGCGTCGCCTTGTAGTGGTAACGCGCCAGCAGTTCGGCCGCCAGGTAGGCCGCCTGCGCTTCCTGCTTTGCCGGCTTCAGCTCAGGCGGGTACGATGTGCCGGCGTCGAGCGCAGCGCCTTGTGCCGCGGTCGCCAGGACAAAGATCAGCCACAGCAGTTTCTGTTTCATTGGTGCTCCATCTCACGACGAATAAATTCTGCGCCGGCAGTGTCTATGCGGCCCCGGAATTGGCGCCTAACCCGATTTGACCCGTGCGCCGGGAATTCGTTGCCTATGGGCAGCAAAATGACGGTCTGGGGGCAAGAGGGGTCTGCGCCAGGCCGTGGCAATGCTGCTGCCCAGCATACGCATTACAGCACTCGGGAACTCTATACCGAACTGCGGGGCTGTCTATACAGAACATAACCCAAATTGGCATGCGACACTCAGAAGTCCTCCACACCGGCACGCGGATATCGGAACCTGTCAGCTAGCCAATTATTTCGATCTCGCTATGGGGCCATGACGACACCGGCTGCATCGTCGCACGCCACGGCATGAACCACCATCAGCGCGGCGGCGGCTCCGAAGGCACACGCTGCCAGCCACCCGGACACTCCCTGACATAGGGGTAATAGGCATTGGAGCCCGCGCAGTAGTACCAGTCTTGTCGGGGGGCCGGTGCCGCCTGGGCATAGTCGCGCTCAACGTAAGCGCCGGCAGCCGGCCCCGGATAGGCGTATGCAGTTCCGGGGTAGGTATATGGGTACGAATAGTAGCTCGCATAGTTACCGGGGTAGTAGCTCGGCCAGTAGTACGGAAGCGCGAATGAAATGCCGAAGCCCACGCGGTAACCGTGACCGTACCCGTAGCCGCCTCTGTAGCCGTGACTGTAGCCGCCTCTGTAGCCATGGCCGGCGCCGTGGCCATGGCCACCGCCGTGGCTGTATGCGCCTGCGCGACCCGAGCCCCCATGGCCGCCCCGGGCCATTGCAGACTCACTCATCCCTGCTACTGCCACAAGCAGGATCAGCACCTCGACCGCCTTCGCGCAAAACTTCATCACGCCGCTCCCAGCCAAACTGACTGTGTTTACACTAGCAAATTGCAGCGTGGAAGCCAGCAATTATTTGTAACGACCAGGCCGGCGCCCGCAATTCCCGCCGGACTCCTCCGGAATGCAGCAGCCGGGGGCAATGCGCAGGGCCCGTCCGTAGCGGCATTTCGCCGCTGGACAGGACCGGCGCGCACCGGGGATACTTCTGCAGACCGAGATCGCCGATATCCAGGAGAAATATATGAACGCGAAGCATGAAACCGGGCGCAGGAATGCATGCATGGTTGCGGCAATGCTGTTCGCGCCATTGCCGGCCGGGTGTGCGGCGGTGTCTGTGGATGAGACGGTGTTGCCGGCGCGCATCGACTACGTTTGCGCGAACAACCGGGTATTGCCGGTGGCGCGCGCGGCGGACGGGCGGCTGGCAGCGGTGCGAATAGACAACAAGGACGTGACGCTGCAGCGTGCGGGAAGCGCGGCCCAGGAGAAATACGCCGACGGGCGCTACGCCCTGTACCTCGACGGCGAGCGTGCCATGCTCGAGGAAAACGGCAAGGTCCTCTTCGGCCCCTGCAATTCACCGGTTGCGCTGCCGTCGGCTCCGCGTTACCGCTGAGTGCCCGAAGCGACGTTGAATCTTCCCTCTTCCACAGAAGAAAAAGTCCGGTCCGCAATCCGTCCAGAATGCTTGAGGAAAATTCAATTGACACAACTGGGGAAATTTGGACTGTCCTTGACACCCGTTCAATGCGGTCATCGTTATCCAAAGTCTTGCCACGCTGCAGCAAGTACTTTGTTGTTCTCTGCGCAAACTTGTCGGAAGTCTTGGCTGATGCGCACATCTTCCGAGCACCTGCGCCAATAGCCAATAGCGGCCGTTGCGGCCAGATGCCATACGCGGGTCTCCTCCGGCAAAGGCAATGTTGGAGCGTAGCGTGCACCTGGAAGCTCCCCGCCACGCAACGGCGAGTACATCATTGGCAGCATGTCGTAGGCAGGGGCCAGTGCCAAACCGGGCCGAAAAGCAAGGTTTCCTTCGTGCATATCGGTATTGCCGATGAGCCTGCCAAACCACCAGACCAGCGCAATGCGTGAGGCGTCCTCAGCGGGCAACCAGCCGGCGTCGCATAGCCTCTGCGCAACTCGAGGCCACGGCGCGCCAGCTGAGCCCACCAAAGCGGCGTTAAGACTGCCAAGCGTGCACACGGCTGACCGGCCGAATCCACCGTGTCGGTCGAAGCGGACCACCTCTAGAAATGTTCTCCCTGCGTAGCTGCGGATTGCGCTCTGCGCCGCAGGCACTTGCAGTTGGTGGCGAAGCGTCTCCAAGGCCAGACTCTCGCATACCAGCAGGTCAGCCCAACGCCGAACCGCGGCAGAATCATCTGCACCGGAAAACTTCACAATGACATCTACCTTTTCACCATCCAGGATGCGAGACGCAGTGAATTTCGGAAACTCACCGCCTGCGGACGACTCCGCGACTCCGTGTGCAAGCGCAGCCGCCGCCCGCTCTGGATAAGCGGACATGGCCTGCGCGTCCGTCAGAAATCGCTCGTCCCCAACACGCTGGCTCTCCAGAAAACGACGGTAGGACCTTTCCCCGAGAATGAGATTGCCGGGTTGATCGCGGCCGAATGTCGCGAGGACAAAAGCAATATCGTCGTCCGACCATTCCTCCGGATTGTCGGAAACGGCAAGGTCGAGCGCATGCGCGCGCGCGAAGTTTCTACCGATGAAGCCCTGCGGGCGTACGTCCACCAGCGGGTAAGGTAGCCCATCAAACCAGCCATCGCGCATGACGTCGGCCAAAGGCCACGGAAATGGTTCTGTGAACTCGAGCGCGGAGCCCGCAGGGTAAGTAAGATCGAGTTGCCCAATTTCGCGGCCCCGTCCGGCCTCGTCGATGCGATAGAGCGTCAGCGATGCGTCGCTGCCGCGAAGCGCGCGACGCAAGGCATAGCGCGCGCGGCGAGCCGCACCGCGACTCACGACCCGCGGCCCGAGCAGTTTTAGTCCCCGCGCTAGCGTGGGCCGACTGATGCCCTTCAGCATACGGCAAAGCGTGGCACTCCCCGCACGAGGGTTTTCGCGAAGCGCGCGAAGCAAGGCGTCACTGGTAAGCATAGTTGGAATGCTAATATGAAACAATTATTGAAACGAAATATACATTATAATAATATTATCATCAATATGTTAAGCATCAT
>JACZJV010000115.1 GCA_014860355.1 Burkholderiales bacterium | reverse complement strand
CGTACTCGGTGGTGCGCGGCTGCGATCGCATCGTGCCGGTGGACATCTACGTGCCCGGCTGCCCGCCCACGGCGGAGGCCCTGCTCTACGGCATCATCCAGCTGCAGAACAAGATCAAGCGCACCAATACGATTGCCCGCTAATGCCCGCTCAGACCATCACCCGCTAAATGGCCGGTAAACTGGAAAAACTCAAGAGCAACCTGCAAGCCGGTCTCGGGAACCGGATTGTCAGCCTCGCTCAGGCGCTGGGTGAGATCACCGTGGTGGTGAATGCAGCCGACTACGTTGCCGCGGCGCGTACGCTGCGCGACGATCCTGCGCTGGCGTTCGCGCAGCTGATGGACCTGTGCGGCGTGGACTACTCCGCCTACGGCGAAGGGGCGTGGGAAGGCCGGCGCTTTGCCGCCGTTTCGCACCTGCTCTCGATCGAGCACAACTGGCGCGTGCGCTTGCGCGTGTTCGCCGAGGACGACGCATTTCCCGTAGTGGACACGCTTTGCGGCATCTGGAACAACGCCAACTGGTACGAGCGCGAAGCCTTCGATCTGTTCGGCATCATGTTCTCCGGCCACCCGGACCTGCGGCGGATACTCACCGACTACGGCTTCATCGGTCATCCCTTCCGCAAGGATTTCCCGATCTCAGGCCAGGTCGAAATGCGCTACGACCCGCAGCAGAAGCGCGTCATCTACCAGCCGGTGACGATCGAGCCGCGTGAAATCACGCCGCGTGTCATCCGCGAAGACCAGTACGGCGATCTGGGCAAGCACTGACATGGCTGAAATTCGCAACTACACCATGAATTTTAGTTCCGGCCGCCCGGCGAAGCCGGGCTTAACTTGCGCCGGGCGCAAGCTAGCCTGCACTGAAATTCACCTGCACCATCTGCGTGCGGATATCGCGGCATCGAGGCGGGCGTAGAGCATGGCCGAAATCCGCAATTACACGATGAATTTTAGTTCCGGCCGCCCGGCAAGGCCGGGCTTAACTTGCGCCGGGCGCAAGTTAGCCTGCACTGAAATTCATCTGCACCATCTGCGCGCGGGTAGCGCGGCTTCGAGGCGGGCGTAGAGCATGGCCGAGATCCGCAATTACACGATGAATTTTGGGCCACAGCACCCGGCGGCGCACGGCGTGCTGCGTCTGGTGCTGGAAATGGACGGCGAGGTCGTGGTGAACGCCGATGCGCATATCGGCATGCTGCACCGCGCGACGGAGAAACTGGCCGAGCAAAAGACCTATGTCCAGGGGCTGCCGTACATGGATCGTATGGACTATTTCTCGGTGATGCTCAACGAGCACGCCTATTGCATGGCGATAGAGCGCCTGCTCGGCATCGAGGTGCCGGAGCGCGCACAGTACATCCGCGTCATGTTCGACGAGATCACCCGCATCCTGAGTCACCTGCTGTTCCTCGGCGCCCATGGCCTGGACATCGGCGCGATGACCATGTTCCTGTATTGTTTTCGCGAACGCGAGGATCTGTTCGATATGTACGAGGCGGTGTCGGGCGCGCGCGTGCACGCGGCCTATTACCGACCGGGCGGGGTTTACCGCGACCTGCCCGATGTGATGCCGCGCTACGAGAAATCGAAAATCCACGGCGCCAAGGCGGTGGAGCAAATGAACGAGAACCGCTCGGGCAGCCTGCTCGACTTCATCGAAGATTTCACCGAGCGCTTCCCCGCGCACATAGACGAATACGAAACCCTGCTCACCGACAATCGCATCTGGAAGCAGCGCACGGTGGGCATCGGCGTGATTTCACCCGAGCGCGCCATCGAGCTTGGCTTTACCGGAGTCATGCTGCGCGGTTCGGGCATTGCGTGGGACCTGAGAAAGAAGCAGCCCTACGAAGTCTACGACCGGCTCGACTTCGACATCCCGGTGGGCGTGAACGGCGACACCTACGACCGCTACCTGGTGCGGATGGAAGAACTGCGCCAGGCAAACCGCATCATCCGCCAGTGCGTCGAATGGCTGCGCGCCCATCCCGGCCCGGTGATCGTCGACAATCACAAGATCGCCCCGCCTGCGCGCGCCGACATGAAGGGCAGCATGGAAGAGCTGATCCACCATTTCAAGCTCTTCACTGAAGGCTTTCGCGTGCCCGCGGGCGAAGCCTACGCCGCGGTCGAGCATTCCAAGGGCGAATTCGGCATCTATCTGGTGTCCGACGGAGCGAACAAGCCCTACCGCGTGAAGGTCCGCGGCGCCGGCTTCAACCACCTGCAGGGGCTGAACGAGATGTCGCGCGGCCACATGATCGCCGACGTGGTCGCGATCATCGGCACGCTGGACTTCGTCTTCGGTGAGGTCGACAGGTGATCGTCGAAATGAAATCTGGTGAATGAAATGCTGAGCGCGGAATCGTTGCAAAGAATAGATCGCGAGATCGCCAAGTTCCCGGCCGAGCACAAGCAGTCGGCGGTGATTGCGGCGCTGGCAATCGCGCAGGACGAGAAGGGCTGGCTCGCCAACGAGACCATGGACTTCGTCGCGCGTTACCTGGGCATGCCGCCGATCGCGGTGTACGAGGTGGCGAGCTTCTACAATATGTACAACCTCGAACCCGGCGGCAGACACAAGGTCACCGTCTGCACCAACCTGCCGTGCGCGCTCTCCGGCGGCGCCGACGCCGCCGAACACCTGAAGCAGCGCCTCGGCGTCGGCTTCAACGAGACCACCGCCGATGGCCGCGTCACGCTGAAGCAGGGCGAATGCATGGGCGCCTGCGGCGACGCGCCGGTGCTGCTGGTAAACAACAAGCGCATGTGCAGCAACATGTCGCGCGAAAAGCTCGATCAACTGCTCGCGGAGCTGAAGTGATGCTCGACTACGGTCCCGACGCAATCCTGATGAAGGGCCTGGACGGCTCGAACTGGCACCTCAAGGACTACGAGGCGCGCGGGGGCTACGGCGCGCTGAAAAAGATCCTCGGCGAAAAGATCACGCCCGACGCGGTCGTCGCGGAGGTCAAGAAATCGGGGCTGCGCGGCCGCGGCGGCGCCGGCTTTCCGGCGGGGCTGAAGTGGAGCTTCATGCCCAAGCAGTACGCCGGGCCCAAATATCTGGTGTGCAACACGGACGAGGGCGAACCGGGCACGTTCAAGGACCGCGACATCATCCGCTATAACCCGCATATGCTGATCGAAGGCATGATCATCGCAGCCTATGCCATGGGCACGGCGGTCGGCTACAATTACATACACGGCGAAATCTGGGCGGAATACGAGCTGTTCGAGCAGGCGCTGGACGAGGCGCGCGCCGCCGGTTACCTGGGCAGGAACATCCTCGGGGCGGATTTTTCGTTCGAACTTCATGCGGTGCACGGCTGGGGCGCCTACATCTGCGGCGAGGAAACCGGTCTGCTCGAGTCGATCGAAGGCAAGAAAGGCCAGCCGCGTTTCAAGCCGCCGTTTCCCGCGAGCTACGGCCTGTACGGCAAGCCCACCACCATCAACAACACCGAGACCTTTGCCGCGGTTCCCTGGATCATCAACAACGGCGGCGATGCCTTCCTCGCCCTGGGCAGACCCAACAACGGCGGCACCAAGCTGTTCTCCGTCTCCGGCCACGTCAACCGGCCAGGCAACTACGAGGTGCGGCTGGGCACGCCGTTTGCGACCTTGCTGGAGATGGCCGGCGGGATGCGCGGCGGCAGGAAGATCAAGGCGGTGATCCCCGGCGGCTCGTCGGCGCCGGTGCTGCCCGGGCAGGTCATGATGCAGACCGACCTCGACTACGACTCGATCGCCAAGGCCGGCTCCATGCTCGGCTCGGGGGCGGTGATCGTGATGGACGAGACCACCTGCATGGTGCGGGCGCTGGAGCGCCTGTCGTATTTCTACTTCGAGGAGTCCTGCGGGCAGTGCACGCCTTGCCGCGAGGGCACGGGCTGGATGTACCGCATGGTGCACCGCATCGAGCACGGCAAGGGCCGGCAGGAAGATCTGGACCTACTGACCAACGTCGCCGACAACATCGCCGGGCGCACCATCTGCGCCCTCGGGGACGCTGCGGCGCTGCCGGTGAAGAGCTTCCTCAACCATTTTCGCGACGAATTCCAGTATCACGTCGACCACAAGCGCTGCCTGGTGGATGTCCCCGGCGGCTACTTCACCGCCGCCGCGCGCGCCGAGAAGGCGGCCTGAGAACAACATGCCCACAGTAGAAATAGACGGCAGGCAGATCGAGGTGCAGAACGGCGCCACCGTGATGGACGCCGCCAACGCGCTCGGCATCGCCATTCCGCACTTCTGCTATCACAAGAAGCTGTCCATCGCCGCCAACTGCCGCATGTGCCTGGTGCAAGTGGAGAAGGCGCCCAAGCCGCTGCCGGCCTGCGCCACGCCGGCAGCCGAAGGCATGAAGGTGTTTACCGATTCCGAATACGCCAGGACCGCGCAGAAATCGGTGATGGAATTCCTGCTCATCAACCACCCGCTCGACTGCCCGATTTGCGACCAGGGAGGCGAATGCCAGCTGCAGGACCTCGCCGTCGGTTACGGCAAGAGCGCTTCGCGCTACAAGGAAGAGAAGCGCGTGGTGTTCCACAAGAATATCGGCCCGCTGATCTCGATGGAAGAGATGAGCCGCTGCATCCACTGCACCCGCTGCGTGCGCTTCGGCCAGGAGATCGCCGGCGTGATGGAACTGGGAATGATGGGGCGCGGCGAGCACTCGGAAATAGTTTCCTTTGTCGGGAACAGCGTGGATTCCGAGCTCTCCGGCAATATGATCGACCTGTGTCCGGTAGGCGCGCTCACCAGCAAGCCGTTCCGTTACAGCGCCCGCACCTGGGAGCTCGCGCGGCGCAAATCGGTGAGCCCGCACGACAGCCTCGGTTCCAACCTCATCGTGCAGGTGATGGCGAACAAGGTCATGCGCGTGCTGCCGCTGGAAAACGAAGAACTGAACGAATGCTGGCTCAGCGACCGCGACCGCTTTTCCTACGAGGGTCTGAATAGCGGCGAGCGCCTCACCCAACCCATGCTGAAGGTGGACGGGGACTGGCAGGAAGTCGACTGGCAGCAGGCGCTGGCCGCGGTGGCGAAGGGCGTGAAAAACGTGCTGGCGCTGAACGGTGCGCAGGGGCTCGGAGCGCTCGCAGCGCCGCATTCCACGCTGGAAGAACTGTACCTGCTGGGCAAGCTGATGCGCGGCGTCGGCAGCGAGAACGTGGATTTCCGCCTGCGCCAGTCGGATTTCTCCGCGGACCACAAGCAGGCCGGCGCGCCCTGGCTGGGAATGAAGATCGCGGACATCGGCAGCCTGGACCGGGTGCTGGTCATCGGCTCCTTCCTGCGCAAGGACCACCCGCTCCTCGCCAACCGCCTGCGCCAGGCGGCAAAGCGCGGGCAGCAGGTCAATTTGATCCATGCCACTGATGACGATCTGCTGCTTGAGCTCGCCAACAAGGCCATCGTGCCCCCGCAGGAACTGCCCGAAATGCTGGCGCAAGTGCTAAAGGCGGTGGCCGAGGCGAAACAGCAGCCGGTACCCGCCGCGCTCGCCGCAGTCGAAGTCGGCGAGCAGGCCAGGAACATCGCCGCGAGCCTCGCCTCGGGCGCCAGGGCCGGGATCTTCCTCGGCAATTTCGCCACCCAGCACGCGCAGGCGACACAGTTGCGCCTGCTGGCACAGGAACTGGCCGGCTTGCTGGGTGCAAGCTTCGGTTTCTTCGGTGAAGCCGCCAACAGCGTGGGTGGATATCTGGCCCGGGCCGTTCCCGGGGCAGGCGGCCTCGATGCGGCGGCCATGCTGGCCACTCCGCGCTACGCCTATTTGTTGTTGAACGCCGAACCAGAACTCGACTGCCACGATCCGCGCGCCGCGATCAAGGCGATGCACGCGACCGATTTCGTGATTTCCATGACGGCGTACAAGGGCCACGCCCTCGAATACGCCAATGTAATGCTGCCGATCGCGCCCTTCACCGAAACCTCCGGCACATTCGTCAACGCCGAAGGCCGCATGCAAAGCTTCAACGGCGTGGTCAAGCCCCTGGGCGACGCGCGTCCGGCGTGGAAAGTGCTGCGCGTGCTCGGGAACCTCCTCGGGCTGGCCGGTTTCGACTTCGACAGCAGCGAACAAGTGCGCGACGAGATACTCAAGCCGGGCGAGGTCGCGGCCAGGCTCGACAACCGCCTGAGCGGCGTCGAGTTGCAGACCCCGGCGCCATCGGACGGACTGCAGCGCATTGCCGATGTTCCCATCTACTTCGGCGACGCGATCGTGCGCCGTGCCGCATCCTTGCAGCAGACGCGCGATGCGGCGCCGCCGCGCGCCTGGATGAACGCGGCGCTGCTCTCGAAACTGGGCCTCGCAGACGGCCAGCCGGTGAGAGTCAAGCAGGGTTCGAGCGAAGTCGGCTTGAATGCTGCGCTCGACGACCGTCTGCCGCGCGACTGCGTGCGCATCGCCGCGGGGCACGCCGCGACCCGGGACCTGGGTCCGATGTCCGGCGAAGTCAGGGTAGAGCCGCAGAAATGATGGATCTTTACGCCAGCTTGATCGCCACCGGCCTGGGCTACGCCCAGAGCTGGTTCGGCCAGACGCTGGGTACCGCGCTATTCACCCTGGTCAAGACTTCGGTGCTGATCATGCTCATCGTCGCGCCGCTGCTGGGCGCCGTGGCCTATCTGACGCTGCTCGAGCGCAAGGTCATCGGCTACATGCAGGTGCGCATAGGTCCCAACCGCGTCGGCCCGCTGGGCCTGTTGCAGCCCATCGCCGACGGCATCAAGCTGGTGTTCAAGGAAATCATCATCCCCTCGGGGGCGGACAAGATCCTGTTCGTGCTGGCGCCGGTGATCACCCTCACCGTGGCGATGGCCGCCTGGGCAGTGGTGCCGTTCAGCCCGCAGGTGGTGCTGGCCGATGTCAATGCCGGGCTGCTCTACATCATGGCGATCACGTCGATGGGCGTCTACGGCATCATCGTCGCGGGCTGGGCGTCGAACTCGAAATATGCTTTTCTCGGCGCCATGCGCGCCGCGGCGCAGATCGTCTCCTACGAGATCGCCATGGGCTTCGCCCTGGTGTGCGTTCTGCTGGTGTCGCAGAGCCTGAACCTCACCGACATCGTCAGCGGGCAGGAGAAGGGCTATTTCGCCAAGATCGGGCTCAACTTCCTCTCCTGGAACTGGCTGCCGCTCGCGCCCATGCTGCTGGTGTATTTCATTTCCGGTGTGGCCGAAACCCAGCGCGCGCCCTTCGACATGGCCGAGGGCGAATCCGAGATCGTCGGCTTCCACGTCGAATATTCCGGCATGCTGTTTGGCGTGTTCTCCATGGGCGAGTACGCCAACATGATTCTGGTGGCCTTCCTCACCACGATCATGTTTTTCGGCGGCTGGGCGTCCCCGCTGGACTCGGCCGTGTTCAACGCCATCCCCGGCTTCGTCTGGCTGCTGGGCAAGGTGCTTTGCGTCCTGATCCTGTTCCTCTGGTTCCGCGCTACATTCCCGCGTTATCGCTACGACCAGATTATGCGCCTGGGCTGGAAGGTGTTTCTTCCGCTGACCATCGTCTGGCTGGTGCTGATAGCCGCGTGGATGCAGACCCCGTTCTCAATCTGGAGATGAGCGTCCATGGCTGAGAAAATCCGCGAATTCTTCAAGACCTTCCTGCTGCTGGAGTTGCTCAAGGGCATGGCGGTCACCGGGCGGCATCTGTTCTCGCGCAAGATCACCGTGCAGTACCCCGAAGAACATACGCCGCAGTCGCACCGTTTCCGCGGCCTGCACGCGCTGCGCCGTTATCCCAACGGCGAGGAACGCTGCATTGCCTGCAAGCTGTGCGAGGCGGTGTGCCCGGCGCTGGCGATCACCATCGAGTCGGAAGAGCGCGCCGACGGCACGCGCCGCACCACGCGCTACGACATCGACCTGAACAAATGCATTTTCTGCGGTTTCTGCGAAGAGTCCTGCCCGGTGGACTCCATCGTCGAGACGCGCATCCTCGAATACCACGGCGAGAAGCGCAGCGACCTGCATTACACCAAGGAGATGCTGCTCGCGGTGGGCGACCGCTACGAAGCCGAGATCGCCCGCGACCGCGCCAGCGACGCGGCGTTCCGGTGATGAAACCATGAACATCGAAGCCATACTCTTCTACTTTTTTGCGGCGGTCCTGCTGATCGCGGCGCTGCGCGTGATTACCGCGCGCAATCCGGTGCACGCGGCGCTGTTCCTGGTGCTCGCATTCTTTACCGCCGCCGCCATCTGGATGCTGCTGCGGGCCGAGTTCCTGGCTATCGTCCTGGTGCTGGTCTACGTCGGCGCGGTGATGGTGCTGTTCCTGTTCGTGGTGATGATGCTCGACATCAACCTGGACCGGCTGCGCGAGGGATTCTGGAGCTACCTTCCGCTGGGAGCGGCGGTCGGCGTGCTGATGGTGATCGAGATGGTGCTGGTGCTGGGAGGCAAGTATTTCGGCGCGGAACACCTGCCCAACCCGGCCGATCCGGGTGCGGCCTACAGCAACACCAAGGAGCTGGGCCGCGTCCTGTACACCGACTACGTCTATCCGTTCGAACTCGCCGCGGTGATCCTGCTGGTCGCGATCGTCGCGGCCATCGCGCTGACTCTGCGCGGGCGCAAGGACAGCAAGCACCAGGATCCGACGCAGCAGGTTGCGGTCAGGCGCGCGGACCGCGTGCGCCTCATTTCGATGCCGTCCGAGAAAAAGGATAACTGATCGTGCCCTCGTTCTCGCTGCCCGTGCTCTCGCTGTCGCATTTCCTGATCCTCGGCGCACTGCTGTTCGCGATCAGCGTTGTCGGTATTTTCCTCAATCGCAAGAACGTGATCATTCTGCTCATGGCGATCGAACTGATGCTGCTGGCGGTGAACATGAATTTCATCGCGTTCTCGCATTACCTCAATGACATTTCCGGGCAGGTTTTCGTGTTTTTCATCCTGACCGTGGCGGCGGCCGAATCGGCCATAGGGCTCGCGATCCTGGTGGTGCTGTTCCGCAATCTGTCCACCATCAACGTCGACGACCTGAACACATTGAAGGGCTAGGGGAAGGCAATGGGTAACGAACTACGGTCGGGATGCAGGAGCGAGCGGGCGCAGGGTGATTCCCGCGGCCTCGCCTGCGTCCCGCATTCATCACCCGGCCGAACGCCATGACATCGATGCAACAACTCTACCTGCTGGTGCCCATGGCGCCCCTCGCGGGTGCGCTGGTTGCGGGGCTTGCGGGCCGCGTCGTCGGACGCGCGGGCGCGCACTGGGTGACCATCATCGGGGTGACGATCTCGTTCCTCGCTTCGGTGGTGGTGTTCCTGGACGTGATGAACGGCAACGTCTTCAACGGAAGCGTCTACACCTGGCTGACCTCGGGCGCCACGCGCTTCGAGATCGGCTTTCTCATCGACCGGCTGTCGGTGCTGATGATGGTGGTGGTGACTTTCGTCTCGCTCATGGTGCACATCTACACCATCGGCTACATGGCGGACGACCCCGGCTACCAGCGCTTCTTCTCCTATATTTCGCTGTTCACCTTCTCCATGCTGATGCTGGTGATGTCCAACAACTTCGTGCAGCTCTTTTTCGGCTGGGAGGCGGTGGGCGTGGTGTCCTACCTGCTGATCGGTTTCTGGTACACCCGGCCGACGGCGATTTACGCCAACCTCAAGGCGTTCCTGGTGAACCGCGTCGGCGACTTCGGCTTCCTGCTCGGCATCGGGCTGGTGCTGGCGCATTTCGGCACGCTCGACTACGCCAGCGTGTTCTCGCATGCGCCGGGCATGGCCCAGACCACCATAGAGATCTTCCCGGGCTCGCCCTGGCTGCTGATTTCGGTGATCTGCATCTGTCTTTTCATCGGCGCCATGGGCAAATCCGCGCAGTTTCCGCTGCACGTCTGGCTGCCCGATTCGATGGAAGGCCCGACGCCGATCTCGGCCCTGATCCACGCAGCGACCATGGTCACCGCCGGCATATTCATGGTGTCGCGCATGTCGCCGCTGTTCGAGTTGTCCGAGGCTGCGCTCTCCTTCGTGCTGGTGATCGGCGGCATCACCGCCTTCTTCATGGCGCTGATCGCGGTGGTGCAGTACGACATCAAGCGCGTGATCGCGTATTCGACCCTGTCGCAGCTGGGCTACATGACCGTGGCGCTGGGCGCCTCGGCGTATTCGGTCGGCATGTTCCACCTCATGACCCACGCCTTCTTCAAGGCGGTGCTGTTCCTGGGCGCGGGCTCGGTGATCATCGCGCTGCACCATGAGCAGGACATGCGCAAAATGGGCGGGCTGCGCAAGTACATGCCGATCACCTATTTCACCATGCTGATCGGCGCCCTTGCCAACGCCGGGCTGCCACCCTTCGCCGGATTCTTCTCCAAGGATTCGATTATCGAAGCGGTGCACCTGTCGCACACCCCCGGCGCCGGCTTTGCCCACCTGATGGTGCTGATGGGCGTGTTCGTCGGCGGCCTGTATTCCTTCCGCCTGATTTTCTACGCCTTCCACGGCAAGGAGCGCTTCGGCGCGCATGCGCGCGATCACGGGCACGATAGTCACGCCGCCGCGCACGACGAGCACGGTCACAGTCATGCGCCGCACGAAACCCCGGCGGTGGTGACCGTTCCGCTCATTCTGCTCGCCATTCCCTCGATCGCCGCCGGCTGGTTCATAGGCACGATTCTTTACGGCGGTTATTTCGGCTCCGCCATTTACATATCGCCGGCGCACGAGGGCCTGGCGGAAATGGCGAAGGAATTCCACGGCGTGATCGGCATGATGCTGCACGCGGTCACCACTTTGCCGTTCTGGTTCGCGCTCTCCGGGGCGGTGACGGCCTGGTACCTGTACATCGTGAATCCGGAACTGCCGGGAGTGCTGCGGCAGAAATTCAGTTTCGTCGTCAACATCCTGATGGAGAAGTACGGGTTCGACCGTTTCAACGACTGGTTCTTCGCCGGCGGTGTGCGCGCGATCGGGGGCGGCTTGTGGAAGTTCGGCGACGTTACGATCATCGACGGGTTCATGGTGAACGGCAGCGCGCGCCTGGTCGGCTGGATCTCGGGCCTGGTGCGCCTCGCCCAGTCCGGTTACATCTATCATTACGCGTTCACCATGATCATCGGCGTTTTCGTGCTGCTGACCCTGTGGTTCGGGCAGGTTTAGGGAACGGTCGATGAATTCCACTCCCTGGCTCAGCCTCACCATCTGGATCCCGATCCTGTTCGGGATGTTCGTCCTCATGTTCAGCGATCGCAATGCGCCGCTGGTGCGCCGGATTTCCCTGGTCGGTGCGCTGATCGGCCTGGCCGTGAGCCTGCCGCTTTACGCCGGCTTCAACGCCCAGACGAGCGCAATGCAGTTCGTCGAACTCACGCCCTGGATCCCGCGCTTCAATATCAGATACAACCTCGGCGTGGACGGCATATCGGTGCTGTTCATCCTGTTGAACAGCTTCATCACCGTGCTGGTGGTGCTGGCAGGCTGGGAATCGATCCAGAAGCGCGTGGCACAGTACATGGCGGCCTTCCTCATCATGTCGGGCCTGTTGAACGGCGTGTTCGCCGCCATGGACGCGATGCTGTTCTACGTGTTCTTCGAGGCGACGCTGATTCCGATGTACCTGGTGATCGGGGTGTGGGGCGGGCCCAACCGCGTCTACACCGCGGTGAAGTTCTTCCTCTACACGCTGCTCGGGTCGTTGTTGATGCTGGTCGCCTTCCTCTACCTCTACGACAAGTCCGGCGGCAGTTTCTCCATCCTCGACTGGCACAAGCTGCCGCTGGCGATGACTCCGCAGATCCTGCTGTTCGTCGCGTTCTTCCTCGCGTTCGCGGTGAAGGTGCCGATGTGGCCGGTGCATACCTGGCTGCCCGACGCGCACGTGGAAGCGCCCACCGGAGGCTCGGGGGTGCTGGCGGCGATCCTGCTAAAGCTGGGCGCCTACGGCTTCATCCGTTTTTCGCTGCCGATCCTGCCCGACGCGAGCCACGCGCTGTCGGGCTTCATGATTACGCTGTCGCTGATCGCGGTGGTCTACATCGGACTGGTGGCCATCGCGCAGACGGACATGAAGAAACTGATCGCCTATTCCTCGATCGCGCACATGGGCTTCGTTACCCTCGGATTCTTTATCTTCAACGCCTATGGGGTGGAAGGGGCGCTCATCCAGATGGTGTCGCACGGATTCGTTTCGGCCGCCATGTTCCTGTGCGTTGGCGTGATGTACGACCGCATGCACAGCCGCAACATCGCCGACTATGGCGGCGTGGTCAACACCATGCCCAAGTTCGCGGCCTTGATGATGCTGTTCGCCCTGGCGAACAGCGGGCTGCCGGCCACCAGCGGCTTCGTCGGCGAATTCATGGTGATCATGGGCGCGTTGAAACACAATTTCTGGATCGGTTTTCTCGCCGCGACCACGCTTATTTTCGGCGCGGCCTACACCCTGTGGATGTACAAGCGGGTGATTTTCGGCGCCGTGGCCAATGACCACGTAGCCAAGTTGAAGGACATCGGTGCGCGCGAATTCCTGGTGCTGATCGCGCTCGCGCTCGCCGTGCTCGGCATGGGCCTTTATCCACAGCCTTTTACCGAGGTCATGCACACTTCGGTCAACGGGCTGCTGCAGCACCTCGCGGTGAGCAAGCTGTGAGGCCATTGAACCGATGAACTTCACCATGCCCAACCTGCTGCCGGCCTACCCCGAGATCTTCCTGCTGATCATGGTCTCGACCATACTGGTGGTGGACCTGTTCCTGCCGCAGCGGCTGCGTTACGTCACCTACGCGTTGACGCAGCTCGCCCTGATCGGCTGCGCCGTGCTCACGCTCGACGTCGCGGTCCTTACGCAGGGCGCCGTCACCCGCACCTTCAACAACATGTTCGTCGCCGACCTGATGGGCCACGCGTTGAAGCTCTCGGCATATATCGCCCTGTTCACGACCCTGGTCTATTCGCGCACCTATCTCGCCGACCGCGGGCTCTGGAAGGGCGAGTTCTTCGCGCTGGTGCTGTTTGCGCTTATGGGCATGATGGTGATGATCTCTGCCAACCACTTCCTCACGCTTTATCTTGGCCTGGAGCTGCTGTCGCTGTCGCTCTACGCCATGGTGGCGCTGGACCGCGATTCGGCACGCTCGACCGAGGCGGCGATGAAGTACTTCGTGCTGGGCGCGCTCGCCTCGGGGCTGCTGCTCTACGGCATGTCCATGATCTACGGCGCCACCGGCACGCTCGACATTTCCCAGGTGGCGCAGTCGATCTCCAGCGCCAGCCCGAACAAGACCGTGCTTACCTTCGGCCTGGTGTTTCTGGTGTCGGGGATGGCGTTCAAGCTGGGGGTGGTGCCCTTCCACATGTGGATTCCGGACGTGTATCACGGCGCGCCTACCGCCGTTACCCTGATCATCGGTTCGGCGCCCAAGCTGGCGGCGTTTGCAATGGCGATGCGCCTGCTGGTTCTGGGGCTGCTCGACCTTGCGGTGGACTGGCAGCAAATGCTGGTGATCATGGCGGTGCTGTCGATGGCAGTGGGAAACCTCGCTGCAATCGCGCAGACCAACATCAAGCGCATGCTCGCCTACTCGACCATTTCGCACATGGGATTCATGCTGCTGGGCCTGCTCGCCGGGGTGGTGAACGGCAACTGGCTCAACGCAGCCGACGCCTATAGCGCGGCCATGTTCTACGTCATGGTCTACGTGCTGACTACGCTGGGCACTTTCGGCATGGTGCTGCTCTTGTCGCGCGCGGGCTTCGAGGCGGAAAACCTGGACGACTTCAAAGGCCTGAACTCGCGCAGTCCGTGGTACGCATTCATCATGCTGCTCTTGATGTTCTCGCTAGCCGGGGTGCCTCCCACGGTTGGCTTCTACGCCAAGCTGTCGGTGCTGCAGCCGCTGCTGGCGGCCGACATGACCTGGTTGGCGGTGGTGGCCGTGCTGTTCTCGCTCATCGGCGCGTTCTACTACCTGCGCATCGTGAAACTGATGTACTTCGACGAGCCGGTCGATACCGCGCCGATAGCCCCCAGCCTGGAAATGAGCGTGCTGATTTCGGTCAACGGCCTGGCGGTGCTCGTGCTCGGCCTCGTGCCGCAGTCGCTGATGGCCCTGTGTTACCTTTCAATTAAAGCGCTGTGAATACGGGCGCGAGCCTGTTTCTGACGCTTGCCGCCTTCACTGCTGCCGATTGGCCTGTCCCGGCCCGTCGCATCCGACGCGCCGCCGGTGCGAGGCGCAGGCGATGAAGTTCATCCACCGCCTGCAGCAGGCGTGGACGGCGCAGCGCTCGCTGCTGTGCGTGGGGCTGGACCCCGACCCCGCGAGGCTACCCAGGCACCTGGCCGCAGCCACGCATCCCATATTCGAGTTCGGCCGGGCGATCGTCGATGCCACCGCAGACCTGGTGTGCGCGTTCAAGCCGCAGATCGCCTATTACGCGGCGGCGCGCGCCGAAGACCAGCTCGAAATGACCATCGCCCACATCCGCCAGCGCCATCCGTCGATACCGGTGATTCTGGATGCCAAGCGCGGCGACGTGGGCAGCACGGCCGAAATGTACGCACGCGAAGCATTCGAGCGCTACCAGGCCGACGCCGTTACCGTGAGCCCCTATCTGGGCCTGGATTCGCTGCAGCCGTTCCTGGATCACGCGGACAGGGGGGTGATCGTGCTGTGCCGCACCTCCAACCCCGGAGCGCGCGACGTGCAGGACATGGAAAGCGGCGGCAAGAAACTGTACCAGCTCATAGCCGAGAAAGCGGCGCGCGACTGGAACGCGAACGCCAACGTGCTCCTGGTGGTGGGCGCGACGTATCCGCAGGAGTTGCGCGAGATCCGCGCCATCGTCGGTGACATGCCGATACTGGTGCCCGGCGTCGGCGCTCAGGGAGGGGATGTGGCAGCGGTGCTGGCCAACGGCGCGACCGCGGACGGGACCGGGCTCATCATCAGCAGCTCGCGCGCAGTGCTCTACGCCGGCGGCGGCAGCGACTACGCCGGGGCGGCGCGGGCGGCCGCGCTGAAGCTGCGCGACGAGATCAACCATTGCCGCGGGCTATCGTGACCAAAAACGCCGATCTGACCGAGCACGAAACCGGCAGCGAAACCGTGTTCCGGGGCAAGCTGCTGCACGTCAAGCGCGACACCGTGCGCCTGCCCGACGGCAAGGCGGCGACGCGCGAATACGTCGAGCACGGCGGCGCGGTCATGATCATCCCGGTTCTGGGCTCGGGCGAGCTGGTGATGGAGCGCCAGTACCGCTACGTCATGCGCCGGCATTGCATCGAATTTCCCGCGGGGAAAATCGATCCGGGGGAGGAGCCCATGGCCACGGCGCGGCGCGAATTGCTGGAGGAGACCGGCTATGTCGCGCGCGAGTGGATCTACCTCACCACCATCCATCCCACCGTTGCCTATTCCACCGAGCGCATCCTGGTCTATCTCGCGCGCGGCCTCGAACAGCGCGGCGGCAGGCTGGACGAAGGCGAATTCCTCGAAGTGATCAAGCTCACGCCCGCGGCATTGCTGGAACTGGTGCGCACAGGCGAAATCAGCGACGTGAAAACGGTCATGGGAGCGCTATGGCTGGAAAAACTCCAGCGCGGCGACTGGGTTGCCGGGCCGGCGCTGCCCTAGCCCGCGCGGAAGCGATTCGCGCATGAACTGCCTGATGTCGGCCTGGCATGCCTACGAAGCCGAACTGCGCGGCTGGTTGCGGCATCGGATGGGAAACGCAGTCGATGCCGAGGACTTGCTGCAGGACGTGTTTCTAAAAGCCATGCGCCAGGGCGAGCGCTTTTGCGAGGTCAGCAATTCGCGGGCATGGCTGTACGAGGTGGCGCGCAACGCGCTCGCCGACCGTCTGCGCCTTGCGCGCAATACCGTCGAACTGCCGGAAGACCTCAGGGCCGAGACTGAAGTGCCGGCCACGGTCGACAGCCTCGCGGCCTGCCTGCCGCGCGTGCTCTCCGAACTGAGCGCAGATGACCGAGAGGCGATTACCCTGTGCGATCTCGAAGGCCTGTCGCAGGAAGAATTCGCGCGGCGCAAGGGGCTGAGCCTGTCCGGTGCTAAATCCCGCGTGCAGCGCGCGCGCAAGCGCTTGCGCGAACAACTCACGCAAGCCTGCCAGGTGCGCCTGGACGAGTCCGGGCAGGTCAGCGATTTCGTGCCGCGGCCGCCGCTCGCCTGATCGGCCGCAGCGTCCCCGACCAGGGCAATCCGGGTACTGGAGAGAGGTCGGGTATTTGGACTGACAAAGGTTGCAATCGACCCACGGCAGACGCATGGACAAATTGCAAATTGACGCCCAATGTGATTGGTCAGCGGCCGCCGATGGCGGTCCGTTGCACCTAAAGTCAGGTATTATCATCGCACCTTGCTCAGACGTTCCGCCATGCGCGTTTGCCAACCCGGGCCTGAAGCTTTCCAGCGTTCAATCACATCGGCGGGAAGCCGCAGCGAGATCAACTTGCGGGGATTCGGCGACACGGGTCTTCCGCCTTTGTTCACCTTTGCACGCGCGAGCATATCCTCCGTGAGTTCAGGAAGTTCCTCGTACTCCTCGGGCTTAACTTTGTGGGCATCGACGCGAGCCATGTCAGATTTCAAGGAGCGGCGCAATGCGGGCCTTTTCGCGTTCATTGGCTTTCCTCATGCTAAAAATATGGCGATCCGCGCCACGCGGTGTGTAACCCACGACAACCATCCGCCCGTCCAATAAGCCATAGCAAATGATGCGCGGTTCGCCGTAGTTCTTACGTATGTCCTCTACCTCCAGGGTGACACCCGCAAAAACCAGTTCAGCGTCGGCGAAATCCAGCCCTCGATCAGCCAAAGTCTTGTCGCGTTTAGCCGGGTCGAAGGTGATTCGCACTAGGATATTGTATCTACAACAACAGGGTGGGGCAAGACACACCTATCCCTGGTCGTATTGCTGAGAAACCTAATAAGAAATAGGTCCCCTAAACGAGGCGTCATAAGACCCCGAAAACGGGCTCTAGCATGGTCAGACTACGCTCAAGTCGTTGTTTTCTCAACCACGACGATCTGGATAAGCACCACTTGGATTGTCATGTCGTCACCGTTCGTCGAGCGACGACTATCGAGGAAATTGACGATGGTCCGGCCCTGGCCGCTGGCCGGTCGCGCCTCGACGCGGCTGCGTCTTTTTGCGGCGTCGTTCGTCTTCACTGATGAGGGTGCAGATTGCGCCCGCGATGAAGATGACCAAGGAAACCCCTCCATGAGCACGCTCTCCGCCCCGATGCGGCGCTGGCCCAATCAGCAGCCGCTGCTGTTCCTGGTCGTGGCCGGCGCAGCCTGGCTTGGGCTCTACCAGCTCCTGATGCCCGCAGCCGAGGCGCTGGTAGCCACGTTGCCGCTGGAGCGCGCGAGCCATCTCGGCGGCGCGCTGCAGTTCTTCTTCTACGACACGCCCAAGGTGCTGCTGCTGCTCACCGGCATCGTGTTCGCGATGGGAATGGTCAATTCCTACTTCACGCCGGAGCGCACGCGCGCGCTGCTGGCTGGACGCTCCGAGGGGGCGGCCAATGTGATGGCGGCTAGCCTGGGCATCGTCACGCCGTTCTGCTCTTGCTCGGCGGTCCCGCTATTCATTGGTTTTGTGCAGGCGGGCGTGCCGCTGGGCGTGACTTTTTCCTTTCTGATTTCGGCGCCCATGGTCAACGAAGTCGCACTCACGCTGCTGTTCGCGATGTTCGGCTGGAAGATCGCCTTGCTGTATCTCGGCCTGGGTTTGTCGGTGGCCATCGTGGCCGGCTGGGTGATCGGGCGGCTGAATATGGAAGCGTACCTGGAGGATTGGGTGCGCGAGATGCCGCATGCAGCCGCGGTCGCCGGGGAGGACAGGCTGAGCCTGGGTGAGCGCCTCGATGCCGGATTTGCCTCGGTGCGCGAAATCGTCGGCAGGGTCTGGCCCTATATCCTCGCCGGCATCGCCATCGGCGCGGGCATACACGGTTATGTGCCGGCGGATTTCATGGCCGCGTTCATGGGCAAGGACGTCTGGTGGGCGGTGCCGCTGGCGGTGGTAATCGGCGTGCCCATGTACACCAATGCCGCCGGGGTGATCCCGGTGGTGCAGGCGCTGCTCGCCAAGGGCGCGGCGCTGGGGGCGGTGCTTGCGTTCATGATGAGCGTGATCGCGCTGTCGTTCCCGGAAATGGTGATCCTGCGCAAGGTGCTCAAGCTGCGCCTGATCGCCACGTTCGTCGGTGTGGTTGCCACGGGGATTCTGATCGTGGGCTACGTTTTCAACGCCGTTCTTTAATCAACAAGGGGAAATCCTCATGAAAGTAATCAAAGTACTCGGCAGCGGCTGCGCCAACTGCCGCAACACCATCGCGCTAATCGAGCAGGTGGCGCAGGCCAAGGGCGTGGCCGTCACCCTGCAGAAAGTCGAGGACGTGCGCGACATCACGGGCTACGGCGTAATGTCCACGCCGGGCGTGGTGATCGACGGCAAGGTGGTGCATGCGGGCGGGGTGCCCAGCCGTGCCAAGATCGAGCAGTTGCTCGGCACTGCCTGATCCGATACCTGGAACGATTTCATGAACCCGCAAAAAAAGTTTCACCTTGTGTTCTCCCTGGTCATGGGAGCCTTGATGATCTCTTTGATGACCCTGGTCATCACCTTCGTAAACGTCGGCCTGGTCGAGGATTTCGTCGGCCGCTGGCTGCGCGCATTCCTGATCGCCTATGTAGTGGGTGTGCCGGTAATATTCTTCCTTGCCCCGATGGCGCGGAAAATCACCGCGAGATTTGTCGTCATGCCGTGAACGCCGCCGGAGGCGACCGGCTATGAACGAGTCCGCGCAGAAAATAAGCTTCCATGCGGAATCCCGGCGCGTTGGGCCGAGCCGACTCTGCAACGCGGCACCCTGCTGCGGCGCTTTTCTCGCGGCAGCGGCCGATGTCGCGACGGAATATGAAGTTTCTCACGCCGCTACGTCGTCATCCCGATGAAACAGCAGATACCGCACCGGCGGCAACCGGATCAGCGTGCCTTGCACGGCAGCCTGATCTAATTTCCATCTTCTGCGCGCGCAAGTCGCGAATGCAGGCGACAATTGACAACTCGGTCAGCATTGCAACGCCGCAATATATGAACCTTTATCAGAAATGGATGGTGCCCCGGCTGGTCGACGTCGTGATGCGTAACCGGGCGGCGACGCGATATCGTTCTCTTATTGTGCCGAAAGCATGCGGCACGGTGTTTGAAATCGGAATCGGCTCGGGCCTCAACCTGCCTTTCTACGGCACCGGCGTCGAGCGCATCTATGGACTCGATCCGTCAGAAGAATTGTTGGCGATGGCCCGGAAGAAAGCGCGTGCCATCGCTATTCCCGTCGATTTCATTGCGCGTGCTTGCGAAGAAATCCCCTTGGACGACAGTTCGGTCGATACTGTTGTAATGACCTGGACCCTGTGCTCCATTGCCGATCCGGCGAAGGCATTGAAGGAACTTAGGAGAGTGATCAAGTCAGGTGGAACGCTGCTGTTTGTCGAACACGGTCTCGCTCCTGAAATCCGAGTGCAAACCTGGCAACAGCGGCTCAACCCGCTATGGTGCAAGCTGACCGGAGGAAGCAACCTCAACCGAAAGATCGATCAACTCATCCGCACCGCGGGCTTTGATCCCGCGGAACTGAAAACAGAGTATGCAGAGGGTCCTCGTCCCTTCAGCTATACGTATTCCGGGCAAGCCCGGCCCGATGCCTGCATCACGCGGGCGCCGCAATGAACAAGCCGGTTTATCTCGACTACAACGCCACCACGCCGGTTGCCGCCGAAGTGCTGGAGGCGATGCTGCCCTATATGATGGAGCACTACGGCAATCCGTCGTCGTCGCATTCCTACGGCGTAAAAGCCGCTGAGGCCGTGCGCGGCGCGCGGGAGTCGGTCGCCAGACTAATTGGTGCGGCAGCGGACGAGATCGTGTTCACCGGCAGCGCCACCGAGGCCAATAATCTGGCGCTGCTCGGCGTCGTTCGCGCGCTGAACGGTGCAAAGCGGCATCTGGTGGTGAGCGCAGTGGAACACCCGGCCGTGATCGAACCGGCCCTGCATCTGCGAAGCGCAGGCTGGGAGTTGAGCGTGATTCCGGTCGATGCCTGCGGCCGGGTCGATCCCGCGGCGGTCGCCGCGGCATTGCGCCCGGATACCGCGCTCGTCTCCATCATGCACGCCAACAACGAGGTCGGCACGATCCAGCCGGTGGCGGAGATCGCTGCGCTCACCAAGGCGCGCGGTATCCTGCTGCACACCGATGCCGCGCAATCCGCCGGCAAGATTGCAGTGAACGTCGATGCGCTCGGCGCCGATCTGCTGACCCTGGCGGGGCACAAGTTCTATGCGCCGAAAGGGGTGGGCGCTCTTTATGTCCGTGCGGGCACGACGATTGCGCCGATCCAGTTCGGCGCCGGGCAGGAGCATGGCCTGCGTCCGGGCACGGAGAACGTGGCGCAGTTGGTCGGCCTGGGCGCGGCGGCAAGATTGGCGCGCGAACGCCTGCCGGCGGCGACGCAAAAACTGCGCGCGCTGCGCGACGCGCTGCACGATCGCCTGCGGGCGCGCGTTCCCGGGCTGATGCTCAACGGCCACCCGAGCGAGCGTCTGCCCACCACCTTGAACGTCTCCTTTCCGGGCATCAGCGGGCGCGAGCTGCTGGCGCGCGTCGCCGCACGGGTCTGCGCCTCGGTCGGTTCGGCCTGCCACTCCGAGGCCGACAGCGTGAGCGGCGTGCTCGCCGCGATGCGATTCGATGCGCGGCGGGCGGCGGGCGCAGTCAGGCTGTCGGTCGGATGGATGACGACGCCCGAGGAAATCGAGGCCGCGGCGGCGGCATTGGCCGAAGCGGCGAGCGGCGCCTAGCGGCGCTGCAGTCTGACGAACTCGGCGTTCGTTGCCGCCGGCGGCAGGGCGCTTGGGTGTCATGGGAAGTGATAATCTGCAGGTTCGCATATGCGGCCACCGCGGGAGCCAATCCAATGCCAACCGCTGATTTTCCGGATCGAAAATATCTGATCGACGCGCGCGAGCTGGGCGAGCGACTCGGAGCGCTTACCCTGATCGATCTGCGCCCCGCGGAGGATTTCTCGCTTGGCCATATCGAGGGAAGCAGGCATCTAGACATCTATGGCGTCAGCCTGAATGACTCCTCGGATGCGCCGTTGAACGCCTTCCTGTCGATATTTCGGAACTTGTTCGGAAGCCGTGGCGTATCCCGGGACAAGCCGGTAGTGATCTACGATCACGAGACCGGCGAGCGCGCGGCGCGGGCGGTCTGGCTGCTCGCGGTTTTGGGTCACCCGGACGTCAAGATACTCGACGGCGGGACGCAGGCGTGGACTGAGTCGGGCAATCCGCTCGTCCGCCTGAGCGCAGCGCCGGCGCCGGCCGATCCGGCAAAAGCGCCGCCTGCGTCTCCCCCGTACAAAGGAACGCAAAATCCCGAACTGCTGGCAACCCGGTTCGATGTCCATCGCGCCATCGATGATGAACAGACAGTCATAGTCGACGTCAGGCGCGAGGCCGAGTATCTGGGCACGGAAAAGCGAGCCCGGCGCGTCGGCACCGTTCCGGGCGCGGTGCACGTCTTCTGGCGCGATCACCTCGACGATAAGGGCGCGTTTCGGCGCGCCGAAGTAGTCCGCGAACTCTACGCCTCACGCGGCATAACGCCGGACAAGACCATCATCGCCTTCTGCCAGGGCGGCTACCGCTCGGCGAGCACCTTCCTCGCCCTCAAGTCCCTCGGCTATCCGCGTGTCCGAAACTATGTGGCATCCTGGGGAGAATGGGGGAACCGAGATGATTCGAACATCATCGTCCCGGAGCCGTGGGGTAGCCGTCCGCGATGACGCCCAACTACGCGTTCGAGCCCGCGGCGGCGCCTTTGGCCGAAGGGGCGTCTAGCGGCGTTGCAGTTTGACGAACTCCACTTTCGCTGCCGCGGCGGCAGGGCGCCTGAGCTCGGCCACCGCGCTCTGCAGTACGCGCGCCGCCGAGCGCAGGAACAACAGCGCCAGCAGCAGCCCGACCAACAGGTCGGGCCAGCCCGAACCGGTGAACCACACCGCGCCCGCCGCAATGAAAACGGAGACATTGGACGCGATATCGTTCCTCGAACACTCCCACACCGAGGACATGTTGATGTCCTCGGCGCGGTGTTTCCACAGCAGCGCGAGGCAGGCGCCGTTGGCGAGCAGCGCCAGCAGGCTTATGGCGCCCATGGTTTCAAACAGCGGCAGCGTGGGATGGGCGATGCGGTAGGCGACCTGCCCCAGCACGAACAGGCCGGCGGCGAGGATCAGGCCGCCCTTGAACAGCGCCACTTTCGCCTTGGCGCGCGCGCCGCGCGCAACCGCGTACAGACTCAAGCCATAGGTCAGCGCATCGCCCAGATTGTCGAGCGAATCGGAGAGGAGCGCAGTGGAACCGGCGAACAAGCCCGCCGCCAGTTCGACCACGAACATGACGGCGTTGATCGCAAGCACCAGCTTCAGCGTCGTTCCCTGGCGCGCCTGCAGCGCCTCGATCGCGCAGGCCTTGTCTTCGCAGCAATCGGCCATGGTCGCAAATCTCCTTCGGGTCCCCGCTGGACGGACAGCAAACACGTGGGCGAATGATACCGCGCATTGCGGCTGGAACAACGGGCAGATGCGTGCCTTGATCGGCATCAAACCGTGCTCGCAGCGTGTGCATAGACTGGAACCGTACAGTCGCAGGAAAAATCATGAAACCCCAGGCAGGCTTGCTCGTCGGCGCGCGACGGTGATAGGCAGAGACTGCCGTACGGTCGCGGCATGCTTTTGCGCATGGCGAACCGGAGGCCGGCGGTGTGCTTGCGCCGGGCGACCGGCGCAAGGCGAAGGCGATAATTGCACCGCATCTTTCCGCAATCAAAGTAAGATTGCGATTCAGGCTAATATTGTCCAATGCCTATCGCCCATCTTCCCATGCAGCCCAAGCTTCGCGCCCGCCTGCAGGCCATCATCGACGCGCTGGAGCGCGGATTGGTCGAACGCCGCCAGAGTGTGCGACTTTGTCTGCTTTGCGCCCTGGCCGGCGAGCACACCCTGCTCGTCGGCCCGCCCGGCACCGCGAAGAGCGAGCTGGCGCGGCGCCTGCATACCGTTTTTCGCGACGCCCGCTATTTTGAGCGTCTCCTGACGCGCTTTTCGGTGCCTGAGGAGCTCTTCGGCCCGCTGTCGATAGCGGCGCTGGAACAGGACCGGTATGAACGGCACACCGATGGATTCCTGCCTGATGCGTCGATCGCCTTCATCGACGAGGTGTTCAAAGCCAACAGCGCCATACTCAATGCACTGCTTACCCTGCTGAACGAGCGCGAATTCGACAACGGCGCCGGACGCCAGCACTGTCCCCTGATCAGCGCCGTAGGCGCCACCAACGAGGTGCCCGAAGACGAAGTGGGCGAGGCCTTTTTCGACCGTTTTCTGGTGCGCCTGCCGGTAGCCGCAGTCAGCGCAGCCAGTTTCGGCGCCTTGCTGCTGGTCGGTTCGGGACGCGAGTGGGCGCCGCCCGCGCCCGGCCTTGCCCTGGACGAGAATGACCGCAGTGCGCTTGCGCGGGACGCGGCGGCGGTGGAGGTTTCAGCCGCGCTGATCGCAGTGCTGGCCGAACTGCGCCAGCACTTCGCGGCCGAGCAGCTTTATGTATCGGACCGTCGCTGGGTAAAAATCGTCTGGCTGTTGCGTGTTGCCGCGGCGACCGAAGGCAGGTCGGCAGTCGCTCTTTGGGATCTTCTGCTGCTTCCCTGGCTCACCGCGCCCGACGCAAAGCGTCAGGCGGCAGTGGCCGATTGGCTGGCGGCGCGGCTCGGGGTGCGCGAGGCGTATTCGCCTGAGCGCCTGACACGGATAGTCGAGGCCTTCGAAGCGCAACTCGATGCGGAATTGAGCGCCAACGATTTGGATTATGACGAATCCGGCCGGCTTAATTTTTCCGCCGCCGAGCTGGCTGAAAGAGTGGGCGACTCCAAGCAAGGCGCAGCGGCCCCGCGCATGACTTACACGCGCCGCCGCCGCTACGGCGAGACACATATCGGCGCCCGTGTCGGTCAGATCGACGCCGTACTGCTGCGCATTGCGGATTACGCCAGGGAAATCGCCCGTCATCAGGATGGCCTTGCCGCCTATCGCGCGCAGTGCCTGTGGCTGGATGACAGCCTGACTGAACGGGCAGCCGCGGTGCTGACTGCTACGGCTGCGGCTGTCGCGAGCCTGGCTGAGCGCACACGATCGGCGCGGGCCGGCTTTGTCGGTCTGCCGCGACTGCCGGTAGACAATGGCGTGGTGCCCGAACCCGTTGCGCAAGAGTTGCTCGTCGAAACTTGAACGCCAGGATTCCAAATTCACTGCTGTTCGAAGCCGAGGAAGGCCGCCTGGCCGCGCTCGACTGCCTGGCGCGCAAGCTCTGGCTGGGCGGCCTGACGAACTCCCAAGGCCGGCTGGAACCCCGCCTCGAGTCGCTTGCTTCGTTGCGCGAGGGACTGGTCGTCGGCTGCCTGCCTTCTGCCGATGGCTGGCGTTGGCCGCCGGCCCCGATTGCCGGCGCGCTGCACGAGGCCATTGCCGATCTCGGACTCGCCGGCTATTGCTCAGGAGAGGAGGAACTCGCCGATACAGTCGTGATGGGCGTATTGTTTCATCTGGATTTCATCGTCGATTACCGCGACCGGGGGGCGAGCGAGGCTGAAGCGACGCGCATGGCGGTAGACGCTTTCGCCTCGGACTGGCGCGAGCGCTGCGGACAATTCGACGAGCTGGTCGAGGTGTTCGGCCTGCTGCCCGATGACGCCAGCAACACCCGCTGGGACCAGCTTCGCGGCGTGCTGTGCTCCGCAGGATGGCAGGAGGTGCTGCGCATACGCCGGCTGCTAGAACGTCTGCCGGAATTGGCGCGCATCATACGCGGACTCGGACGCGAACTGCCCTCCGAGGACGATGATGCGGAAGACCATACGGCGGTAAACGTCGTCGATCAGGCCATTGCCCTGCGTGCGCAGCGCCATAGCGTGCACGTGCCCGAGATGCCGGGAGAGACCCGGGGCGTGCATCGTTCGGACCGGATCGCGCGCATGCTGCCGGCCGAAGCCATGCTCCTCGCCCATCCGCTGCTGCGCCTCGTGTGGCATGCCCGCCGCGCCGAACGCACGCTCCTTGCCTACGAGGACGACGATCGTATGCAGGAGCTGCGACTGCAGCAGTCCGCGCGCCCGCGCATCGGGCGGCAAGCGGGGAAGCGGGCCGAAATGGGGCCGATCATGGTGTGCGTCGACACTTCGGGTTCCATGCAGGGCGGCGCCGAAGCGGTGGCCAAGGCCGTCGTGCTGGAGGCCATGCGCACGGCCTATGCCCAGCGTCGTGCCTGCCATGTGTTTGCCTTCGGTGGGCCCGAGGAACTGCTGGAAATGGAACTGAAGCTGGACAGTGGCGGGATCGGGCGACTCACGCGCTTTCTGGGACAGTCTTTTCACGGCGGCACCGATATCTGCGCCCCTCTGGAAAAGGCGATCGCCAAGCTCGAGGATCAGCGCTGGCGGCTGGCCGACCTGCTCATCGCCTCCGACGGCGAATTCGGCGCCACGCCCGAGACCGTCGCGCATCTGAACAGCATCAAGCGCAAGCTCGGATTGCGCGTACAGGGCGTGCTGATCGGGGACCGCGAGAGCGTCGGTTTTCTGGAAATTGCCGACGCGATCCATCCTATCCGCGACTGGCGCCGCTACGGCGGCTCCAATGCCGAATCGCCGATACATTCCCATCGCCTTACTGCCATGTATTTCCCGGGCGCCCTGCGCGGCGCGCAAAACCGGCAGCACGCGGTCTCCGGCGAAACCGCCTCGGCAGCGATACGCGCCGGCTTGCACAGGCGCGAGCCAGGGCCAGGAACCGAGCCCAGTGCCGGCGACAACGACGCTGGCCCCGAATGAGCTTTGCTGCCGAATACCTGGCCCAACTGGAAGCCATTGCGGCACTGGGCCCTGTGCCTCGCGTGCGCGCCCTGCACCTGCCTGCGCCGCTAGACCTCGAGGACAACAAAGGTGAATTCTGCGCGCTGGAACTCGATGACCGCTCCATCGGCCTGTCCTACGTCCTGCTCGACGATACCCTGGAGCAACTGCGCCATCAGATCGACAGCTTGGGCCTTGCGGGCGCCGACGCGCTGTCGCTCGCCCGCCGCTACCTCAGCGACCGGGGTATCCTCAAGACCCTGGGCTTCGCTGCGGCCAACGCGCTGTCTCGCTGCCTGTACAAGCGCGCGGGTTTCCGCCCCGAATGCAGTTCCGACTCGATAGGACATCTGAATCCGCAGCCGGGCGAGCACATCGGCATGATAGGAAAATTCACACCCTTGCTGCGGCGGATAATCGATAGCGGTGCCCGGCTCACGATAGTCGAACTGAAGCCGGAACTGGCCGGCGAGCACGAGGGCTACCGCGTGACGCTGGACGCCGGGGAACTTGCCGACTGCGCCAAGGTGGTGTCCACCAGCACCCTGCTCCTCAACGACACCATGGACCGCATGATCGCTAGCTGCCGCAACGCCCGCTGGTTCGCCATGGTCGGACCGAGCGCGGGCTGCCTGCCCGACGCGCTCTTCGCGCGGGGCGTGACTTTGCTCGGAGGAAGCTGGATCAATGACCCGGACGGATACACTGCTGCATTGACGGAAGGCAGATCCCTCAGTGCCCATGCGAGCAAGTTTGCACTGACGGCCGGCACCTATCCGGGATTCGAAGCGCTGCTGGCGCGCGCTTGCGGATCCGGGAACTAGCGCGATGGATCTTGGCACTGCCCAGGAAGTGCTCGACGCGGCGCTGACGCTGATCCATACGCGCCAGCATGCTTCGCCCAAGCGGCTGGATGAACCGGGTCCGGACCCCGGGCAGATCGAGATGATTCTCGGCGCTGCGGGTGCGGCACCCGATCACGGGCGTCTGAACCCCTGGCGGCTGATCGTCATCCCGCCGGAGCGGCGCCAACTGCTGGGCGCGGCTTTTGCAGAGGCGCTGGTCGAACGCGATGGCGATGCGACCGAGGTGCAGAAGCAGGAGGCGATGGCCAAGGCTTTTCGCGGCCCTTTCCTGGTCCTCGTGGTCGCGCGCCTCGATCCTGCGCTGGGTGATACGCATCCGCAGGAGCGCATCATTTCCGCGGGCTGCGCGGTTCAGAACATGCTGCTCGTCGCGCACGCGATGGGCTACGGCGCGGGACTGGCCAGCGGCAGGGCGCTGTATTCGCGCCAGATGAACCTGCTATTCGGGCTGCGCGCGGATGAAAAGCCGCTATGCTTCCTGAGCGTGGGCACGGTGAGCAGGAGCAAACCTACGCGGCCCAGGCCGCTGATATCCGACTACACTTCCACCCTTTAGCGCGCCGGCCGGCGGCGCACAGATACGCCGAGAACACCGTGCAAGGGCGCGCGCCGCTGTGGCATACTGCGGGTACGGTTTAGATCCTGCGGTCTTCAAGCTCTGGGTGGGCTCATGGCAAACGATACCGGCATACTCTCTTACGGCGCATATCTCCCGCTGCGGCGCTTGCAGCGAAAAAGCATCGCGGCGGCCAACAGCTGGTTCGCTCCCGGGCTGCGCGGGCTGGCCAAGGGCGAGCGCGCGATGGCCAACTGGGACGAGGATACCGTGACCATGGCGGTGGAGGCGGCGCGCGACTGCCTGGCCGGACTGCCGCCGGCAGCTGTGGAACAGCTGATTCTAGCCTCGACTACCCATCCCTTCGACGACCGGCAGAATTCGGCCATCGTCGCCAATGCGATGCATCTCGCATCTACCCTGGGCGTGCTCGATGTCACCGGCAGCCAGCGCGCCGGCACCTCGGCGCTGATCAGCGCGCTCGCGGGCGGCCGCAAGTCGCTGGTCATGGCGAGCGAGCACCGGCTCGCCAAGGCGGCGAGTCCGCAGGAGATGCACTACGGCGACGGCGCCGCGGCGCTGTTGGTCGGGCGCGGGGCGCCGATTGCGCGTCTGGTCGGCGCGCACAGCGAGACCGTGGATTTCGTGCATCAGTTCCGTTCCAGCGAGCGCGCCCACGACTACGCCTGGGAGGAACGCTGGATCCGCGACGAGGGCTACATGAAACTCGTGCCCGCGGCGCTCTCGGCGCTGTTCAAGGCTAGCGGTGTCGCGCCGTCTGCGGTCACGCATTTTTGCCTGCCGTGCACTCTGCCGCGCGTGGTGCCCGGCGTAGCCAAGCGCGCCGGCATTGCAGAGGGCGCGGTGCGCGACAATCTTGCCGCGGTCTGCGGCGATACCGGCGCCGCGCATGCTTTGGTGATGCTGGCGCAGGCGCTGGCGCAGGCGAAGTCCGGGGACATGATCGCCGTCGCCGCCTTCGGGCAGGGTTGCGATGCGCTGCTGTTCGAGGTCACCGACGCGATAGCGGCGCTGCCGCCGCGCGGCGGCGTGGACGGCGCGCTGGCGCGGCGCAAGGAGGAGACGAACTACCTGCGCTTTCTCGCTTTCAACGACCACATCGCGCTGGAGCGCGGCATGCGCGCCGAGGCTGACAAGGGGACGCCGCTGACGACGCTCTATCGCAACCGCGACATGATCACGGGCCTCATCGGCGGGCGCTGCCGCAGCTGCGGCACCCTGCAGTTTCCGCGCGGGCGCTATTGCGTGAATCCGAAGTGCAACGCACTCGACAGCCAGGACGACCAGCCATTCTCCGATACGCGCGCGAAAGTGATGTCCTACACCGGGGACGTACTGACCTACAGCGCCGACCCGCCCGCTTACTACGGCATGATCGAGTTCGACGGCGGCGGGCGCATGATGGCCGATTTCACCGACCTCGACGAGGGCAAGGTCGAGGTGGGAATGCCGATGCGCATGATGTTCCGCATCAAGGAGAACGATACGGCGCGCGGTTTCGTGCGCTATTTCTGGAAGGCGGCGCCTATCGTGTAGTCGTCCGCTGCAAATCGCATTTTGCGACGGCCGATGCGCAAGTGCATCAGAGGATGCGTCCGCGCATATCGAACTGGACGGTGCGTGGCGCCGGGGCCTGAAAAGGAGATCGACATGGCAACTGGAATTCGCGACAAAGTGGCAATCCTCGGCATGGGCTGCTCGAAATTCGGCGAGCGCTGGGACCGCAATGCCGAAGACCTGATGGTCGAAGCGTTCGAGGAGTGCCTGCAGGACGCCGGCGTGGAGCGCAATCAGATCGAGGCCGCCTGGTTCGGCACCGCGATCGAAGAGCAGCATGTGGGCAAGTCCGGCGTGCCGCTGGCGATGACGCTGCGCCTGCCCTACATTCCGGTTACCCGGGTCGAGAACTACTGCGCCACCGGCACCGAGGCGTTTCGCGGTGCGGTCTATGCGGTCGCCTCCGGCGCGGTGGATATCGCGCTCGCGCTGGGGGTGGAGAAGCTCAAGGACACCGGCTACGGCGGGCTGCCGCAGCGCGGACGCGGCGGGCTGAACAACATGTTCTGGGCGAATATCTCGGCGCCGGGATCGTTCGCGCAGCTGGCGGCCGCCTACCGCGCCAAGCATCATGTCGACGCCAAGGATCTGAAGCGCGCGATGGCGCATATCTCGGTCAAGAGCCACGATAACGGCGCGCTCAATCCGAAGGCGCACCTGCGCAACAAGATCACCGAAGACGACGTGATGAACGCGCCGATGATCGCCGATCCGCTGGGGCTGTACGACTGCTGCGGCGTTTCCGACGGTTCGGCCTGCGCCATCGTGACCACGCCCGACATCGCGCGCGGCCTGGGCAAGAAGGATCTGGTGAGCGTGAAAGCCGTGCAGCTCGCGGTATCGAACGGCGAGGAAGTGCAGTTCGGCGAGTGGGACGGTTCCTACTTCGCCACCACGCGGGTGGCGGCAGGGCGCGCGTATAAGGAGGCCGGCATAGACGATCCGCGCAAGCGAATTTCCATGTTCGACGTGCACGACTGCTTTTCGGTCACCGAGCTGGTGACCATGGAGGACCTAGGCATCTCGCGGGAGGGCAAGGCCATCGGCGACGTGCTCGACGGCTTCTACGACGCCTCCGGCAAAATCCCCTGCCAGATCGACGGCGGGCTCAAGTGTTTCGGCCATCCGATCGGCGCCTCGGGGCTGCGCATGATCTACGAAATGTACCTGCAGCTGAACGGCCGCGCAGGCGAGCGCCAGCGCCCGGACCCGGTGCTCGGCATGACGCACAACCTCGGCGGCTTCCCCAGTCAGAATGTTTCCGCGATCACCATCGTAGGGCGCTACGGCGCCTGAGCATCCGTTGCAAATTGGGCTTTTCAACGGCCTGATCCAGGCAGCATGAGGGGAAATTCCCCCTCATGTTGAAGCGAACCCCAGGCGCGTACCGAGCGGGCGCGCACCGCGCAAGCCGCTGCTGCGCATAGCGGGACCAGGCTGTTTGCCCGAGCGCGGGCCTTGAGCAGCCCGCGCTTGGATGGCAGCGCATCCTGCGTTCGTCGCGCAAGCCCGCCTGCACCTCCCGTACCCGATCGGCGAGCGATCCTTGCGCAGCTCGGCCTACCGTCACGCGCCGGCACCGTAGGCGCAATCTCCAGTGTGCATATCGACCCAATGGAAAAAATACTGTATTCACAGAATCGACGAACGACGCAATACTGGCGCCACTGGATGCAGACATCCGGTTTTTCGCAAGCTTGGTATTGGAGATCAAGTAGTTTCGTTATTCTGGCCAAGGTACCTTTCGAGCACAAAGATACCTTAGGTTATTGCTCTAGACTTCCGCTGTTGTGCGCGCCCCATATGCCGGGTGTACCTGATGCGGGCTGGCAGTGACCACTTTCGATCCGGGGTTTGAAAGGTGTCTTGACCAGAGTGACGAAGCGAACCGCGGGTGACGGACCGAATTCCAGTCGTCACGCGCCTGCAGGGTAGGCGCAATCTCCAGTGTGTATATCGAACCAATGGGAAAAACACTGTATTCACGGAAACGAAAAACAAGGCAATACTGGAACCACTGGATGCAGACATCCGGTTTTACGCAGGGTTGGCATTAGAGATTGAGCAGCTTCGTTATTCTGGCCAGGGTACCTTTCGAGCACAAAGATACCTAAAGGTCATTGCTCTAGACTTCCGCTGTTGTGCGCGCCCCTTATGCCGGGTGTACCTGATGCGGGCTGGCAATGACCACTTTCGATCCGGGGTTTGAAAGGCGCCTTGACCAGAGTGACGAAGCGAACGAACGGTGACCGGCTGAATTCTAGTGCGCAAAGGGAGGTAAACATATCGATGAGACTTCCGACAGTACGACCCCAAAAGCCGGCAACTACAGGCCGGCACCACTCACGGTAACGTGATGAAATTCGGCCACAGTCTTGTGGCGATACGGCAAAGCCCTGCGATTATCGCGGGGCTTTGTTTTTTGGTGGAAGGTATGGAGACCGGGCGAACCTGGACTGTCAGGCCGTTTCATCGCGCATACACATAGGGCGGAAAGCGCTCTTTGAGCGCATCGTCCGGGGCGCGCCCCGGCTCGGGGGGGCGCGGAGCATTTTCGGGGCACGCAAACCGGCGGCAGCCAGGGATTCAGCGCAGAACCTGCTGCTCCTTCAATTTGGTCCAGAACTTCGCCGTTTCGCGCACCGCGTCCCACCATTCTTCGTTGCTCATCGCGCTCTCCCTGATACCGCCGTTGCTCAAACCGGTTGTAGCGCCAGCACTGCGGCGGCGGCGAAAGCACTCGGAGATCCGGTCTTGCACTCCGGGACGCGCACGTCGGTGTATCTGGCTCCATCCAATCCGGCACTGCTATTCGGTCGTCGTTGTTGCCGCCGTCCTTGATACGCACTTTAGTATTGCTGCCCTCACAATGCACGGGGGTATAACCCGTATTCGCGCGGCGCGCATACCCGAATGAACCCTGGGTTGGAAAGCGGAATTCGAATGCAGTCGACGCGAGGGAATTCGGCGCGGGATTGCACTAGGCGCGCTCGCCGTTTGCGGCAGCCGGCGTCGAACTACGCGTCGCCCAGGTCCATGGAAATCGAAATCGAATCGCCCATGTGACCGAAGTCATTGGCATCCTCGAATCGCTGATGCGAAGAGACCGAGTATTCGAATTCGGTTTCTTCCAGCTCGGGTATTTCGCAGAGGGAATATTCAGCGCGGATCCTCTTCATAACGCCTCCTGTCAACTCGGTTCATCTGACTGCATTGATATGGCGACTGCGTCGTTCGCTTCGGTCCGGGTGGTCTCCGGCTGCAGCGAACCACGAACTCAGTCTAGCCATAGCCGTTTGGCTGCGCAGCCAGACAAAACCCGCATTCGGCCGGAGTAAATCACTTATGTGAGATGCCGAGCGCTGTAGTGCGGCCGGATCGCCGCGCGCGGCCAGGCGTGTCAGTAGCGCGCGTTCCCCGGAGTTCGCGGGAATGGAATCACATCGCGCACATTGGCCAGGCCGGTGATGTAGGACACCGTGCGCTCGAAGCCCAGCCCGAAGCCTGCATGCGGTACGCTGCCGTAGCGGCGCAAGTCGCGATACCAGCCGTAGTGGCTCTTGTCCAGTTTCGCCTCGTCCATGCGCGCATCGAGCGTGGCGAGCCGTTCTTCGCGCTGGCTGCCGCCGATGATTTCGCCGATGCCGGGTGCGAGCACGTCCATCGCCGCCACCGTCTCGCCGTCGTCGTTGAGGCGCATGTAGAAGGCCTTGATCGCCTTGGGGTAGTTCATCAGCACCAGGGGCCCGCCAACGTGCTTTTCGGCAAGGTAGCGCTCGTGTTCGGATTGCAGGTCCATGCCCCAGTGCACCGGAAATTCGAACTTTGCCCTGGCTTTTTCGAGGACGGAAATCGCCTCGGTGTAGTCCATGCGCACGAAAGCCTTGTCGACGATGCCCTGTAGCTTGGCGATGACGCCTTTCTCGATGCGTTCGTCGAAAAAAGCCATGTCGTCGCCGCGTTCGGCGAGCACCGTGGCGAACACGTACTTGAGCAAGGCCTCGGCCAGCGTCGCGTTGTCGGCCAGGTCGGCAAAGGCGATTTCCGGCTCGACCATCCAGAATTCCGCCAGGTGGCGGCTGGTGTTGGAATTCTCGGCGCGGAAAGTGGGGCCGAAGGTGTAGACCTTGGATAGCGCCAGGCAGTAGCTCTCGACGTTGAGCTGACCGGATACGGTCAGGAAAGTCTCGCGCCCGAAGAAGTCCTGCGCGTAATCGACCTTGCCCTCGGGAGTGCGCGGCAGGTTCGCGAGATCGAGCGTGGACACGCGAAACAGTTCGCCGGCTCCCTCGGCGTCGGCCGAAGTGATGACGGGCGTGTTGATCCAGACGAAGCCGTGCTCGTGGAAAAAGCGGTGTATGGCCTGGGCGACGCTGTGGCGCACGCGCGTGGTCGCGCCGATGACGTTGGTACGCGGGCGCAGGTGCGCCACTTCGCGCAGGTATTCCATGGTGTGCGGCTTGGGTTGAATCGGATAGGTTTCGGGATCTTCCACCCAGCCCAGCACCCTGATCTCGCTTGCCTGCATTTCGAACGGCTGTCCCTGGGCCGGGGAGGGCACGATGCTGCCGGTCGCCTCCAGCGCGCAGCCTGCGCTCAGGTGCATGACCTCGTCCGCGTAGTTGGCGAGCGTGTTCGGCGCCACCACCTGCACCGGATGAAAGCAGGAGCCGTCGGAGACATGCACGAAGGAAATCCCCGCCTTCGAATCGCGGCGGGTGCGCACCCAGCCCTTGAGCGTGACGGGTGCGCCCTGCGGGGCGCGGCCGGAAAGGATGTCTAGGCAGGTGCAGATGGTCATGAATGAAATCGCTTGCAGTAGCTGAGAATGAATTCCCTGCTGGCGGTTCGCCGCATCAGGGCCGCGGCCGACGGAACGGATGCGTGGAGGACAGCCCGCCATCCACGGCGATCGCCTGGCCGTTGATGTAGGATGCCTCGTCGCTCGCGAGGAAGGCTGCCATCGCGGCGATCTCATGCGGTTCGCCGTAGCGTCCCAGCGGATTCAGTTGGCCGAGATTGGCCTGCGTGCCGCGTCCCCTGGCGTAGTCAAAGATCGGCTTGGTCATGCCGGTCTCGATCAGTCCTGGGCAGACGGCGTTGACGCGCACGCCGCTGCCGAAAAACGAATTGGCCGCGGTCTGCACCAGGCTGATGATCCCGGCTTTGCTCGCGCTGTAGGGGTTGCCGCCCGCATTCGCGCGCAACCCCGCCACCGAAGCGGTGCAGACGATGGAACCCGAACCCTGATTCACCATATGCCGGCCCGCATGCTTGAGCGCGAGGAAGGGGCCGATCAGGTTCACCCGCAATATTTCCTGCCAGTGTTCGACCGTCTGCTCGAACAGCGGCACCAGGCCGCCGCTGATGCCGGCGTTGGCGTATACCACGTCGAGGCCGCCGAATTCCGCAATGGCGCGCGCCACGTAAGCCTGCACCTCCGCCTCGCTGCCGGCATCGGCTGCCATCGCGACGGCCCTGCCGCCAGCGGCGGCGATCTGCGCCGCGGTTTCCTCCAGCGCGTCGCGCGTCTTGTCCACCGCCAGCACCGCGGCGCCCTCGCGCGCGAACAGCAGCGCGCTCGCGCGACCGATGCCGCTCGCCGCGCCGGTCACGATCGCGCGCTTGCCTTCCAATCGGCCCATGTCATGCCTCCAGATGTCGGGTTGCGTACTTTTCCGGTCCTCGCGCTTAGCATTGTAAGCGTTGCTGCGGGTCTGGCGCTGCCCGAACGCAGAATGGGCCTATGCGCGCCTGTGGTAGTGTGCGAATTCCTGTCTTCCTCCGGGGTAAAGCCATGACTGCGACCATACGCAAAATCGAGGCGCGCGACGAGCCGCGCTGGCGCGCGCTGTGGGAAGGCTATTGCCGGTTTTACGAGCACGATGTGTCCGAGGCCGTCACGCGCCATACCTGGGCGCGCATCATGGACCCGGGCTCGCCGGTGCATGCCATCGTCGCGGAGCAAGCGGGCGAGGGCGTGATAGGCATGGCCAATTACATCATCCACGAAAACACCTGGACCCTGACCCCGGTGTGCTACCTCGAAGACCTCTACGTCGACCCGGGCAGGCGCGCAGCCGGCGTGGGCAGGCAGCTGATCGACTGGCTGGTGGCGCGGATGCCGGAGCAGGGCTGGTCGCGGCTTTACTGGAACACAAAGGAGAACAACTACCGCGCGCGCGGCCTGTACGACAAGTACACGCCGCATAGCGGCTTTTTGCGTTACGTGATCAACAAGCCGCAAGCGTAGTCTTTCAGCTCGATGCCTATTTCTTTAGGATGACCTCCGGGCCGCCCGTGCCCGCAGTCCGCTCATAGACGCCATCCCCGGCCTTCTTGTACTTGGTGAGGCCGGCATTCCTGATCCTGTCGTCGGACACCGACCAGGCGCCGCCCAGGGCTACTGCGCTGATACGGCGCTCGCACGCCTGGCCGCAGCGCGGACATTGTGTGAGTTTGGCGTCGGCGATGCGCTGCACCACCTCGAACAGGCCATTGCATTTTTCGCACTGGCCGGATATGGGGGCGTATTCGTAGATCGGCATGGGCCGATTTTACCGCGAACGGCAACTACCACCGCAGATTCGGCAGACCAGGCGCCGGCCCCAAGCGGAGGCTGCGGCTCAGCGCCCGTCAGCGGGGCTGCTCCATGTTTCAGCCAGGTCTAGTCGACGGGCAGCAACTGCGGATTCCATGCGATCTCCCAGAGGTGGCCGTCAGGATCTTGGAAGTAGCCGGCGTACCCGCCCCAGGAGGTATCGACCGCGGGCTTCACTATGGTTGCTCCTGCGTTTTTCGCCAGCGCCAATACCGCATCGACTTCGGTTCTGGAAGACACGTTATGTCCAAGCGTGAAATCCGTTGGTGCAGGAGTGCCTAGCGCTATGCCTGAATCATGGGAAATGCTTGCCCTGGGCCAAATTGCCAGCTTGATTCCAGCCTGCAGATCAAAGAAGGCGACTGCCCCATGTTCAAACTCCTTGCCGATGATGCCCCCTGTCGCCAGGCCAAGACCGTCGCGATAGAACCGGAGCGCCCGCTCCAGGTCGTCCACGCCAAGGGTGATGAGGGTAATCCGTGGTTTCACGCCGCAACTCCGAACTGGCAACTTCCCGTCAGCCTACTCTGGGCGCGCCTGCCTGAGCGCCTTGCGAACCGGCTCTAGCCGATCTTACGCGCGTATGGCGGGTACGGCAAAACGGAGTTGACACCGATCCAGGTGCATGCAGGGAACTGAGGCATCTGGCGACTGGCCGGATGGTTCCCCGCCGGGCCGGGCTGCCTGGGGTCCGCGCTGCGCGAACCTTGAGCCGGGTGGGCAGAGCCGGAAAACCATAAGTGCCTTGTGGTTGAATATACCGATAGCGCTGACTATCCTTGGTTCAGCGGTTTGCCGTGCTTTGCGCGGCGCCACCGAATTGTTCGCGGCCTGGAGGCGCAGCCCGTTCCCGGACCAACGCATCGAGAGCATGCATCCTGGCCCGCGGTTCGTAAATGCCGGCGCCATTGATCTTCTTGCGCAGCGGAGAGCAAGATGGACAAATCCATCCGTTTCCATGATCGGACATACGATTTGCCGCAGGTGGCAAAGGTCGACGCCCTGCGACCCTTGCGCTGGCTGATGGCGGGTTGGGACGATTTTCGCCATAACCCGGGTCCGAGCATCGCGCACGGATCGCTGCTGGTGGGCGTAGGATGGTTGATGCTGCTGTTTCTCAGCGCGCAGATAGACCTGCTGGCGGTGGCGGTCTCCGGCTACCTGCTAGTGGGGCCCATATTTGGCGCCGTCTTCTATGAACTGTCGCGACTTCGCGACGCAGGACAACCGGCAAGCTTCGACGCGTCTCTCAAGGGCGCACTGAATAGCGGAAAACGGCTGATGCCCCTGGGTTCGGTGCTCGCGATCCTGGCAATACTTTGGGCAATGTCGTCGAATTTTCTGTTCGAGCGAGGCTTCGGTGGCGTACCGCCGTCCATACGCGACAATTTTTACCGCACCATAGTCGACTGGGATTACCCTGTGTTCTTTGCGACGTATCTGGCTGTCGGTGCAATATTCGCGCTGATGGCTTTTTTTCTGTCGGCAGTTTCGGCGCCGATGATTTTCGAGCGCGAGGTAGGCACGGACGAGGCGATATTGACCAGCATCAAGGCGGTTGATACCAACCCCGCGGCCATGGTGGTATGGGCGGCACTGATCGTGGTGCTTACTGCTGTCGGATTTGCCACCTTTCTGTTCGGTTTGGCGGTCGTACTCCCGCTGCTGGGGCACGCGACCTGGCACGCGTATCGGGATCTCATTACCTGGAAACCTCGGGCGCAAGGGCGCACGGGTTGAGCTGCGTTGTGCCCGATATGCGCCAGGACATGTGTTGATTCTGCGCGCCCAGTCCACTGTCTTTACGCTTGCGCGCCGCAGCAGGCCCGTTCCCGCGAAATCGATTCCGCGTAGCCGAGCTTGAATCGGGCGAGCGCCGCGCGGGAATATCGGTTCCCGTATTATCATTTCACTGCTTGCGCTACGGGCCGGTAGAAAAATTGCCGGGCAGCTGAAGGAGGTTCGATGCACGATCTCAATGCGGTCCAGAAATTGCTCGAGCCGCTGTTTCCCGGGCTCATGGGAATACGGCTCACTGAATTGACGCCAGAGCGCGTCGTCGCCCAGATGACGGTGCGCCCCGATCTGTGTACGGCGGGCGGGATACTGCATGGCGGCGCCTACATGGCCTTCGCCGATACGCTGGGTGCGGTAGGGACGCTGATGAACATGGCCGCAGGCAAGCGCACCACGACTACGGATTCGAGTACCAAGTTCATCGCTGGAGCCCGAGTCGGCACTGTCGTCACCGGCGAGTGTGTGCCCCTGCATCGCGGCCGTACCACGATGGTCTGGAATACCACGATCAGGAACGCCGAACAAAAACTGTGCGCGATCGTCACGCAGACCCAGCTATTGCTCGACGCTGCGCCTTGAATCGTATCTGCGTCCGCCGTGCGCGTGCGGCCGCGCCTCGTGCATGACCAGGGCAGATACGGGCAGGAAATCGGGTTTTCAGCGGGGCTGGTTGCAGGGTTTGAATCGGGCCGGCAAGGCTATCCAGGCCCGCCCTTTGACGGACAGGCATGCAAGGCAGCCTATCGGCCGGCGCACCGGGTTCCGTATTGACCTGGTCACGGAAACAGCGAGGGCAAATGCAGGATCTGCAGCTGGACGTCTATATGGTAGTAGGCGAGGTAAGCCAGGATCAAAGCCAAAAGGCCGACGGCCTGGCGTGCCAGGGAGGGCCCCGGGAGCGCCCCTTGCGCTTCGGCACGCTGCGCGCGGTAAGCGCGATCGTAGCGTCGAGCAGAGACGGGATCCGCAGGCGCCGGCAAAAGCCGCCAATCGCTGGCGGAAGTCCCGGATGCGCTGTGCAGGAGGACTAGGTCCTCGAGACAATCTATCCAGCATGCTGTGCGCGGCGAGCGCAACATAGCGCAAATCGGTTCGTCGCAATGAAAAGGCAGCGTGGCGATCAGCCCCATTTCCAGAAACGCGGCGCGCAGGTCGCTGCAGTAATCGCGCGCCGTCTCGACATTGGCTACCGAATTGACGCTGTCCAGTTCCACGACAGCGGCGCGTAGCTTGCTGCAGTAGGCGCGCACGCGCTCGAGCGACAGGCTCGACTCGGTCGAGCCGGCGCTCGAATCGGCAGTGTGCATGAATGCGGGAGCGAGGACTGTCTCCGCGACGGCCAGTCCGGCCAAAAATCGTTCCGGCCTGATCACAATCTGGGCCGCAATGCCAATTTGGCGATATCGTGTACCGGAAACATTGTCTTATTATTCCAAGTTGCAGCGGCTATCTCGCGATCCAGTCCAAGGGCAAACGACCTTGTTTTCAGGCCTGCCCTGGCGGATGACTAATGACCGCTGCGGTCGCGGCAAGTATAATCCGCTTTGAATTTACGAGGGTATGTCCCTGTTCGATGCACAGAATAGCCAATAATTCGTTTGCATGCCCGAGCGCAGTGCTCGCCCCCGGGTCTACGGTAGCTGCTATTGAATAATCGCGCGGACATCGAAGCCGGCTTTGCCGAGGCGGAAGCGGAACTTGCCAGGGTAGTGGCCGTGCTTGCCAAGGCAAACTCCGCGTATGTAGAGGCGGAATCGGGTCATCCCGCGGCATTGCCCGACCTGGGCAAGCTTTCGGCGGACGTCGCCAAGGCGGAGGAGGACCTCGCCAAGGCACGCGCTTCCTGCATAAGCGCGCGCGACCGGCTGGCCAAGCTTAATTTCGCAGAGGGCAGGCCGAAAAGTCATCTTTCTGGATTGGCGCGCGCAACGCCTGAAGCTGCGGCGCAAACCGCCCAGGCCGGCGCGCGCGACGCCGGCATATACCGGGATGGCGCAGGGGCAAGCGGGAGCGGGACCTATGCGGCGCGAGTTACGGCCGAAACCGGCGGGCACAGGGCGGCCCCAGGCCAGCGCAGCGCGCCTACGACCGTGGCCCCCCCCGATTTTGCGCAGCCGGCCCTGAATATCGATGGTTCGGCCGAAACACCGATGAAGGGCCGGGCAACTGCTGGGCGATCAGGTACTGCGCCCGTGCCTTTTCCACCGGACGCCAGTCCTGGTTCGAAGCAGGCAGCCAGCGCCCGGGATCCACGGGGATGGCGTACGCTAGGGTGGCAGACAGCGCAGTTGTCGATTCTGACGCTAGCCTACCTTCAGTACTATTTCATCGATGTCAATCTGCAAATTGCAATGCTGCCATCCCCGGTGCTTCCCGGGCTGTTGGCGGGCTGAGCGCGCAGCTGCAAGCCATCGATCCAGCGGCGACGATATATGAGCCGGCTGGGGGTGCGAGCGCCCGCCGGCCCAGCCCTGCGCGGGGCCACTCAATTGCCGGTGATGGGCACGCAAGGGTGTGTGCCGGCCCAGGCGCGCAACTCGTCGACGTCGCCGCCGCAGTCCGGCCGCTACACGCGGGTAGCGGTGGCCATGCGCGATGCCCCGCCACATTTGCGCAGGCCTGCCGCCTACCGGCCCGCCTGATCGGGTTGGGCCAGACTGCATGAAACGCCTCGTCGGACTGCCTCTGGATGAGCTCCAGGAGAAGGAGATCATGCGCATGCTCGACGAGGCGGGAATTCAGTATCGCGAAACGCGTTCGCCCTTCAGGCTGCTTAGCGCAGACGCAATATGGGTCGCCGATGAAGACTATGCGCAGGCGCGAGCGCTGCTGGAGAGCGAAGCGGAGGCCTTTGCGGCGAAGGCACGCGCAGAATGGAAGGTCCAATGGGTGACCGAGCACAAGGGTTCGTACCTGCTGTGGTTGTGGGGCCGAATGCGCCGCGCGTCGCTCGCCTCGCTCTTGCAACTGCTGCTGCTCATCGCACTGGTCGCCGTGATGTTGCTTTACCCTCTTGCCTATTTTCCTTGATGGCCGATACTGCCGGCGTTCCGCAATAGCGCCGATGTGTCGGGCTAGTCGGCGGCAATGAGCGGCGGGGCCCGCGGAGGTTCACGACGCGTAGGCGGCGGGGGCAGTTTTTCCGGGGGCTCGGTCGGTGGAATTCGTGGGGGCAGGATGATTTCGGGCGGTTCCAGGTTCGGAGGTAATGGCGGAATGTCCGAGGGGACGCCAGGCGTGTGCGCCTCTAGCTCCGGCGGGCGCGAGCACCTCAGCCGGGATCTCAGTGGGCCTGTTTGTAGCTGGTGCCAGAGCATGATCTGCAAGCCTCGACGCGTGTAGTCTTCCCGGGATGCGACTAGGCACCGCTTTGGAGACGGGTGAGCGTGCCGGCGCCGCTGGTTTGGTCCTTTCAAGGTTAGCAGACGCAGGCCGAAATTTCAGCAAGCATCGCAGTCCAGTGGCAACAAGCTGGCCAGATGCAGCCGCCCGAATATCCCGTATGTGGGTACTGGCGGTGGTTTCCGGTGATTGCCGGCCATCAGGATTGTTATCCATGTACAAAGCGGGTATCGTCACAAGCATCAAGCCGGGGATCAGCGCAGTCCTGACCATACCGGCATATACGGCTCATGCAAGATACAACTGCCGACAAAGGAGTCCACCCATGCGTACATCACCGTTCACGAAATTCCAGATTCCGGCCGCGGCCATCCTCGCCGCGACCGCTGTCGTAAGCTTCGGATTTTCCGGCGCCGTTTCCGCGCAGGAGAAGATCACCTGGCGCCTCCAGTCCCACTGGCCTAGCGCTAGCAGTTCCTTCAAGGACAGCCTGGGCCGGCTGCAACGGGAGCTGACCGCGTGCACAAAAGGCCGGATGGTCCTCGAATTGCACGAGGCCGGCGCACTGTTCCCGGCGAAGGAGATATTCCCGGCGGTCAAGCGGGGTGTCATCCAGATGGGAACGATCTCGCCGGCCTACCTGCCAGAAACAGTGTCGACGGCTGGCATCGCCTCGGGCCTGCCGTTTGCATTCCGCAATGTCTGGGAGGTGTCCTACTTCCACAAGCATCTCGGCTTCGAGAAAATGATCCGCGACGAGGTCGCAGCGCAGGGTGTCTACTACTCCACCGACAAGGTCTACCCGACCGAAATGGTGGTCAAATCACCGATCACCTCACTCGATGACTTCCGCAAGCTGAAGATCCGCTCCTCCGGTGCGCTGCAGCGCTTCCTGACCGCGGCGGGTGCAGCCGGGTCATACCTGCCCGGCCCCGAGATCTATCCTGCATTGTCGACCGGCGTGATCAACGGCGTGCATTGGGGCGCCTCGCAGGGCGCTGACAGCATGGGTCTGTACGAGGTGGCGAAGTACCATGTGAAACCCGCGCTGAACATCGCCGGCACCGATGCCTTCATCATCAACCAGAAGGAGCTCGACAAACTGCCGCCAGAGATCCGCAAGTGCTTGATCGACACGCTGGACGAGCAGTTCTGGATGCGCACCAACGAGTACCTGTATCTGGAACAGATTACCCTGGCAAAGGCGATCAAGACTAAGGGCGTGAAGGTCAACCAGCTACCGCCCGAAGTCCTGGACCACCTGACGAAGGTGGCGCTCCAGCAGTGGGAAGACGAAGGCAAGAAAGGGCCGGCCTCGAAAAAAGCGCTCGCGACGCTTAAGACCTTCCTCGCCGATCTGGGCTACATCAAGTAGGGTCTGCCGATCCGATCCGGTCCGGCTGCGTCCCGGACCGGCTTTCCTGTATTTTTTCGGAGTGGTCACCGATGCAGGTGCTGCACAGGGCTATGCGCGGAATCACGAGGTTCAACGACCGGCTGGGCACTTGGGTGTCGCTGCTGCTGCTGGCAATTTTCGTGCTTCTGATCGCCGAGGTTCTTTTTCGCTACGCCGCTGGCGCGCCCAAGGTGTGGACCAGTGAACTGACGCAGTTGCTGTTCGGCCTGTACGCGGTACTGTCCGGCGGTTACATCATGGCGCACGGCGGTCACGTCAACGTCGATATTCTGCATTCGCGCCTAGCGCCGCGCGTGCGCGCCGTTGTCGATGTCTTCAGCTCGTTCCTGTTCCTCGTATTCACCGGCGCGCTGCTGTATTTCGGCAGCGCGATGGCCTGGGAGTCGATATCTTTCTGGGAACATTCGCAGTCGGCCTGGGATCCGCCGATCTGGCCGGTGAAACTGGCAATCCCGGTCGGCGCGGGACTGCTGCTGCTGCAGGGCATAGTCAAACTGCTGCGGGACGTCATGGTGGCGTTCGGGATCGAGCCGCCGGAATCACTGCCAGGCATGGACAAGATCGAGGAGCCCGGGCAATGAGCATCGGACTGCTTACGCTGCTGTTCTTCGGCTCGCTGCTGCTGTTCCTCGCGCTCGGCTTGCCGCTGGCTTTCGTGCTCGGTGGCGTCTCGGTGATTTTCCTGTATTTCACCTGGGGGATCGGTTCGTTCTACATGGTCGCTTCGCAGATGTGGGGCAGCATGAACAGTTTCACCCTGGTGGCGATACCGCTGTTTGTGCTGATGGCGATGTTGCTGGAGAAGACCGGGGTGGCGCAGGCGCTGTACCGGATGATGCACCTGTGGTGGGGCGGTGTGCGCGGCGGCCTGGCGATCGGCACGGTCGCGATCTGCACGATATTCGCGGCGATGGTGGGGATCAGTGGCGCCGCCGTCGTCACCATGGGAACGATCGCGCTGCCGGCGATGCTCGAACGCGGCTACGACAAGCAGATGGCGATCGGGTGCATCAGCGCAGGAGGCGGATTGGGCATCCTGATTCCGCCCAGCGTGCTGATGATCCTGTATTCGCTGATAACCGGCGTCTCGGTCGGCAAGCTGTTTGCGGCGGGCGTGGTACCCGGGATCATGCTGGCGGCGATGATTTGCGCCTACATCTTCGTCCGCTGCTGGCTGCAGCCAAAGATGGGGCCGGCGTTGCCGCTGGCGGAACGCGGCACCTGGCCGCAAAAGTTCGCCGCGCTGCGCGCCGTGCTGCTGCCGCTCTTGATCGTGGCGATGGTGCTGGGCTCCATCCTTTTCGGCCTGGCGACGCCGACCGAGGCGGCGGCGGTGGGGGTGCTGGGCGCCATGATCTCGGCCCTCGTGCATCGCAAGCTGAGCTGGGCGCTACTACGCGATTCATGCCTGCGCACGTTCCGGCTGTCCGGCATGATCATGTGGATCCTGTTCGGCGCGCACGCGTTCAGCGCGGCCTACCAGTCCATGGGCGCGCAATCTCTGATCAAGGCGATGATGACCAGCATCCCGGGCGGCCCCTGGGGAACCATCGTCTTCATCCAGCTCGTGTTGCTGCTGCTCGGCATGGTGCTCGATCCGGTCGGCATCATGCTGATCACGCTGCCGGTGTTCCTGCCCATCGTCACCGCGCTCGGATTCGACCCGATCTGGTTTGGAATCCTGTTCATCATCAACATGGAAATCGGCTATCAGACCCCGCCCTTCGGATTCAACCTGTTTTACCTGAAGGGGATAGTGCCGCCCAGCATCACCATGGGCGACATCTACCAGTCGGTGACGCCCTATACGACGATCATGATCCTCGGGCTTGTCATCATCATGCTGGTTCCCGCACTCGCCACCTGGTTGCCCTCTCTGGTGCTCTGAAACGACGCGTGCCGGCGCCGGCCCGCGCGCGGGGCTACACTGAGCCCGGGACCGATGTGAGGGTTCCCGGTCCGATTCGCAGTCGATAGTTCCGAAGCGTGTGCGCAGCCGAAGTGGGGATGCGAGACTAACGCTCGCTCAGTCGTGTGAACGCTTGCTGCCCGGCGCTTACAGCGCCGCGGGCGGGGCGACGCCCAATTTATCTGCCCACGCAGCGAGCGCCGGCAGGATCGAGGGTTCCAGCGCCACGCCTTCGCGCAATTGACGTTCGCGCCGCAACAGGCCCATCTGCCCGGGCAGGCGCACGCGCTCGAATCCCGGGCGCGGCGGGTTGTCGAGGCAGGCTTGCGCCACCCAATCCATCTGGCGGCGGAACGCACTGCTTCCGCCAAACTTACCTGGATCCAGAATCTGCAGGAAGACGCTGGCGCCCAAAGGCTCCGGCGGGTCGGCGCGGCCGTGACCGGCAAGGCCGGCGGTCAGGGCCTCCACCATCAGCGCCAGGCCATAGCCTTTGTGGCCGGCATCCATGCCGCCTAGCGGCTGGATCGTTCCCTTGCGCGGCGCGTGCAGCACAGCCGGGTCGTCGCTAGCCCGGCCTGTTTCGTCGATCAGCCAGTGATGGGCCAGGTGCTTTCCTTCCTTGCGCAGGCGCTTGGTCAGCATATTGGTGGTGGTGGAGGTCGATACGTCGACCAGCACCGGAAGGTCGCCCGTAGGAAAACCGATGGCTATCGGGCTGGGCGAGAACACCGCGCGCAGGCCGCCGAACGGCGCTACGCTGCCGCCGTCCGGCGCAGAGGACAGCAGCAGCATGACCAGGCCCTGGTCGGTAGCGCGTTTGAGGTAGGCGGCGAGGCAGGCAATGTGGTGGCTGCGGCCTATGGTCACGGTACCACTGCCGTTTGTCTTTGCCTTCTCGGTCGCAATCTCCATTGCGCGCAAAACCAGCCAGGGGCCGGGCAGGCGCTGTCCGTCCCAGGTCAGGACAGCGCCGTGATCGGCCAGGACGATGGGCTCGCCTTCGAGCTTCATCTGTCCCGTTTCCATATGCTGCAGATAGGTCGCGAGCAGATTCAGCCCGTGGGTGTCATGGCCGAGCAGGTCGGCTTCGACCAGGATGTCGGCGACGTCGGCGGCGCGCTCGGGCAGCATGCGCGCGCCGACCAGCAGCGATTTGGCGAACGCGACCAGCGCAGGGGCGTCATAGCGCGGCCGGTTTGCGCTCTCTGGCGTGGCTGTGGACTTGGTGCTCATATGAGTGGTTCCCGGATTGGCGTCGCTACGCCCGCAAAAAAAAGCCCCCGCAATGTTCGGGGGCTGTAAAGGGCGAACTCCGACTGAATTATCGCCCCTGGCCCAGCACCTGCTCCGCCGAATTCCTGGCCTTGGCGCGCACCGCGCGTGCTACCCGCATACTCCCACGTAGCCGCAGGCGCTGCAAAAGTCGCAGCCATCCTTCTTGATCACGGCGTAGTTGCCGCACTCGGGGCAGCGCGCACCTTTCATGTGCGGCGCGGCCCCGCGCTCGGGTGTTTCGAGTATGCCCATGGTCTGCACCGGCATGCCGTCCTCGGTCAGCAGACCCAGCATGGCATAACGGTGGATGATCAGTCGCGCAAGGTAGGAAACGGTCGAGGGCCAGTTCTGCTGCTTGCGGCTGCCCGGCGTGTAGGCCATGAAATCGCCCAGCGGTTCCGGGTAGTTGAGCAGTTTGCGCAGCTTCATGCCGATCCAGGCCGGATCGATGATGCGCATGTCGAGCGACAAAATCTTGCACAGGCCGTCGAGGGCGCGGGGATACTCGCCCGACAGCCACATCGAATAAGGCCGGGTCACGCCGTCGGGCAGCGTGATTTCCTTCAAGCCGAGCACGAAGTCGTCGCGGGTGCCGGGGTTGAGCACGTCCACGGTCCAGGACATGGTGCCGTCGGCGCCGGTCTTGGGTTCCTTCAGGCTGAACATCGCGTCCAGCACCTGCCCGTGCTTCACCTCCTCGGGCAGCGCGCCCAGGCGCTCGCAGCGCCAGCGCACCAGTTGCGCCACGGCGGCGGTGACGCTGGGCATTTGTTTCATTTCGCCGTGCGGCGGGAACGGCATGTCGAAGGCGTCGTCGCCCAGTGTCTTCGCCAGGGTATCGAGCTTCAGCCGCAGCCAGGCCGGATCGTCGGCGCGCATGTCCATGGACAGCGTTTTCGCCACGGCGCCCAAACCGCGCGGCTGCTCGCTGCCATTGACCCAGACCTCGAACGGATGCGGAGTCCCGTTTTCGACATGGCCCACGAACAGCGCGAAATGCCCGTGCGGATGTTCGATCATGTAGGTCCAGGACGGATTGCCTTCGGCCAGTTTGGGCCGGCCCGGCCAGCGCAGGCTGGCGAGCACGGGTTCGGGCACCGCCTTGATCTCGATGCGGCGGTTGACGTCGCTGCTGACGAAGTCCTGCGGCTGCTTGCTCTGGGGGGTGTCGACGGACAGCACCGCGCCGAGCACGCTGTTGGGGCGGTAGGTGGCCAGCCCCTTGAGCCCCGATTTCCACGCTGCCATGTACAGGCCCTGAAACTCCTCGTAGGGATAATTCTCCGGCACGTTGACCGTTTTGGAGATGCTGGTGTCCACGAAAGGCGCAACCGCGGCCACCATGGCTTCATGCGCCGCGGCCGAGATCTCGAGCGCGGTGACGAAATAATCGGGCAGGCTGTCGTCATTAGATTTTGCGGCGCTGCTCGCGGACGCGGGCAGCACGCCATTGGCGACCAGATGGCGGTACAGGCGCCAGGCGTAATCTTCGACCGCGAACTCCTGCAGCGTGCCGTCGGTCATGCGCTTCTTGCGCGTGTAGCTCCAGGAGAATGGCGGCTCGATGCCGTTGGACGCGTTGTCGGCGAACGCGAGGCTGATGGTGCCGGTGGGGGCGATGGACAGCAGATGGCTGTTGCGCAGGCCCTGTTTCCTGATCAGCGCCTTGATTTCGGCCGGCAGGCGCGTGGCGAAGCTCGTGCCCGACAGGTACATGTCGGCGTTGAATAGCGGGAAAGCGCCGCGCTCGCGCGCGAGGTTGCTCGAGGCACGGTAGGCATAATCGCGCATGACTTCGGAGATCTTGGCCGCCGTCTCGCGCGCGCTCTGGCTGTCGTAGCGCTGGCGCAGCATGATCAGCGCGTCGCCGAGGCCGGTATAGCCCAGGCCCACGCGGCGCTTGTTCATCGCCTCCTCGTGCTGCTGCGGCAGCGGCCATGCGGTCGCGTCGAGCACATTGTCGAGCATGCGCACCGAAGTCTCGACGGTGGCGCCGAAGCGCTCGAAGTCGAAGGCGGCTTGTTCCGTGAACGCGGCGGAGACGAAGTTGGTCAGATTGATCGAGCCCAGGCAGCAGCAGCCGTATGGGGGCAGGGGCTGTTCCGCGCACGGATTGGTCGCCTCGATGGTCTCGCAATAATTGAGATTGTTGTCGCGGTTCATGCGGTCGAGAAACAGGATGCCCGGCTCGGCGTGGTCGTAGGTCGAGCGCATGATCTGATCCCATAGCTCGCGCGCGCGCAGTTTGCGGTACACCCACATTCCGTCCTCGCGCTGATAGCCGCCATTGTCCAGAAACTCCTGGTGCGGGCGCGCCTTGTGCGCGAGTTCCGCATCCTGGTCGCTCTCTACCGCCTGCATGAAGGCGTCGGTCACGCCCACGGAAATATTGAAATTGGAGAGGTCGCCGCGGTCCTTGGCATGGATGAACTCCTCCACGTCCGGATGGTCGCAGCGCAGCACGCCCATTTGCGCGCCGCGGCGCGAGCCCGCCGATTCCACGGTTTCACAGGAACGGTCGAACACGCGCATATAGGAAACCGGCCCGCTCGCGCGTGAGTGCGTGCCCTTTACTTCCGAGCCCTTGGGGCGGATGGAAGAAAAATCGTAGCCGACGCCGCCGCCGCGGCGCATGGTTTCCGCCGCCTGTTGCAGGGCGGTGTAGATGCCGGGCTTGTCGTCGACGATTTCGGAGATCGAATCGCCCACCGGCTGCACGAAGCAATTGATCAGCGTGGCCTGCATCTGGATGCCGGCAGCTGACATGATGCGTCCGGCGGGGATGAAGCCGGCTTCCATTGCCTGCATAAAGCGCTTTTCCCAGAGAGCGCGCTTGTCCTCAGGTTCGACTGCGGCGAGCGCGTGCGCGATACGCGCGCGCACGTCGGCTATGCTGGTCTCGGTGCCCTTGGCGTATTTCTCCAGCAGCACCTCGCGACTGATTACTTGATCCGGAAGGGCGGGAACGACAGGGTTAGAAACCCTCTTTTCTTTTTTTGTAATGTCCATTTTATCAATACCTTATAATGTAATCTTGTGGTAGTGTGTGATCAGCATACTACAAATTGGAGCCGTTTGCAGCCCTGCACAAATTAATTTTTTCTGGTATGGAGGGGGGCAACCCGGGCGTCAGCGGCCGACGGCCGCCGCGGCAGAGGCTTACCGCGCAGGCGCGCGCAGCAGGGCTAACTAGCTCCCTGTTTCAGCGTGATTTCTTGACATTGATCAATCGGAACCGGGTCTGCGGCGGCATCATGGGCATGCAGTCTCATCGCCCGATGCATGCGCGCGCGGGCCGCCGGAAGATCACATGGGCACGAAACAGGAAATCATCAGTTCGCTGGGCGAAAAGCAGCTGCTCCTGCCTGGTCTGGTGCAAAGCGGCCTCGCAGCAAACGACCGGGTCAAGTATTTCTTTACGCTTTTGCAGCTGGCGCGGGAGCAATGCGAACAGCCGGCGCCGAATCCGCCCGATTTGCAGCGCGAGCGCGAGGCGAGCGGCGTCTCCGACGCCGAGCTGGACGGTGTGGTCGCGGCGAGCCGCGGCCTGCCAGGCGGGCGATGCCGCATCCCGGGCGCCGCGGCCTTGCTCGCGCAGGTCATGGTCTGCCTGAAGGAAATGCTGGCGCCGATCGAATTGGCGCAGGAACTGGGTCTGGAGTACGGCGCCGGCGAATACCGCAAACGGCTTGCGGCGGCGGCCAAACTTGCGCGCGCCGCGCGCAAGGACATCGTGCCGGCGGCGCTGATCTCAGCACTGACTTCCGGCGAGCGCAAGCGCGGCGACACTGCGCACCTCCTGGTGATGGACCTGCACAAGGCCCTGAACCGGCTGCAGGGGGAATTGTCGCGCGAGAGCGTGGACGGTGCGCGCGTCTACGGCCTGCGCGCCCAGGACAAGGAACTGGTGCGCGCGTTCATGCGCGGCTTGAACTCGACCCAGGCACTCAAGCTGGACCATCCGGGACTGGGCACCACGGCCGCCCTGAGCGGCAGGCAACTGGTCTTGCAGAACGACATCGGCACCACCGATGCGCATGTGCTGGTGGTGCACGTCGAGGGTCTGGCCGCCACGCTCACTTATTCCGACGTGCACCTGGAGCGGCTGTTGTTCTTCCAGAGCCTGTTCGAAAAATTCGCCGTCCAATGGGAGGAGACCCGCTCGCGCCGCGAAAGCGGGCTGAACCAGGGCGGCATCTATCACCTGTGCATCGGCGCCTACAAGGCGCGCGATCGCGACGAGCTGGCGCAATACCTGGAGTTCCTGGGTTCGCGCCTGGTATTCCTGATCGACTGGAACCGCGCACGCAAGCGCCTGCGTCCGTTCGTGCGCAAGCGCAGCGGCATCGCAGTACTCAAGTGGGCCGCGGACAACGGCTACGGCCACATGGCCTTCCTCAAGATCGGCGGCGACATGCTGATCTACGACGCGATGCAGTTCGCGATCAAGGGGGCGCCGCGCTTTGGCGAGGATTTGCGCGACATGCTGGGCCGCGAGCGTGCGCTGGCGTTCCTGAAATTCGTCGTGCGCACCTGCGCCGAAGGCATGCTCACCGCCAAGCCCGATTCGCTGATCCGCGACGAAGTGCGGGCAGAGCTGGCGAACTACTTTCACAGCGCCGAGCGCGACCTGCTGGAGCTGGCCTGCGAGCACGCGGCACTGTTGGTCGAACTGGCCTCCGGGGTGCGCGACGGCGTGCTGAAACTGCAGCTTGCCGGCAGCAACGGGGCGCTCGCGCGCATCGCCGCGCGCGCCAAAGGCTGGGAAACCGCAGCCGACAGCCTGCTGAACCAGGTGCGCGCCGCGGTCGATCATTCCGCCGGGGCGGTATTCTTCAAGCTGCTGCTGGAAGCGGCAGACGACGTCGCCGACAGCCTGGAAGAAGCGGCGTTTCATTTCACCCTGTTTCCACCGCGCACCGCGCCCGAGGTTGCGCATGAGCGCCTGCGCGCGCTCGCCGACCTGCTGGTAGCGGGCTCGCAGGAATACCTCAAGGCGCTGACGACGGCGCGCTATGTTCGCCGCGGCGCCGATCGCGACGACATGCGCGATTTTCTCGAGGCGGTGCACCGCATCACCACGGTGGAACACGATAGCGACCAGGCGCAGCGAGCGATCAAATCGGCGCTGCTGGGCGCCGAGAGCGATGCGCGCGGCCTGTTCGTGGTAGCCGAAGTCGCGCGCAATCTGGAGGAGGCTGCGGATGCCCTTATGCACAGCGGACTGGTGCTGCGCGACCACGTCATGGGCGCGGTGGCGGCGAATTAGCCATGGCCAAAGGCAAGCGTCACGGCGGCGGGGACAGCGAGCGGCGGGTGTACCTGATCAGCGCGGGGGCCGCACTGGCGGCCGACGCCTCGCCCGAGGAAATGGGCTTCAAGGCCTACAACCTCGCGCGCATGGCGGCCGTGGGTATGCCGGTGCCGGCGGCGTTCGTCCTGTCCACGGCCTTCTGTCGCGACTACTACGCGCAGAAGTGCGCGCTGGCCGAAGGCCTTCGCGATCTGTTGCGCGGCAACCTGCACGAACTGGAGCGCCTCTCGGGGCTGTCCTTCGGCGGCGAACGCCGGCCGCTGCTGGTTTCGGTGCGCTCGGGCGCAGCGGTGTCGATGCCGGGGATGCTCGATACGGTTCTGAACGTCGGTTTGAACGACCTCACCGTGGCGGGGCTGGTGCGCATGACCGGCAATCCGCGCCTGGCCTGGGATTGCTACCGCAGACTGATTCAGTCATTCGCTGAAGTAGTGCAGGGCGCAAAACCGGATGCGTTCGACGAGGCGCGGGCTCGAGCGCTAAAGGCGGCGTGCCTGACCAGTGCTGGCGAACTCGATTTCATCGCGCTGCGCGAACTCGCCGGAGAATACATGGAAATCTACCGCGAGCTAACCGGCGAGAGTTTCCCGCAAGCGCCGCAGGACCAGCTGACCGCGGCAACGGAGGCCGTATTGCGCTCCTGGTCCGCGAAGAAAGCGCTCGAATACCGGCGCATTCATCAACTTCGCGGCGCGGCCGGCACCGCCGTCTGCGTGCAAACGATGGTGTTCGGAAACAGCGGCGGCACCTCCGGCTCCGGGGTTGCGTTTACCCGCGATCCGGCAAACGGCGAGAACGCGCTATACATGGATTTTCTGTTCAACGCGCAGGGAGACGACGTGGTGGCGGGCCGGCACGAGCTCGGGGAGCACGGGCAAATCGGCGCGATGCTGCCGCAGGTGGCGCAGCAAATCGACGCGCTGCGCCAGCGCCTTGAAGCCGAGTTCGGGGACATGCAGGAGTTCGAATTCACAGTGCAGAACGGGCAGCTCTATATGCTGCAGGCGCGCGAGGGCAAGCGTACGCCGCTGGCGGCGCTGCGGATCGCGGTCGAGATGGTAGCCGAAGGCCTGCTGGAGCCGGCGGCGGGGCTTGCGCGGCTGGAGGGCTACAAGCTGCAGGCGATCGTGGCCGAGTCGATCCGGCCCAAGGACGGGCAGGCGCCGCTGGCGCGCGCGGTACCCGCCGGTGTAGGCGTCGCGGTTGGGGAAATAGTGCTCGACTCCGAGACCGCGCGCCGGCGTGCCTCGTCCGGAAAAGCGGTCATCCTGGTGCGCGAGGACACGTCTACCGACGACGTCAGCGGCATCGCCCGTGCGGCCGGCATACTCACCGCGCGCGGCGGGCGCACCGCGCATGCTGCGGTAGTCGCGCGCCAGATGGGCAAGGTGTGCCTGGTCGGATGCCGCGAGCTCACGATCGACCTTGCCAAGCGCAGTTGCAGCATCGGCGGCAAGCCGTTGCGCGAAGGCCAGGTGATTTCGCTGGACGGCGGCGCCGGCGAAATCTACCTGGGCGCGGTCGACATTGTGCGCGCGAAGCCCGAACGCGAGCTCGCCGCAGTCTCATCCTGGCGTGCGCAGTCGCCCTCATCCCGGCGGCAGGCGCACGGTCGGCGGTGATGTCGGCGGTGGAGCAGGCATTGCGTTCGGGTCACGCGTGAAAATTTGCTGGGTCGTTGTCTACTTAATGGAGATAAATATGAAAAGGGCGCTTGCAATTCTGATAGCTTCGATGTTCGTTTCCGGCGGTGCGTTCGGACAGGGCTCCGGCGCCGGTGGTGCGACCGGTGCAGCGACTGGTGCGATCACCGGCGGTATGATCGCCGCTGCTGTTGCGGTCGTCGCGGTGGCGGTCGCCGCCTCGTCGAACGAAGACAGTCCGGCGCTGCCGGCCACAACGACGACGACCGCGACACAGTAAGCCGGAGTTCTCTGGAAAACCGCCGGGGGGCGGTATGTGATGCCGGTCGCTCCCGGTCCTGATAGTGCATGTGGGGGCAAGGGCCACACCGATCGCCTGGTGTTGCGATGAGTGCTAGCGCATGAAAAAGCTCCGTTCCATGTATTCACGCAGGACCATGGCGCTGCGTACGGTACCGGCGCTGGCGTCGAACAATACAACGTAGCGCGCGGGTTCGTTGAACGCGTCGCGGAAGCGCCACTCCCACGCCAGTTCGTTGCGTGCCTTGTTATAGACGCTGCGGCTTTCGTTCGGCGGACCGAGCAGCCGCAGCACCTCTTCTTTGCTCAGGCCGGGTACGATGCGGCGGAATGTGGAATCCTCGAGAACATTTTCTATGCTTTGCAGGCGTCCGTCCGACCCGATCTTTACCATATAGGTATGGTAACCGTATGGACCGCGCGGATAGGCGAGCTGCACTGAGCCGTCGGCGTCCTGCCAGCGCATCGCGGGTTGTCCCATCAGCGCCTGCACCTGTTCGAGGTTCGCGACGCCCGGCTTCAGGCCGGATCCGCTATATGACGCGCAGGCGGCCAGGAGCATGGTTGCAATCAAAGCAGTGATCAGTTTCATGGTTGTATCGGTCCCAATGTCTTTCCGCGCGATTCATGTGCGCCGGCGGGAGATGTTGCCGATTACCGCTGCCCGGCGTTCGCGCTGGCGTGTCCGCCGTCCAGGGCGTCGTATCATGCGATCCGGACCATGGCGCATTCTCTCGGTCCATGGCCCCGCCCGGTCGGCGAGCCATGATCTCGCGCATTCTACTATTTTCCCGCTACCCGGGGCGCGCGCTTCGCTGCACGCGCGGCATGGGGATACAATGCGAAATCGTATATCGCGCGCGACGTCGGCATGAACCTCATCAGCTGGAACATCCAATCCTGCCGCGGCTGCGACGGCCGCGTCGATCCGAAGCGCATCGTCGACGTTTGCCGCGGCATGGCCGATTTCGACGTGCTCTGCCTGCAGGAGGTGGCCCGCAATTATCCGGGTCTGCCCGGGTCGTCAGGCGAGGATCAATTCGCCCTGCTTAGTAAGCTGTTGCCCGGATTCACTGCCGTGGAAGGGATTGCCACCGATGTGCTCGGCGCCGCAGGCAAACGGCGCCAGTTCGGCAACCTGATTCTGGCGCGCTATTCGGTGATCCAGGTGTTCCGGCACCTGCTGCCCTGGCCCCCTGATCCCGCCGTCCCGGGGATGCAGCGCATCGCGCTGGAGGTGGTGCTGGCCACCCCGTTCGGGCCGGTGCGCGCGACTACCACTCACCTCGAATACTATTCCGAAATGCAGCGCAGGCAGCAGGTGAACCGGCTGCGCGAGTTGCACGCGGAGGCCGCCGGGCACCGCGCCGATCTCGGCCACGCGAAAAAGGAAGGCGGGCCGTTTGAGGCCATGCCGCGGCCGGGCTCGGCGATACTCACCGCCGACTTCAATTTCCGGTCGGACGATCCGCTGCATGCGCGCATCATTGCACCCTATAGCGACGCCACGCCTGCCTATCGCGATGCGTGGCAAGTGCGTCACGGCGAGCGGTCCCACGATTACACCATCGGCGTGCACGATCGCGAGCAGTGGCCGGAAGCTTTCGCCTGCGACTTCATTTTTGTCACGGAAGACATCGCCGACCGCGTCGAGGATGTGGCGGTGAATCTGGACACCGACGCCTCCGATCACCAGCCGGTGCTATTGCGCCTGCGGGATTAGGCCTTGAGCGACGGGCGGTGGATAGCGTCGCTGTGCCTTGCGCGCGCGGGCTTCGCGCTGGTATTCGTCGCCTATTCTGCCTCGCTCGGACTGCTGAAGCAGGACTGGGGACTGTCCTCGGCGCAGGCGGGCCTGATCCAGTCGGCCTTCCACCTCGGCTATCTGGTTTCGCTGTTCGCCGTCGGCTTTCTTGCCGACCGCTACGGTGCGAAGCGCACTTTTCTTGCAAGCTGCATCGCCGCCAGCGTCAGCGCAATGGCATTCTCCCTGTTCGCCGACGGCTTCGTCTCGGCGCTGCTGTTGCACGGACTGGCGGGGCTGTGCTCGGGCGGGTCCTATACGCCCGGCTTGACATTGGTCGCCGAGCACTTTCCGGCCGCGCGGCGCGGTCGCGCGATGGGCTATTACCTTGCCGCCGCCTCGCTGGGCTACGCTGCTTCGCTCTGGTTGTCCAGCCTGCTGATCGTCGCTTCCGGCTGGCGTGCGGCGCTCGTCGCCTGCGCGCTCGGTCCGGTCGCCGCTAGCCTCCTGGCAGCCTGGGTGCTGCGCGGTACGCGCAATGTGGTGCATCCTGCCGGTTACGCGAACCCCTTGCGCGCGCTCATCGATGTTTGGCGCAACAAGCCCGCGATGCTCGCTGTCTGGGCATACGTGTTCCATTCCTGGGAACTGCTCGGCATGTGGGCTTGGATGCCGACCTACCTCGGTGTGGTGCTCGCGCATGGCCGCGAAACCAGCGCCGGCACGGCCAGTCTGGGTATCGCGTTTGCCGCCTTGAGTTATCTCATCAGTACCGCGGGCAGCATCGGCGGCGGCATGCTTTCGGACCGCTGGGGGCGCACCGCGGTGATTCTGATTATGTCGCTTGCCAGTCTGGTCTGCTCCTTCACTTTCGGCTGGCTGATCGCCGCGCCGGCGTGGATCGTGGTCGCCGTGGCCATCGCCTATAACCTGACCGCGATCGGAGACTCCTCGGTGTATTCCACCGCAATGACCGAGCTCGTGCCCGGACATTGCCTGGGGGCGGCGTTTGCGCTGCGCTCGGTGCTTGGTTTCGGCGTTGGTGCAGTCAGTCCCTGGGCTTTCGGTATGGTGCTCGACCTGGGGCAGGGCGCCTACGGTGCGCGCGCGGACGCTGCCTGGGGCTGGGCCTGGACCGCGCTTGGCGTAGGCGCCATGCTGGGTCCGATCGCCACGCTGCGCTTGCGCGCGTCGCGCGGGAGCGCGCAAATGGCGGGCGGAAAACGTTGAACAGGAGCTACTCTTCCCACTGAACGGGCCAGCGCGACCTGTGCCTGGTGCGCGGTCGCGATAGCGCTGAAATGCGGCCGGGGCGCCCTAGCCTTTGGCGGCGGAGCGTTCTTGCGCTTTCTTGAGGTTCGCCTCAGCCTCGCGAGCCGCAGCAGAATCGGGAGGGACGACTGCTTTCGCGCGCGTCCAGTAATCCGCGGCGGCCTTGTGGTCCCCGCGCGCACCAGCCTCGGCTCCGGCAAGAGCGAGCGCCTTGGGCAGTTTGGGGTCGATGGCCAGCGCCTGCTTCACGATATCCGCAGCGCTTGGATCCCATTTGCCTTCATGCGCATTCAGGTATGCGTCAGCCCAGTCGGCATACAGCGACGCATCGTCGGGTTGCAGTCTGGCCGCCTTGGCGAACGCCTGCTCCGCTTCGCCGAATTGTCCCGTATTCGAATAGGATCTGGCCAGCAAGGCCCAGCCCGGGCCATTTTGCGGATCACGTTCGAGCTTCTCGGCCAGGCGCTTGGACAATTCGCGCAGGTCGCCGGCATTGCGCTTGCTGCTCTCGGGTGCCGGTTGCGCGTCCTGGCCCAACTTGTTCGCGAGTTGCCTCCCCATTTCGTCCAGTTCGCTGCTTTTGCCTAGCACCGTCGCGCTGCTACTGATTCGGGGTGTGGCGGCGGCGAGCGCGATCGAAGCAGCCGGTATTTCGTACCAGGTATACAGGCCGCCCGCTACCGCCGCCGTAACGACGGGGACGAGCCAGACCAGCCATTTGCGCTCGCTAGCCGCGCTGCTCCTGGAAACGAGTGCGGACAGCGACGCCGCAAGAAAAACGAGCGCTGCAACGACCAGAGCGTTCATACCGGGCAGGCGTTCATGTCAATGAAAATCCCACCGGTAGCCGCCGAAGAAATATTGCCGGCGCGAGTGTACCTCGCGTAGCGGCCCGGTCTCGTTGACGTTTTCGTATCCCGCCTCCATTTCAAGCGTGATGCTGTCTCGCCAGCTATACGCTATCCTGAGCGACGGCGAAACGCGCGTCTGCTTCTGGTCCTGATTGTCGCTCTGCGCGTAGTAGCGAAAGTTCGCGTCGAAACGCCAGGCCTTATATGGAACGACGTAGCTAACGTTGTAGGCCTGCCCGAACGCGGTCGGATTATCGATCAGGCTCGCGTTCATCACCAGCGTGTCGTTCGGCAGCGCGAGGCTGGTGCCTAGCGCCGTGCCGGAGTACACATTGCTTGCGCCCGAGCCCGGCTGGGGCGGCATGGCACCGACGCCGTCGGTCCCCGTTATATCTGCCAGCCGATAATCAGCCCCCAGCTGCCAACGAGGTGTCAAGGGGTGATTGAACCCGATCGAGTACAGTCGCGAGGTCGCGGTAAGTATCGACGCCTGATTGCGCATTTCACTTACACCCAGGTTGTACGCAGTAGTGCTGACCGCCGTGCGCAAATCCAGGAATATGGGTAGCCCGGTGACGGGATCGATTACCTGCTGCGCCGGCAGCGCCGTGAGCAGGCTCAGCGGCGGCGTCTTTCGTATGTCGATGTTGGCGAAATAGCTAGTTCCCGCATCGGAGCGCCAATTGGCTTGCGCCATCACGATGTTCAGGCTGCGGAAGTTCAAGTCGTAATCGAGCATGGTGTATACCGTGCTGCGCTGGTCGAAATATCTGCCCTCCAATCCGACGGCCTTGCGGTCGTCGAGTCCCTCCAGCGGTTGTTCGACATAGTATGCGCTGAGTCCGGGTTCGCCGAGCTGAGGCTGACGGTCGACACTGATTCCCTGAACGCTGCGCGTCAGCGGGGTGCCGTATTCAACCGGCCTGCCGACAACGCCGTTGACCCGCCAGGTCGGATTCACGTCGTAGCCCGCCCAAACGCCGTCGAATCGCCCAAATACGCCGCCCCCCGCGCCCAGCTGTCGGCCCACGCGCATCAGATAGCCGACTTTGCGGTCCGTCTGCTCGAAATAAGCGTTGTAGAGTCGATTTACCTGCGGCTGCCCTTCGAGATGATTGCGCGTATCAGTGTCTCGAAACACGATGCGGGTATCGCGGGTAGCGTCGCGCTTGCGCGCGTTCAGATCCAAAGTCGAAATGATGGAGTTCTGATCCTGCAGCGACAGCTTGTCGGAGTTGAACGTAAGCTCCCCTGGGGGCGGCGGAGTGATGGTTTCAATCTGCGAGTTGCCGCGGTAGCCGTACTGCGAAAAGCTTCCATAGACGGTCCATTCGGCCGGTTTTGCCAATCCTGATCCGGCCGGCGCGGCGGCAGCCGTCTGGGTCATCGTCGTGTTCAGGGCTGCGAGACGTTCCTTCACTCGCGCAGCTTCGGCGCCGTCTGGATAGCGCTTGAGGTAGAGCTCGTACTCGGCCCTCGCCTTGCGCAGCTCGCCGCTGTATTCGCGCGCCTCGCCCATCAAAGCCTGCGCCAGGCGCGATTGGCTGTTCGGCGGCAGAGCCAGCACCTTGTCGAGGCGCTCTGCCGCCACCACGCCGCGCTGGCTGGCAAGTGCGCGCTGTGCTTCTTCCATCGCCGATTTGGCCCTAGCCTCAATCTCCTCCGGCGTCAGCGGTGCCGCCGTCGGAAGTTCGGCTGCCGGAACCGGTGCAGGCGCAGGTGTGGACGTCGCCGACGCTGCCGGCGGCGCAGCCTCTGGCGGTGGAGCCGGGTCCGGTTGCTGCGCAATCGGTGCTGCCGCCAGAACAATGGGCGCAGCGGAACGCGCCGGCGCGTCGGGAGTCGCCAAACGCACTCCGACCGTCGGTGGTGCAGCAGCGGTGGGTGAGGCTGCGGCCGCCGGCATTCCATTTGCAGTTGCTGGCGCGGGCGGCGCAGCCGGTGTGGGTGCGGCTGGTCCCGCCAGGGGAACTGACGCCGGTTCCGGCGCCCTCGGCGCGAACGCCGATACTACCGCTGCCGTCGACTCCGCAGGCACATCCGGCAGCGTGGAATTTCCGGCGAGCAATAGTGGCGCTGCGACGGCGGGCACAGCCGCGGGAGCCCTGCCTGCTGTCGCTATAGGCCCGGGTGGCGCGCCTTGCACGTAAAGCGAGAAATCCTTCGCCCCCGGAATCGCAGGTACGACAATGTTGATGCTCCTGTCGTCGGGGCCTGGCCCCACGGAATAGCGTGTTGCGCGGTCAAAGCGCAAGGCGAGCGATCCGTCGGCTTCGGGATAGCTTACGCTGAAAGGGGGAATCAAATCGATTCCCTCCACCCGGTTTGATTCCCGCCCCTGCGTCTCCGATGATTTTCCGGCTTGAAATAGCCGCGGATACAGGACCACGGAATCACCAGCCCCCGGGGCCGTGGGCCGCGTGAGGCGCACCGGCGAAGTGAAGCGGATTTGAATTTCGGCTTGATTACCCACGCGTTGGACGGCGATGTCCTCGATGCTCCGGCCCGCAGAAGCAGATGCAGCGGCGGCCGTATTCGATGGCGCGAGGTCGGCAAAAATCTGCGCCGGCAGCGGCTTCGCCTCGGGCGCGATGCCCTTCATCTGTACTACCCAGTCCTTCGCATTTGGCAAGGCAGGCACCGTCACAATGATGCTCCTGCCGTCGCTTCCGCCGCGCGCGGCAAACGGTGTCGGTTTGGCGAATGCGATGGACAAGGAACCGTCGGTATCCGGGTAGGTCAGTGTAAATTCAGGAACCAAATCCGTATCTGGTGCGCGCCTTGTGTCTTTGCGGGATTCGGGATCCCGCGCCGCGCGAAGCGTCGGCTGCGTATAGATGTGCAGCGAGGTCCCAAAATCCACGGGCGCGTGTCGAAGATAATGCAGCGGGGCCGTGAAGCGGATGGCTATTTCGGCTTCTTCGCCCAGGCGCCGTATGTCGACGTTGTCGATCGACTGCGCATGCGTCGCGCTAGCCGCGACTATCGCGGCTAGCGCGACGCAGAGGCGGACTGGTGTCAACGGAAGGCGCCGCGACACTGCCTCAGCCATCGGGCCGCGCCGGGATCAATATGCTGATACTTCGACCATCGGAGCCGGGACGCACGCTAAAGCGCGTGGACTGATCGAAGGCAATCGACACGGCGCCGTCGTGCTCCGGAAATCTTATGACGGCGGCAGGCGCCGGCCCGTGCGGCGGGGTGCGCCGGGTACTGGGCGCTAGGTCACCGGGTTTAAGACCTACTCCGACTAGCCTGACGTAGATCCTTAGCGATTGCCCTTGTTCGAGCGGGTTATGACGCACATACTGGATCTGAGTGGAAAATCGGAGAATGATTTCAACGTCTGCTTCACGTTGCTTGACGTCGACGGCATCCAGCGCCTGACCGTGCGCGGTGGCCAGGGTCATCGCCATCAGTACTACGGCGCGAAACAGCCACGCCATCGCTTTAACTGATCGCTTAAGTGACTTTCTGCCTGGCTGGTTCATCGCTTTCATGGTTTTCATTATCGCACTACCGCAAAGGTTGTTGGACGATCCGCTCCTGAAACGGCGAAAAATTCACGGATCGCAAAAAATACACAGGTGCTCGTTTTCTTTTTGAATATTGTGAATTAAGCACTAATAGCGTATCAGACAATGACATCAGAATGACATCAGAAAGACATCGGATTTTGCAATTTCGTTGTGCAAGACTAAACTCTAGTATCTCCGGGAGGAGTCAGGTGAGCGCGATAAAAACAATCGACGTCAATCCGCGAACAGTCGTGCCGCGAGGTCGGATCGACACCTTGACCTTCGGTGCCCTGCGCATATTATGGGCCGTCTTGTTGGGCCTGAGCGCGTCGCTGGCGTCCACGGCCTATGGACAAACCCCCGCCGGGTTCAACCACGCGACGACGGGGTTCATACTGGAAGGCGTTCACATGCGCCTAGCTTGCGAGGATTGCCACAAGTCCGGCGTCCCCTCGCGAGGCCTGCCGGTAAGCTGTAACGGTTGCCATATCCAGGGAGGCGGAAGGGCGAGCACCTACCAGCCGCCCACGCATATTCCGAATCCCCCAAACCAGTCTTGCCGGGAATGCCACACGCAATACGGCTGGACCCAGGTGCGTATGCAGCACACGCTCGACATGCAGGGCCAATGCGAGCGCTGCCACAATGGCCAATACACCTCTGCCCCGGCTAAATCTCCCATGCACCTGCCCACCACCGCGAACTGCGATGCCTGCCATACAGTCGGCGCATGGGCCCCGACCAAGAAGATGGTGCACGATGCGACCTCGGTGGGACGATGCTCGGCCTGCCACAATGGTAGGACAGCTGTGGGCAAAGCCGCCTTCCACGTCCCCACAAACGCTCAGTGCGACGTCTGCCACACCAGCACGGTGACTTTCTTCGATGCGCGATATACGCATGATCCGTCGGCCTGGGGCCGGTGCTCGCAATGCCACAACGGCCAGACTGCCAGCGGAAGGCCGCCGGCGCACATCCCGACGGGCACGACGCAATGCGATGTCTGCCATACCAATCACATTGCCTTTACCGACGTGAAGATGAACCACACCGGCATGGCGGGAAAGTGCTCGAACTGTCATGACGGAAGCTACGTATCGCAGAATGCGCAAACGAAGCCGGCAACGCACGTAGTAACAAGCGCGCAATGCGATAGCAGCGGATGCCACGCGAACACGACCTCCTGGGCAGGCGCGACCTATGCGCACACGGATGCTACTAAGACCTATGCCGGAAACTGCTCGAGCTGTCATTTCCCCGGTGGAGCGGGGCTTTCCAAGCCTACGCCGCACGTGCCGACCACACAGCAATGCGACAGTTGCCACAAGAGTTACGCCGCGTTCAGGCCGGCCCGGATGGACCATACGGGAACCGCGGGACAGTGCGCGAGCTGCCATGCTGGAACGTACGCATTCGCCAATGCCCAGGCGAAGTCCGCGACGCACATATTGACTAACAGTTCCTGCGACACCTGCCACCTTGGCTTCGTCGCATTTACGCCGGCGACGATGGATCACACGGGCCTCGCCGGCCAGTGTTCGAACTGCCATAGCGGTGCCTATTTGACGGCGAATGCACAGATGAAGCCGGCGACGCACATCGTCACAAGCGCGCAATGCGATACCTGCCACAAGAGCACGGTGACCTGGGCGAGCGCCACCTTCGCACACGACGCCAGCACCATCGGCGCGTGCGATACCTGCCACAAGCCAGGCGGGACGGGACTGTCCAAGCCGACCAACCACGTGCCGACTACGCTACAGTGCGATACCTGCCATGCCAATTACGTCGCGTTCAGTCCGGCGTTCATGAACCACACCGGTACTGCCGGGCGTTGCAACCTATGCCATACCGGCGCCTACGTGTTCGCCGGTGCGGAAAAACAGGGAACGAACCACATCCCGGATACGCGCCAGTGCGATACCTGCCACAGCAGCACCACGGTCTGGACGCAGCGGCTCATGGTCCATCCGGCCACCGCGACCGGAAACTGCTCGAGTTGCCACAGCGGGCAGTATCTGAGCGAAAACGCACAGATGAAACCGCCCACGCACACGCCCACGAGCGCGCAGTGCGATACCTGCCACAAGAGCATGACGACTTGGGCAACCGTCACCTTCGCTCACGACGCCACCGCCGTCGGCAATTGCGCGAACTGTCACAAGGCAGGCGGAACGGGCTTGTCCAAGCCCAGCTTTCATGTGCCGACGACGAAGCAGTGCGATACCTGCCACACGAACTACGTCGCGTTCAGGCCGGCGCAGATGAACCACACCGGCCTTGCCGGCCAGTGCTCGAGCTGCCACAACGCCACCTACGCGTCTTCCAACGCCAATCCGCAGGGGACGACGCACATCCCCACCACCGCCCAATGCGACGGCTGCCATACGAGCACGGTCGGATGGACTGCGCGTTCGATGGATCACGCTCTGGTCACCGCCACTAGCTGCTCGACCTGCCACAGCGGCGCCTATCTGAGCGAGAATGCGCAAACGAAGAGCGCCAGCCACATACCGGTTGGCACGACCCAGTGCAGCACATGCCACAGGGGCTTTACCGCGTTCTCGCCGGCAACGATGGATCACACGGGTCTCGCCGGCCAGTGCTCGACCTGCCATAGCGGCGGCTACCTGACGGCGAACGCGCAGATGAAGCCGACGACGCACGTCGTCACGAGCGCGCAGTGCGATTCCTGCCACAAGAGCACGGTGACCTGGGCGAGTGCCACCTTCGCTCACGACGCGAATACCGTCGGCGTGTGTTCGAACTGTCACAAACCAGGCGGGACGGGGCTCTCCAAGCCGACCAATCACATTCCGACATCGCTCCAATGCGACACCTGCCATACCAACTTTGTCGCATTCAAGCCGGCGTTCATGAACCACACCGGGACTGTCGGGCAATGTTCCACCTGCCACAACGGATCCTACGTGTTCGCAGGTGCGGACCGGCAGGGAGCGACCCACATTCCGGAAGCCCGCCAGTGCGATACCTGCCACAGCAGCACCACAGTCTGGACGCTGCGGCTCATGGTCCATCCGGCCAACGCGACCGGAAACTGCTCGAGTTGCCACAGCGGGCAGTATCTGAGCGAAAACGCGCAGATGAAGCCGCCCACGCACACGCCCACGAGCGCGCAGTGCGACACCTGCCACAAGAGCATGACGACCTGGGCAACCGTCACCTTCGCCCATGATGGCACGGCAATCGGCAATTGCTCGAACTGCCACAAGGCGGGCGGGACGGGCTTGTCAAAACCCAGCTTTCATGTGCCGACGACGAAGCAGTGCGACAGCTGCCACACGAACTACGTCGCGTTCAGGCCGGCGCAGATGAACCACACCGGCCTGGCCGGCCAGTGCTCGAGCTGCCACAACGCGACCTATGCGTCAACCAACGCCAATCCGCAGGGGGCGACGCATATTCCCACCACCGCCCAATGCGACGGTTGCCATACGAGCACGGTCGGCTGGGCCGCGCGTTCGATGAACCACGCCCTGGTCAGCGTCACCAGCTGCTCGACCTGCCACAGCGGCGCCTATCTGAGCGAGAACGCCCAAACGAAAAGCGCCAGCCACATACCGACCGGTACGATCCAGTGCAATGCCTGCCACAAGAGCTTTACCGCATTCTCGCCGGCGACCATGGATCACACCGCGGTGGTGGCGACGCCGTGCGCGAGCTGCCATGGCGGCGCATACGTCGCGGCGAATGCACAGACGAAGCCGGCTACGCATGTGGCCACCACGCTCGCGTGCGATTCCAGCGGCTGCCACTCGGGCACGGTCACCTGGGCGGGGGTTGGCTACGCGCACCAGGCGGCAGACCAGACCAAATGCGCGAGCTGCCATACGAGCGGGCCCGGCCTGGCGAAGCCCACGCCGCACATTCCGACTTCGGCGCAGTGTTCGGTCTGCCACAACATGCCGGCGATCGGAGCGAATACCTATAGCGTCCGGTTCAAGCCGATCAAGACCCCGATGGACCACGTAGCCAGCGGGGCCAGCAGCACCGCGTGCTCTACCTGCCACAATGCCACTTACGCGTTCGCCAATGCAAATCCGCAGGGGGTCAACCATATTCCGACCTCGGCGAATTGCGCGACCTGTCACAAGACCGGATACACCAACTGGACCGTACCGCTGGCGAACATGGATCACACGGGACAGACCGGAAAGTGCTCGACCTGCCATTCGGGCGGATATCTTTCGGAGAATGCGCAAGCCAAGGGCGCGACCCATATTCCGACCACCCAGCAATGCGATGTCTGCCACAGGAATTTCCTGGCGTTCGCCCCGGCGACTATGGATCACACGGGGCTCACCGGGCAGTGCTCGACCTGCCATAGCGGAGGCTATCTGGCGGCGAACGCGCAGATGAAGCCGGTCACGCACGTTGCAACCAACGCGCAGTGCGATACCTGCCACAAGAGCACGGTGACCTGGGCGAGCGCCACCTTTGCTCACGATGCCAGCACCGTCGGCGTGTGCTCGAACTGTCACAAGGCGGGGGGGGCGGGGCTGTCCAAACCGACCAATCACATCCCGACATCGCTCCAATGCGACACCTGCCATACCAACTATGTCGCATTCAAGCCGGCGTTCATGAACCACACCTCGACTGCCGGGCAGTGCTCGATCTGCCACAACGGCTCCTACGTATTTGCGGGTGCGGATAGGCAGGGAACGACCCACATCCCGGAAGCCCGCCAGTGCGATACCTGCCACACGAGCACCACAGTCTGGACGCTACGCCTCATGGTTCATCCGGCAAGCGCGACCGGAAACTGCTCGAGTTGCCACAGCGGGCAGTATCTGAGCGAAAACGCGCAGATGAAGCCGCCTACGCACACTCCCACGATTGCACAGTGCGATGCCTGCCACAGGAGCATGACAACCTGGGCAACCGTCACCTTCGCCCATGACGCCACTGCAATCGGCGTGTGCTCGAACTGCCACAAAGCGGGCGGGTCGGGGCTGTCCAAACCAGCCAACCACCTGCCGACGACAAAGCAGTGCGATACCTGCCACACGAACTACGTCGCGTTCAAGCCGGCGCAGATGAACCACACCGGCTTGGCCGGCCAGTGCTCAAGCTGCCACAACGCGACCTACGCGTACACCAATGCCAATCCGCAGGGGACGACGCATATCCCCACCGCCGCCCAGTGCGATGGCTGCCATACGAGTACGGTCGCCTGGACTGCTCGCTCGATGAACCACGCCCTGGTCAGCGCCACCAGTTGCACGACCTGTCACAGCGGCGCGTACCTGAGCGAGAACGCGCAAACCAAGAGCGCCAGTCATATCCCGACCGGCACGATCCAGTGCAACGCCTGCCACAAGAGCTTTACCGCATTCTCTCCGGCGACCATGGATCACACCGCGGTCGTGGCGACGCCGTGTGCGAGCTGCCATGGCGGCGCTTACGTCGCGGCGAATGCGCAGACGAAGCCGGCTACGCACGTGGCTACCACGCTTGCGTGCAATTCCAGCGGCTGCCACACCTCGGGTACAGTCACCTGGGCGGGCGTCGCCTTTGCGCACCGGGCGGCGGACCAGAACGCCTGTACGAGCTGCCATACGAGCGGGCCTGGCCTGGCGAAGCCCACGCCGCACATTCCAACGTCGGCGCAATGCGCATTCTGTCACTTCATGCCGCCTATCGGATCGAGCACCTACATCACCCGGTTCAGTCCGATCAAGACGCCGATGGACCATGTGGGCAGCGGCGCCAGCGTCGCCGTGTGCTCGAGCTGCCACAACGCCACCTATGCGTTTGCCAACGCGAATCCGCAGGGTGTCACGCATATTCCGACCACGGCAAATTGCGCGACCTGCCACAAGACCGGATTCACCAACTGGACCGTGCCGCTGGCGAATATGGATCACACCGGGCAGACCGGAAAGTGCTCCACCTGCCATTCGGGCGGATACCTTTCGGAGAACGCTCTAGCCAAGCCCGCCACCCATATTCCGACTACCCAACAATGCGATTTCTGCCACGCCGGCGGGTACCTCGCCTGGTCGGCCACGCCGCGCATGAGCCACACCGGGCTCGCCGGCCAGTGCTCGACCTGCCATAGCGGCGGCTACCTATCGCAAAATGCACAGATGAAACCAGCCGGCCACATACCGACCACGGCGCAGTGCGACTCCTGCCATCTGAGCACGACGGTATGGACCAGCGTAAAGCATATTACTGTCGGTGTCACCGGCCAGTGCAAGACCTGTCACAGCGGTGCGTATGCATCCATGGGTGCCCAGGGCAGACCGTCGAATCACATTCCCTATGAATCGCAACTGCTTGCCGGTTCAAGCATGAGTTGCGACGCCTGCCACTCCGGTTTCGTGACCTGGACCAGTGAAAGAATGAATCACAACAATTCGCAAGGCAACGGCTCGGGCTTCTGTATCGGCTGCCATCTAAGCGGCACCAGCTATCTAGGCAGTATGGACAAGAAGTCGCTCACGCACGAGAGCAAAGGGAAGACAGACTGTTCGGTGTCCGGCTGCCACCGGCCTCTGGGTAGCAAGGGATCTGCATATACAAAGTGGGATTAGTTTGGGCATAATGGGTCCCGCTCGGCGCAAGCCGAGCGCCGAGGACAAGCAATGCTGAAAACTCAATTCTCCCGACTTTGGGTGCACTCGTGGACCAGGACGCTGAGCGAGATCGGCGCAGATGAAATAGGGGGTTTGTTCCGTGCGCGCGGACACACGACGCGCCTGACCGTGCCGCGCGCCGCGATGATCGTGTCGCGCGTGCGCATCGTGGCGGGGATCCTGGCAGTGCTCACGCCGCTGTGGATCGTGATCGACATGTGGACTCTCCCGCGGGATGTCTGGCAGGGTATGGTTGCAGTGCGCCTGCTCACTGCGGTGGCCTTCTCCGCCATCCTGGTTGCCCTGCGCGGTATGCACACGATGCGCGACGCCTACCGGGCTCTGTTTTTCCTTCTCGCAGTGCCGGCGGCTTTTTTCCTGTTCTGCTATCTGTATATCCAGCATTTCCACCCGGATGGAATTGTGCGCGGATTTTCCGCAGGCTACGCCTCTCTGCCATTCGTCATGATGGGCGGGATCGCCATTTTTCCGCTGACCTTGATCGAGGGCGTGATCTTTTGCTCTCTCATTTTGTTCGTTCAGATCGTCGCATGGCTGCCAAACCTGCCCGGCATAGACTGGCCGACCGCATTCGGCTCCTTCTGGGTTTTGCTGATTCTCGCCATGGCGTCAGTGCTTGCAGGGGTATCGCAACTCGCGTTCATGATCGTCATGGTGCGCGAGGGCATCCACGACAGTCTGACCGGCTGCTATTCGCGCCGCGCCGGCGAGGCGCTGGTCGATATTCAATATGCGTGGTCTGTGCGCAGTAAAGCGCCTTTCGCGATTGCGCTGGTCTGCCTGGATCGGTTTCAGAGCGTGAATGAGCGCTTTGGCTATGCCACCGGCGACGCCGCACTGAAAGATATTGCGGAGCGCCTGCATGACAGCATGCGCATGCGCGCTGGCGACTTGCTCGTGCGCTGGGTCGGCGATCAATTCCTGCTGCTCATGTCGAATGCCACAGCGCAGCAGGCGGTCAACGCCGTGGGGCGTTTGCTCGCTTCCGGACTGGGAGTGCAGCCCGACGGGCAACCCTATACCGCAAGCATCGGCATCGCCGAGCGCGATACAGACGCTGCGGACGACTGGTGGCGGCTGATCGATGTTGCTGAATCGCGTGCGAAGTCGGCGCGCCTCGCGGGCGGCAATCGTACCGTGGGCGAATAGACGCGGGGCAGCTACCGGCGTATTGCGATGAAATTTTCGATTTGGGTCATGCAGCGCTGAACCGCGTTCTCAAACAAGCGGCCGATTGCCACCCTTTCGCGTAGGCGTGAGCTGCAATTCAACTCCGGGCTAGTCAACGGAACAGGCGCAGTGCCGGCAGCCACGCATCGATTCCGTGGCAGCGCTCGCATCGTGGACCAAAAGTTCCACGGTGCACGTCTTTCTTGATGTGGCAAACGACGCATCCGCTAACGATAGACTGATCGCGGCGCTTCTGCATCGGCGCCTTGTGGCAGGCGTAGCATTCCGGTTTGGCGTGCGCGCCATCAAGGCGGAAACCCGTCTTGGTGTGATCGAAATCCCAGCTCTTCCAGGTGCGCATGTTGTGGCAGCGCTCGCAGTCTATGCCGAGGCGGCGCTTGTGTACGTCGTCGCGCTCATGGCAGCCGTTACACGCGCGTGGCGCGGCCCGGTAGTCGACGGTCTTGTGGCATTTCTTGCACTCGACGATCGCGTGGCTGCCGGTCAGCGGGAAGCGCGATTTGGTGTGGTCGAATTTTTCGACTCGCCAGCTGTTCTCGCTATGGCAGGATTCGCAGCGAACGCCGAGCGTGCCTTTGTGGCCTTTTTCGAAATCGTCCTTCTTGTGGCAGGCATTGCAGGCCGTCACAAGCTTCACGCGCGGCACGCCCTTTGCGACGACCTCCCCTGGAATGTTGTGGCAGGACTCGCATTTCGCCTTCCGGTGTTTGCCCGCCAGCCGATAGTCGGTGTCCTTGTCGTGGTCGAAAATGATGTGCTTCCATTCCTTCGTCGTATGGCAGGAGTTGCACTTCTCGCCGAATCGGCCCTTGTGCGCCTTTTTTAGCGGGTCGTCATCGTCCTTCTTGTGGCAGGCGTAGCAAGCGGTGGGCAGCTTTACGCGCGGTTTGCCCGCAACTACCGTGACCCCGGACTTGTGGCATTTATCGCATTTCACCTTCGCGTGCTTGCCCGTCAGCGGATAGTCGGTATCCTTGTCGTGGTCGAATTTGCTGGTTTTCCAGTTCTTCTCGTTATGGCACTTGGCGCATTTCTGGCCCAGGCTGCCTTTGTGTCCTTTTTCATCATCGTCCTTGCGGTGGCACGCGTAGCAATCCGACGGCAGCTTCACTGTGTACAGCGGCTTTGTATGGCATTTTTCGCATTTGGCGTCGAAGTGCTTGCCCTTTAGTTCATATTTTGCGTCCCTCTCATGGTCGAAGATGGACTTCTTCCACTTGCCCGCATCATGGCACTTCTCGCACTTGCTGCCGAAGTGGCCTTTGTGGCCTTTCTTGGCGGGGTCGTCATCGTCCTTCTTGTGGCAGGCAACGCATGCGCGCGGTTTGTCCTTGAACGGATACAACTGACCAGTGTGGCACTCCTTGCATTTGACGTCTTTGTGCCCAAGCTCCAGTTTGAAACGGGTCTTGTTGTGGTCGAATTTAGTTTCCTTCCAGTTGACGTCGGTGTGGCATTCCTCGCATTTCGGTCCGAGTCTTCCCTTATGGCCCTTTTCATTGTCGTCCTTGCGGTGGCAGGATTGACAGGCCTGAGGCGTGTCCCGGTACTTGACGGTGGGCTTGTGGCAATCCTCGCACTTTGTTTTGGGCTTCTTATGCGCTCCCCTGAGCCGGAATCTGGTCTGGTCGTGGTCGAAGGTGTCCTTGTTCAATCCGGTGATTTTCGCCTTGCGGCCTTTGTGATCAGTGTGGCAGCGCCGGCAGGTGGAGTCCTTCAGGCGGCCGTGTAAACGGACATGGTCGCGCAAGTCCTCTGCAATCTTCTTGTGGCAATCGACGCAAAGGCGAGGCTGCGCCGAGCGGTCCAGGGGAATATGGCATTTGCGGCAATCTTGCTCCCACTTTGCGTGCCCTTTGATAACCTCCCCGGGCATCAGCACGCCCTCAACCGACTGGGCCAGCGCTAGCGCAGGCAGGGCCGCCATCGACAGAGCCAGGATCCAGCGCTGCAGACGGCCAGGCATCAGTAGATGTGTACGGCGACGACGTGAGCGATTGCGCTCAACGCGAGAATATAGACCACCGGAATGTGGGCGATTGCCCAACCGGCGAGCAAGCGCTCCCAGAATGCCAGGCGCGCCGTTATGTCCACCGCACGCAGGTAATTGCCGATCTGCTCCTCGACTGTCTCGATTTCGCGCTGGTACTTCGCCTCGGACCATCCCTGGTGCTTGCCGTGCAAGCGCAGGATGCGCCGCAGTTCGACGTCCGCCCGCTCGGCCAGTCGTTGCCGGCGCCAGCTGACTGCGACAAAACGCCTGAATTGCTTCAGCGCGGAGGAATCCCTGGCGAATGCCTGCAGCCGGTACTGCTCCAGTTCGTCCCAGATGTGCGGCGCCAGATCAAGTGCCCGGAAGGATTCGTCGCCACTAGGGTCCAGGTATTTTTCGAGTTCGTCGAGAGTGAGATGCCGACCGCCGAGTCCCTGATAGACGTGAATGTAGAGAAAGCGGCCTACGATCCCGCTTAGCGCTACTACGATCATGCTCCAGAACGCCACCGATGCGTTGAAGGAACGCAATTGGAACAGAGAGTGAAACATGATCAGCACGGGTCCGAGAATGCCAAAGGTGATGTGCACCAGAAACCATGCGCGCAGCGTGCCCACTTCGCTCAAACGCCTCCAGTATTTGCGCAGTGGATAGAACAGCAGACTAAGCATCATGCAGCCGCCGACGAGTCCGAGGTAGTACCCCAGGTCCGACCCCGCCGTATACGGGCGTTCTACCGAAACCCAGGCGGCAAGTCCCCCTACTGCGAGCGCGCCGACATATAATGCAAGCCGCATCCACAGCGAAAGCGGGCGACTACCTAGGTCTGAGGAAATTGCGGGCGCTGGCATATTTGCTTAGTTAGATTGTTTGGCTCGTTCTGCGGCGCCCGGCGCGACCAAGTCTGCGCTCGGTAGCAAAAATGAGATAAAACATCATACCAAAATATCATTCTCACCCCGGAAATTCTGCGGCGATGAAGGACTTTCCTCACAAATGAGCGGCATTGGATACTACGCGCTGTATCTCGTGCCCCTGCTTGCGCTGATCGCATACTACTCACGCAGGCGCGTTGTGCGTGAGCGGGAATCCTACGCCACGCTGGACGAATCGATAGAAAGCGGCCTGACGGAGCCGCCCACCCTGCATCCGAACTTCATTCTTTCCAAGTGTTTCGGTTCCGGTGCGTGCGTCAAGGCCTGCCCGGAAAAGGCGATCGGAATAATCAATGGGAAGGGTACCCTTATCAATCCGGCGCACTGCATCGGGCACGGTGCATGCGAGACAGCGTGTCCGGTGAAAGCGATCAAGCTGGTGTTCGGTACTGAAAACCGCGGGGTCGACATACCGAACGTCAATCCGAATTTCGAAACCAATGTCGAAGGTATATTCATCGCGGGCGAACTTGGCGGGATGGGTTTGATCCGCAAGGCCGTGGCGCAGGGTTCCAGGGCGATGGAGTACATCGCCAAGCGGCCAAAAACGGGCGGTCTGGACGTGGTGATCGTTGGCGCCGGACCGGCGGGCATCGCCGCGACGCTGGCGGCGAAGAAGCTCGGCCTGAAGTTCGTGACAGTGGAGCAGGAGGATTCGATCGGCGGCACGACCTACCACTATCCGCGCAACAAGATCGTGATGACCGCGCCCATGGACCTGCCGCTGATCGGCAAGATCAAGGTCAGGGAAATCAGCAAGGAGTCGCTCATGGAGCTCTGGGAGAGTGTGATCGCGAAGACCCAGATTGCCGTTCAGTACAACGAGCGCATGGAAGAAATCAAGAAGGAAGGATCGGGATTTGTCGTGCGCACGTCGAAAGCAAGTTACAACACGGGCAGCGTGCTGCTGTCGATCGGGCGGCGCGGAACCCCGCGCAAACTCGGATCGCCCGGAGAGGATCAGGCCAAGGTCGTCTATCGGCTCATCGAGGCGGAACAATACCGCTCCAAACACGTGGTCGTCGTCGGCGGGGGCGACAGCGCGCTCGAAGCCGCGCTCGATGTGTGCGCCGAGCCGGGGACGACGGTCACCCTGGCGTATCGGGGAGCGGCATTCAACCGGGTAAAGATAAAGAATCGCAAGCGGCTGGACGATGCGGTCGGGGACAAGCGGCTTACGCTCGCGCTCGAAACCCAGATCGCCAACATCGCCGCGGACCGGATCACGCTGCGCAAAGGCAAGGAGGAAGTCGAGATGCGCAACGACGCCGTAATCGTGTGCGCCGGAGGCGACCTGCCGACTCCGTTGTTGAAGAAGCTAGGGGTGCAGGTGGAGACGCACTACGGGTCGTAATGCCGATAGTGCCAATCTCCTGGCAACGCCATGCATGGCAAAGCTGGCGTCCCGGTCGAAACGCAACAGACTATCGGGTTCGCACCAGGAGAACCTTTAGGATATCGGTCACGGGCAAACTGTAGGCTTCGCCGTTGCTGATGTCGATGCCGAGGGCCCATGCGTTACTCGGATCACCGGCATAGACCGTAGCGGACCAGTACAAACCGAAATAGAATGGGTCGGGGAAAACGGATGCAATTACGGCTGCACTGTAGCCGAAAAGCTCGGCTATTTCCTTGGCGGTCGGCACACGCCAATCATTTTTTCCGGCGAACGTTGAGTTTGTGAGCAGCGTAGCCGTATCCCAAGCGACTGCGTTTGCGTTGCCGATACAGATCGACGTTGCGACATCCCAATCCTCACCCTCCACGCAGCGCTTCCACATCAATCCACTGGGTGTGTGGCTAACCGTGCCGTCGCCATTGTCGACAAAATCCGTCGCCGGACGCCCTGCATCCACAAGAGCGGGAGTGCCTCGCACCAGCCGGATCTGAAGCAGCGCAGACGTGCCGGTAGCTGAAGGGGCTGAGTGCACCTCGCCCGATCCGAAATCGACATACCAAGCGGTATCGGCAATGTCGAGGTCGGGCGTGGCCGACCAGAATTGAGCCGCGGGCGTATCGGGGAAAGCCGCAGTATCGATGGCGGGGTTGAATTTCGTGCGGTCGAGGATAGTCTGCAATTCCCGCACATTAGGCAAGCGCCAGTCGCTGTGACCGGCAAAGATCTCCGCTGCCGGCGATACCATGGCATCATCCCAAGCGTAGTTGTTTGCGGTACCGCCGCAGGCGCTTCCATTCCAGGTCTGCCCGATAGAGCAGCGCATCCACGTGAGTCCGGTAGCCGGATCGGTGACCGTGCCGTCACCGTTGTCATTGAATACCGCCGACGTCACCGGCGGCGTAACAGGGCTGTCGCCTGCCGTCACGGTCACAGTGATAGCGGTGCTGTCCAGATTCCCGTCGTTCACCGTCAGCGATGCAACATAAACGCCTGCCACGTCAGCGGTAAATGTCGGTGCCGCCGTGTCGGCCGAAGTCAAAACGGCCGTGCTGCCGGCGGGCAGGGACGTGAGGCTCCACGTATAGGACAGAGTCAGGCCGGCGGCGGCGGAACTGGCGCTGGCGTCGAGGGTAACTGTCGCTCCGACTACTACAGTTTGCGCCGGCCCGGCATTTGCCAATGGCGCCGCCAGTGCAGCTGCCATCGGTTGAACGTCCGTCGCATTGACAGCAACGGCCAGCGCCGCAACTATCTGGGCTTGCGCTGCGGCATTGAATGTTGCGCCCAAGGTATCCAGCATTCTGTCCTGGAGGTCGCCGCCGGCGGGATTGTCCTGCGTTGCCGCTACGAGCGGCGTAGCAATGAAATCGTCCAGAGAATTGGTATTCACGATGCCGGTCAACGCGGTTCTCACATCGAATTGCGCGTTCGCCACCGCGGGCGCAGTAATCGCAGGAGTTGCAAGCGCGGCATCGAAGGTCAGGAAGTAAAAGGCGGGGTCAGCGCGCAACAGACGCGCAGTCAGCATCTCTGTGAGTGTAGTGACATTGGCAATCGCCGAATTGCCACTTCCGGTCACCACCGTGTGTAGTCGGCTACCGTCGGCTTGCGTAAGTTCGAGCAGGCAGGGCAGCTGGCCGTCGGGCACAATCAGCGTGTAGCTGCCGTCGACACCCGTCGTCGTGTTCCCAGTGCCGACTCGGCATTTGGCGCTGATGTTCGCTCCGGCTATTGCCATTCCGGTCGCGGCTGTTCCGCTGATCGTGAGTTCCGTAAGGACCGTGGGCACGGCGGCAGGTACAAACGGCGCTACGCCGCCGCTGCCGCATCCCGCAAGCAGGGAGGCGACGCCCATCATCAGGGCCGCACAGCGCATTCGTTTTCCGAAAGATGTTGCTTGCTTCATTGTCACTCCCCTCAATTCGAGACCGGCCCCGGTCAGGGTGGATGGTTTCCGCAGCCCCGATGCGGCCTTCGAACATCATTTCAGAAACGCACGCAGCGCCTCCAGAACTTCATCAGGCTTTTCGCCCATCATATTATGTCCGCTGCCGTCGATGACGGCGATTCTCACATTTGTGTCCGTATTTGTGACCGAATTGGCAAACGTCTGCGCCGCGCGCATCGGTGTCATCGAGTCGCGCCGCGCGAGCAGGAACAGCGCGGGGCAGCGCACATTGGCCGCCGCGCTTGCGCCGCCGGCATATGCATTGCATGCGGAAAAATCCACGTGCATTACGCCGGGCTTCTGCCGCTGCATCAGGCGCAGGTTCTCGCCCAGGATCCAGAACCCGGGACCCGGATTGCTCGGGTAATGGGCATAGGCGGAATGCGACCAGATGTTGACCATGTCCTGCGCCAGCGGCTCGTTGTCCCGGGTCGCATCCAGCAACTCTGCCGACACTTTCATCGGGTAAGCCATTCCGAGTAGCGCAATCTTTGCGATCCGACCTGGATAATGTGCGGCGCACTCGAGCGTGACCAGCGCGCCCATGCTGTGACCCACGACCACGGCCTGCTCTACCCCCGCGGCGTCCTGCGCGGCAATCAGCCATGCGGCCATGTCCTCGATGCTGGCGAGCGCTGCGCCCGCGCTGCGGCCATGCCCCGGCAGATCCACTGCGAGCACGCCGTAGCCGTGGTGCGCGAGATAGCGGCTTTGCAGTATCCACACGCTGTGGTCGTGCTCGGCACCGTGGACGAACACCACCGTGGGCAGTTTCGCATCGAAGGTTTTGCCGCCGGTGTAGGCATAGGCCTCGTTGCCGTTGACTTCGAATAGCATTGTCGCCCCCTATCTTCCGGTTTTCTGCGACGCGCGCAGGCCGCCGGCGAGGTCGTCTATCAGATCGGCCGAATCTTCCAGTCCGACGGAGAGCCGCATCGTGCCTTCAGTGATGCCTGCCGCCTTGAGCGCGGCGTCGTCCATGCGGAAATGGGTGGTGCTCGCGGGGTGGATCACCAGCGACTTGGCGTCGCCGACATTGGCGAGATGGGAAAATATTCGCAGCGACTCGACAAAGCGCTGGCCGGCAGCGCGGTCGCCGCGGATGGAAAAGCTGAATACTGCCCCGCAGCCCTTGGGCAGGAGCTTTTTCGCCAGGGCGTAGTCGGGGTGTTCGGGCAGTTCCGGATAGGACACTGATGCGACCGCCGGATGCTTTGCCAGGAATTCGACCACCTTGCGCGTGTTGTCGACGTGGCGCTGCATCCTCAGCGGCAGGGTCTCGACACCCTGCAGTATCTGGAACGCAGTCGCCGGGCTCATGCAGGCGCCGAAGTCGCGCAGTCCCTCGCGCCGCGCGCGCAAAGAGAACGGGGCGACTGTGGATTCCTCCGAGAAATTCATGCCGTGAAAGCCTTCGTACTCGCCGGTGATTTCCGGAAACTTGCCCGATGCGACCCAGTCGAAAGTGCCGCCATCGACCAGGACGCCGCCGATGGCGACGCCGTGCCCGCCGAGGAACTTGGTGGCGGAATGGAACAGCAGATCGGCGCCGTGATTGAAGGGTTTCAGCAAATAAGGCGTGGTGAAGGTTGAGTCGACCAGCAGCGGCAGGCCGTGCTCGTGCGCGATTGCCGCAACCGTAGGAATGTCGAGCACGTCCAGGCCCGGATTGCCCAGGGTCTCGGCAAACAGCGCTTTGGTGTTCGGCCGGATGGCGGCGCGCCAGCCATCCAGATCGCGCGGCCTGACGAAGGTGGTTTCCACACCGAAGCGCGGCAACGTATAGTGCAGCAGATTGTGCGAGCCGCCATAGAGCGCCCCCGAGGAGACGATGTGCGAGCCGGCGCCGGCGATGGTCGCAAGGCCCAGATGCAGCGCCGCCTGGCCACTGGCGGTGGCGATCGCTGCCGCCCCGCCTTCGAGCGCCGCCATTCTTTCCTCCAGCACCGCGTTGGTCGGATTGGAAATGCGCGAATACACATGGCCGGCGCGCTCCATGTTGAATAAAGCCGCGGCATGATCGGAATCGCGGAACACGAAGGACGTGGTGAAATAGATCGGCGTGGCACGCGCCCCGGTGTGCGGGTCTGGCGCCTGTCCGGCGTGCAGGCTGAGCGTATCGAAGCCTAGATACTTTGGTTGGGCCATAGGTCCTCCGCTTTTCGATGGCATTATCTTATCAGGATGTCCGGGCGGAACTGATCGCGTATGATCGCTGCTACCCATGGCCCGCCAGGAAAACGTAGCGCCGACTATCGAATTGCTGCTTAAGGTGTTCCTGCCTTTTGCCGGCGGCTACTATCTTTCCTATTTGTACCGCACCGTCAACGCCATCATCGCGCCCGACCTTGTGCGCGAATTCGCCCTCGCACCGGACGATTTGGGCCTGCTGACCAGTTCTTACTTTCTTGCTTTCGCATTGTTCCAGCTGCCGCTGGGAATATTGCTCGACCGTTACGGTCCTCGGCGTGTGAATGCCGGCCTGTTGATGCTGGCCGGAACCGGCGCCGCCCTGTTCGGGCTGAGCCATAGTATGGGCGGGCTGGTACTCGCGCGCGCGCTGATCGGGCTCGGGGTCTCCGGCTGCCTCATGTCCAGCATGAAGGTTTTCACGCTATGGTTTCCGCTCAGTCGGCTAGCCACGCTCAACGGCTGGCTGCTTTCCTGCGGCGGTCTGGGCGCCCTGTCGGCGACCGTGCCTGCCGAAGAATTGCTGCGCGTTACCGATTGGCATACCGTGTTTGTACTGCTGGCCGCGCTCACATTTGCCGCCGCCGGCGCGATTTTCCTGATTGTGCCAGAGCGCAACGCGCCCCGCGTGCCACAAAGCCTGCTCGAGTCGCTGCGTAGTCTGCCAATCATCGTGCGCAATGCGAATTTCTGGCGCCTGGGTTCGCTGGTGATCGCAGGCCAGGGCGTGTTCATGTCGCTGCAGAGCCTGTGGATTGCTCCCTGGCTCAAAGACGTGGTCGGGCTGGCGCGTGCGGACATCGGCCGGAATCTGCTGATGGCGGCCGCGGGCATGATCGTCGGTGCGGCGCTGTGGGGCGGCGTTGCCGATCGCTTGTCGCGCCTCGGCGTCGACACGGTCAAGGTCGTGCTGGGCGGCGTGGGCGCCAGCATGATGGTCCTCGCGCTGCTCGCGCTGGGACTGAAATCAGGCACGCTGGGCTTGATGTTCGCGCTGACCCTTTTCAGCCAGGTGCAGCCACTGGTCTACGCCATACTGTCCAAGGAATTTCCGTTGGAACTCTCCGGCCGGGTCATCAGCACGCTCAATTTCCTGGTTTTTCTGAGCGCGTTCGCGGTGCAGTGGGGCACGGGCCTGATCATCAACCTGTGGCCGGTTGAGGCCGGCAGGTATGCCAAGGCCGGCTATGGCACCGCATTTGGAGCCTGCCTGGCGCTGCTGCTCGTGCCTTACGTGCTGCTGCTACTGTCGCGCAGGGCCGGCGTGCCCCGTCAATAAGAGGCCAGTCCAGAGTTACCGAAATAGCCCTTTATTGAGAGGAGTACGAGGGGATGCCTCTCCTCATTGGGCGACAATCTCCAGGCACAGTTTTGGCTATGTCGTTGCTTCCTTGGCCGCCGCTTCCTGCGCGAGCGACTCCTGGCGCGCCTTCTTCAGCACGTCCGCGGCCGGGCCATGGCTCAGTTTCAATGCGAGTTCCATCGCGCTTTCGCCGTCCTTGCTCAGAATGTCCAAATTGGCACCGTTGCGAATGAACAGTTCGACCATCTGCGCGTTGCCGCGCATCGCCGCGTATTGCAGCGGCGTGTAACCATTGTCGCTGAGCACGTTCGGATCGAAGTTCATGGCAAGTACTTTCTGCGCGTACACCAGGTTGTCCTTTTCGATTGCGTAGAACATCGCCTTTACGCCTTCCGGGCTTTTCTCCCGCGGCTTCGGTTCCAGGCCGGTGGGCAGTATACTTACGACATAATTGATGAGCGAGATCCCGACCATGGCGATCAGCGCAATGATCAGAGGCAGCTTGGAGATGCCTAGCGTTTCGGACCATGCGTCGGTGACGTTGGCGCCGATCACGAGCAAGGCGACCATGATGAAGAAGGCGAACTTCAGATAAAGGAACAGCGCGATCACCAGGAGGATGCCGAGGATGGTCGCGATGTAGGTGCGGTTGATGCTCCATTGATCGGCGATCTCCTCCGGAAGCAGTGCGAAGATGGTGGCGATGCCGACCAGGCCGACGAGCGCCCATTCTTGGAGTTTTCTTGTCTTCAGAAAGTCCACGACTTCCTCCGCTTAGCGATGATTCCCAGGTACTGTGAGCGTGTCCGCCTCGACTGGCAGGATCCGGTCATACACGCTAGTATAATCCAACAGTGGAATCAGCGGTTTGCATTAGGAAATGAGGAAAAACGTTGAGCAAGGCGTTCACCAGGGAACAAGACGGGGCCGACGAAGACGAACCGGCGCCCGAGGCGGAACAGCCGCAGGGGTTGAAGAACTACATCACCCCGGCGGGATACGCGCGCATGCAGGCCGAGCTGAAACAGTTGCTGGACGTGGCGCGCCCGGAGACTGTCAGCGTGGTGCACTGGGCGGCCTTGAATGGCGACCGCTCCGAAAACGGGGATTACATCTATGGCAAGAAGCGATTGCGCGAGATCGACAGGCGCATCCGCTTCCTGATCAAGCGCCTGGAACTAGCCGAGGTGGTGGCGTCCAGCGGCCAGGAGCAGGACCGCGTATTTTTCGGTGCCACGGTCAGTGTCCGGGACGGCGCCGGCCGTGTAAGCCGCCTGAGCATCGTCGGAATGGATGAGGTCGATCCGACACGCGGCCGGGTGAGTTGGGTCTCCCCCATTGCGCGCGCGCTGCTCAAGGCGCGCGCCGGTGAAAGCGTGACCTTGCGCACGCCCTCGGGCGAAGAAGAACTGCAGGTGCTGGAAGTCGAATACCTCGAGTTGCCCTAATGGCGCTCGTGGAACCCGTCCTGTGCCGGGTGATCCGAGTGCTAGTTCTTCCTGTGCGCGCCGGCATCGCCTGTGGCGAGGCGCGTAAAGTCGCCGGCCTTGACGATCGATAGTTTGCCCGGGTCGAGGTACTTTTTCAGCGCATTCCGGATCTGCTCTGGTGTCAGCGCGGCGATCTTTGCATCCAGTTCAGCATCCCAGGCGAGGCGGCGGCCCAGGTAGAGATTGTCGGCGAGCCGACCGACGAGGGCGCCGTCCTGGGTGCGGCTTAGTTTGCGCAAGGCGAGATAGCCTTTCTTCGCTTCGGCCACCTCGGTCTCGCTGAAGCCCTCGCGCAGCGCCTGGCGCAGCACGTCCATGATGCCGGTTTCGATGCGCGCGCGGTTCTGCGGCGCATAGATGGCGCTGACACCGAATTCGCCCACCGCATCCAGCGATCCGGCGGTGAGCCAGGAATGCACGCTGTAGGAAAGCCCTTCCTTTTCGCGTATGCGCCGCCACAGGCGCGAATCGGAGGAGCCGCCCAGCAGGTAATTGCCCAGGGCCAGCGCCGGGTAGTCGGGCTGGTCGTCGCGCAAGGGCAGGTTCATCCCGGCCTGGAACACGGCATTGGCCTTGTCGGGCGTATCGAGGTTGCTATCGATCGGCGGCATGTCGCGGTAGCTTTCGACTATGCGCGCGTATGGCCGCGGGCTCCTCCAGTCGCCGAACAACTCCTGCGCGAGGCTGGCGATCTGCGGCGCGTCAAAATCCCCCACCACCGCCAGTTCGCTGGCGCTCGCGCCGTAAAAGTCATCGTGGCAGCGCCGCAGGTCCTCGATGCTCACCGACTGCAGGCGCTGCATGCGCTCCTCCAGCGTAGGCGTATACATCCAGTGCTCGCGCGGGTAGGGGTTCAGATGGCGCGCAAGCTGCAGTTCGGCGAGCGCATTGGGTTCGCCTTTCATGCTTTCGACCTTGGTCAGGGCGGAGCGTTTGAGCTGCTCGAATTCGCTGGCCGGAAAGGCGGGTTCGCGCAGGACTTCCGCGACCAGACGCAGCACTGCAGGCAGATTCGGGCGCAGGGTTTCTATCGATGCGCCGTTGCCGCTGACGCTCACCTCGGCCTTCAAGCGGTCGAACTCGTCGCGCAATTGTTCGCGCGTGTGCTTGGTGGTCCCGCGCATCAGCATGGCCGAGGCGAGCCGGCAGGCCGCGCTGCGGCCCATCTTGCTCTGTTCGTCTCCCCAATGCAGCACCAGTTGCGCCACCACGGTGCCGCCGCGCGTCTTCTTCGGCAGCAGGGCGAGTTTCATCCCGCCCGGCAGCTGCTGCACCTGGGTGCGCGCATCGATATTGGCCGCGCTGGGTTCGAACGCTTCGCCGGCCGCCACCGCCGCCGTGCCTTTGTAATCCTTGACCAGCCGAGCGACATCGGGTGCAGGCGGAATCTCGGCGCGGTCCGGCTTCGATGTCGGCACGAACACGCCCAGAGTGCGGTTGGAGGTCTTCAGGTACTGCGTCGCGACCCGCTGCACATCCTCGCGCTTTACCTTGCGCAGGCCATCGCGGTACAGGAAGAACAATCGCCAGTCTCCCATGGCGATGAATTCGGACAGCGCCATGCCAAGTTCGCGTGAATTGGTCAGGGCCATATCGACGTCGTTCTGCAGTTGCGTGCGCGCGCGTTCCACCTCCTCGTCGGTAATCGGTTCGGCGGCAAATCCCTCGAGAGTTGCAATCAGCGCCGCGCGCGCCGCTTCCAGGGGCATATCCTTGCGCAGGCTGGCGCCGAAATAGGCATAACCGGCGTCGCGCTGCTGCTGATCGCTGCCGTATATGCCGCTCGCCTTGCCGCTCTCGACCAGCGCGCGATGCAGGCGGCCACCCGGGACTTTGGTGAGTGCGGTAACGAGGATGTCGATCGCGGGAAAATCGACATGCGACCCCGGAGGCAGGTGGTACTGGGCGCTTACCAGCTGCACCTCGCCCGCGCGGCGCAGCGTTACCGTGCGTTCCCCGTCCTGGGTAGGCTCGGCGGTATAGGTGGGGATGAGCACGCGCGCCGGCCTGGGCATGCTGCCGAAATGGCGTTCGATAAGCCCCAGCGCCACGGCTTCGTCGAACTTGCCGCTGACCAGCAGCACTGCGTTATCGGGCTGGTAGTATTTGTGATAGAAGGCCTGCAGGCGCTCGATCGGCACGTTTTCGATGTCGGAGCGGGCGCCGATAATGGGGTGGCCGTAGTTATGCCAGAGGTAGGCGGTGGAGGCCATGCGCTCGCCCAGCACGTTGCGGGGGCTGTTCTCGCCCGCTTCGAACTCGTTGCGCACCACGGTCATCTCGCTGTCCAGATCGACCTTCGAAATGTTGGAATTCACCATGCGGTCCGCCTCCAGCTCCAGCGCCCAGTCCAGATTGTTCTCGCTGGCGGCCAGGGTCTGGTAATAATTGGTGCGGTCGTACGAGGTCGAGGCGTTGAAGTGCGCGCCGTGGCGCTGGAACTCGTTCTTGGGATCGGGATGGCGCGGCGTACCCTTGAACTGCATGTGCTCGAGCAGGTGCGCCATGCCGTATTCGCCGTAGCCCTCGTGGCGCGAACCGACCAGGTAAGTGACGCTGACCGTGATTCTGTCCTGCGAGGCGTCCGGGAACAGCAGCACCTTGAGGCCGTTCGCGAGCCGGTACTCGGCAATGCCCTCGACCGAGGTGATTCGCTTGATCGACGCCGCGGCATCGGCGCGCACCGGAGAGGCCTGCGCCGGCGCGGGCAGGAACGCCGGCAGCAGCAGGGCAAGGGTGAGCGAAAGAATACGGCGCAGCATCGGACGACCTCGTTTCTTGTCAGGGCTTCCGAAGAGACCGTAACTTTTTGGATTGGTTCCGATTCTAATACGAGTTGCCGCGCGTTCCCCCGTAGTACCGGGAAGATTTATTGCACCGTATGTACGGCAACGCACAGCGCATCTTTCGCGCGACAGCTATAAAAGCACGGTCGACGGATGATTTTACCGCCGGTTGCTCCGGCTTCGGCTCGGAGATTGCCGGCATGAAACGGTCTGTCGTGCTGAAGGAAGAATCTCTATGCCGGCACCCCGGTGCGTCGCACCGGGATACATGCCCGCCGGGGATTGTGCCTTGTCCTCCTGAAACACTTACGAAAGGAAACAAAACATGAATGACCTTCAGAAGCACCTGTCCATGGGTTTGTTGGCGACGGTTGCGCTGCTAGTCGGCGCCTCCCCGGCATGGGCCCAGGTATCACTGGGTACGGCATCCAACTACGCGGTTCTGGGTGGCACCACCGTGACCACCTCCGCTTCCACCGTCAACGGAGACCTGGGCTCCGGCGGCGCGCTCACTTTGACTGGTTCCGCTATCAACGGAAACGTCGTCTATTCCGGTGCCCTTGTTAATACCGGGAGCACGATTTCGGGTACGGCGACCACGCCGCTCAACCCTCAGGTCATAACTGACCTCAACAGCGCCTGGACTTCGGTCCAGTCTCTCTCTTGTGACGTTACTTTGGCTGCTACGATCGCGGGTCCCGTGACTCTGGCCCCTGGTGTCTATTGCACCGACACGGCATTGACGGGTGCGGGCGTATTGACCCTGGATGCGGGTGGCGACGCGAACGCGGTCTGGATATTCAAGATCGGGGCAGCCCTTACCGGCACCGGCTTCTCGGTGGTCATGGCCAACGGCGGGCAGCCGTGCAACGTGTTCTGGGTGCCCGGCGCCGACGTGACCATGACGACTTCGGCATTCAGCGGGAACATACTCGCGGGTTCCACCGCTGCTGCTGGCGGGTCGATTACCATGACCGGTGGAACTTTGGCCGGTCAAGCTTTGGCCAATACCGTCGTGACCATGACAGGCGTCAACGTCGTCGGCTGCTCCGCATTGCCGGTTCCCCCGTCAGGCCCCCCGTCGACGTGCAAGGACAAGGATCGCGATCATGACGGGCACGATAAGGACCACAAACACCATGGGCATGACAAGAACAAACACCATGGAAACGATGGCGATAAAGGGCACGGATCGGAAGCAAACTACCCTTTCGGGCCGAAAGATAAGGACCACGACAAGGGCGACAAGGGCAGCAAGGACAGTCGCTAGTAAGCCTGCAGTCGCACAGAATGGAAAAGGACCCGCGAGGGTCCTTTTTCTTTGGGTGCGCCAGGTGTTGCGCTCTGTGCGCGAGCGCATCACGCGACGCCCGACAGGGCAGTCAGGCAGAGCGACCTACTTCACCAGATAGCCGAAGAAGTGCAGCGCCAGCATGCCCGTCACGATGGTGACGAGGGTATTGCGCGTGCGCCAGGCAACTATGCCGGCGAGAATGCCGGCGAGCAGGCGCGGATTGTCCAGAGCGATGTGGACCGAGCCCGCGGTCAGTACGAATCCGGGTACGAGGATCGCGGAGAATACCGCCGCGGGGACGTAACGCAGCGCGCGCCGCAGCAGCGCGGGCGCGGGCCAGCGCGCAAACAGCAGGATAAAGGACGCGCGCGGAATGAAACTGGTCAGCGCCAGCCCGAGGATCAGGAGCAAGAATGTGGTCATCGCGTGCGCCGCTCCAGCATGGTTTCCACCAGCATGCCGGTGGCAATGCCGGCGGCAGCCGCCAGCAACAGGCCCAGGCGCAGCGGCAGGGGCCAGGCGATTACGGCGGTGATACCCGCAGCGCAGGCGGCGGCGGCTACGGCGCGGTCGCGGATGGTGGGTACGACGATGCCAAGGAAGGTGAGCAATATGGAGAATTCGAGGTGCCAGGCGGCCGGAATGCGTGCGCCGAGCAGCACGCCGGTCAGGGTACCGATCTGCCAGGTGATCCAGATGGCGGCGCAGCAGCCGAAGTAGTACCAGACCTTGTCAGCGGCGCCCATCGGGCGTTCGTAGCCGCGCAGCGAAAGTACGTAGCCATTGTCCGACAGGATGTAGGAGAGCAGGGGCCGCCAGCGCGGGCCGGCCGCCGCCAGGTGCGGCGCGATCGACAGGCTATAGATGGAAAAACGCAGGTTGATCACCAAGGCCGCGAGGATGGCGACCACCAGCGGGCTGCCGGAGCTGACGAGCTGCAAGGCGGCCAGCTGCGAGTTGCCGGCGTAGACCAGGACCGACATCAGTATGGCCAGGTAGTAGGGCATGCCCGCGGCGACCATCGCCACGCCGCTGATCGTGCCGAAGGCCAGCACCCCCGGCAGGACCGGCAGGCAGGCTTTGAATGCGGCGGAGAATTGGGGATGGAGGCGCAAGTGCAGTCGTTGGCGGTGGCGGCGGGCGGGGCACATTCTAGACCGCCCTTGCTGCCAGCGCCGGCCGGGCCCTTGAAATTTCCCCCCGCAGCCCGCATTTAACCGGACAATAAGGACTATCCACGGAGAAACCATGTCTGCCACCGCCACCAAGGAAACGCTGGGCTTTCAGACCGAAGTCAAGCAACTGCTGCACCTGATGATCCACTCCTTGTACAGCAACAAGGAGATTTTTCTGCGCGAACTGATTTCGAATGCTTCCGATGCCGCCGACAAACTGCGTTTCGAAGCGCTCTCGGATGCTTCGGTCTATGGAACGGACGCGGACCTGAAGATACGCGTCAGTGTCGACAAGGCGGCGCGCACGCTGACTGTGTCCGATAACGGCGTGGGCATGTCGCGCGACGAGGTCATCGCCAACATCGGCACCATCGCCAAGTCCGGCACGCGCGAGTTTTTCCACGCGCTCACGGGCGACCAGGCCAAGGATGCCCATCTGATCGGCCAGTTCGGCGTGGGTTTCTATTCGTCTTTCATCGTCGCCGACCGTGTGAGCCTGGTGACGCGGCGCGCCGGTCTTGCGGCGGGGGAGGCGGTACGCTGGGAGTCGGACGGGGGCGGCGAGTACAGCATCGAAACGGCCGAAAAAGAAGCCCGCGGCACCGAGGTGACCCTGCACCTGCGCGAGGGCGAGGACGAATTGCTCGACGACACGCGCCTGCGCGCCCTGATCCGCAAGTATTCCGACCACATCGCCATCCCGATCCGGATGGAAAAGCGCGTTTGGGACGAGGACAAGAAGGAATACCGTGCGAGCGGCGAGGACGAGACCGTCAATCAGGCAAGCGCCCTGTGGGCGCGGCCGAAATCCGAAATCAGCGAAGAGCAGTACCAGGAGTTCTACAAGCATGTGGCGCACGATTTCGAAACGCCGCTTGCATGGACCCACAACAAGGTCGAGGGCCGGCACGAGTACACGCAGCTTCTGTACCTGCCGGCGCATGCGCCTTTCGACCTCTGGGACCGCGCCCACCGCCACGGCATCAAGCTGTACGTGCGCCGCGTGTTCATCATGGACGACGCCGAGCAACTGCTTCCCGCCTACCTGCGCTTCGTGCGCGGAGTGGTCGACTCCAACAACCTGCCTCTCAACGTGTCGCGCGAAATACTCCAGCAGAGCAAGGACATCGAGGCGATCCGCTCGGGCTGCACCAAACGCGTGCTCGCACTGCTGGACGACCTGGCGCAAAACCAGAAGGACAAGTATGCCGGTTTTTGGAAGGAATTCGGCCTGGTACTGAAGGAAGGCGTGGGCGAAGATCACGCGAACCGGGAGAGGATCGCCGGACTGCTGCGCTTTTCGAGCACCCACAACGACAGCGAAGAGCAGGGCGTTTCTTTCGCCGATTATGTCGGGCGCATGAAACCGGGCCAGGAGAAGATCTATTTCGTCACCGCCGACTCCTTCCTCGCCGCCAGGAACAGCCCGCATCTGGAGGTGTTCCGCAAAAAGGGCATAGAGGTGCTGCTGCTGGCGGAACGGGTGGACGAGTGGCTGGTATCGAATCTGACCGAATTCGAGGGCAAGCCGCTGGCCTCGGTGGCCCGCGGCGACCTGGATCTGGGCAAGCTTGAGGACGAGGCGGAGAAAAAGGAGCAGGAAAAGCAGGCCGGGGAATACAAGGACCTGACCGACAAAATCAAGGGCGCGCTGGGCGAGCAGGTGAAGGAAGTGCGCGTGACGCTGCGGCTCACCTCATCGCCCGCCTGCCTGGTGTCCGATCAGTACGACCTGGGAGGCAATCTCGCGCGCATCCTCAAGGCGGCCGGGCAGAAAGTCCCGGAGTCCAAGCCGATCATGGAGATCAATCCCAGCCACCCGCTGGTGCAGCGGCTCAAATACGAGGAAACCCAGTTCGCCGACTGGAGCCAGGTGCTGTTCGACCAGGCGCTGCTCGCCGAGGGCGGACAACTGGATGACCCGGCCGGCTTCGTCAAGCGCCTGAACGAGCTGATGCTGGCGATGGCTGGCGGCGGCTCCAAGATCTGGACGCCGGGGAGTTAATCACCGCGGCAGGCCGGGATTGCTTTAATCCAAGATCGCCGATTGCGCGCGGATAGGCTTTTCATCCGCGCACAAGCGGCGATCCGCGCGGACGGGACGCCGTCCGCGCAAGTTCTGTCCCTGCAGCTCGTAGTGTGTCGCTGCGTCAGCCAGAGGCGAGGATCGGCCATTGCGCGCTCTGCGCGCCAACCGTGTTTTTGGTACGGAGATGAAGCGTGTCCGTACCGAAAACACGGTTATGGATAAAAACAACTGCGAGTAGGGTTTGCTTTTTTCCAAGATCGCCGCTTGTGCGCGGACACGCTTCACCGCCGCGCACAAGCGGCGATCCGCGCGGACGGACCGCCGTCCGCGCAAGTACTAGCGCTGCAGCTCGATCGATCCGGCCTACATCTGCTTGAGCATGGTTTCGGCGTCGGAGACTTCGAATTTTCCCGGGGCCTCGACGTTGAGTTGTTTGACCACGCCGTCCTCCACGAGCATCGAATAGCGATTCGAGCGCACGCCCATGTTGCGCGCGGTAAGGTCGAGCTCCAGCCCCAGCGCCTTGGTCCAGAGGGCGCTGCCGTCGGCGAGCATCCGCACTTTGCCGCCGGTTTTCTGCGTGCGACCCCAGGCGCCCATGACAAACGCGTCATTGGTGGCCACGCACCAGATTTCGTCCACGCCCTTGGATTTCAGCTTGTCGTAATTGGCGACGTAGCTGGGCACGTGCTTGGCCGAGCAGGTCGGTGTGTAGGCGCCGGGCAGGGCGAAGATGGCGATCTTCTTGCCCTTGGTCGCTTCGGCGGCGCTGATGTCCTTGGGGTTCATGGGACAACCGGCGGCCTCGTCGAATTCCGTGGCTTCGCTCAACTTTGCATCCGGAATGCGGTCTCCAACTTTGATCATGGCATGCTCCTGTATGTGATCGCTGCAAGGGGGATTTCCCCTGCTTCGCGCGAGGTTTGAGTTTGTTGTCTGCCCGTATTTGCCGCGCGGACTACCCCGGCGCCATGGCAAAAAAGGTACCCGATCCTAACATGTCGGGCTACCTGAATACACGCGCACGCCTAAGGTGTATGAGGGCAGGCAAACTGGCCTCGTGCCATGCGCTCCAATTTGAACCTCCTGCACAATGCCGCTATAGTGCGTTCCATGCAAGCCGCCGCCGACACCGCCCCGGACCGCAAACTCACCCTCTCCGAAGTGCTGGGCGATCTGGTCGCCGACGGCATCGTCGGACGCGCCGAAGCCGACAAGCTGATTGCCGACCGGCGCATGCAGCGCGCCGATCATCACCCGCTGGCAGTGATCGCCGACCAGAAATGGAAATCGCTGCTGCCGCCGAACAAGCTACTGCACCTTGAATTGCTCACCGAGTGGCTGGCCGCCAAGGTCGGACTCGGGTATTTCCACATCGACCCGCTGAAAATCAATTTCTCCGCGGTCACGGACGTCATGTCCAACGCCTACGCCCAGCGCTTCAAGATATTGCCGGTGGAGGTGAACACCAGGGAGGCGGTGATTGCCACCTGCGAACCCTACATCAAGGAATGGGAGCGCGAGCTCAAACCCATTCTGCGCCTGGAAATCCGCCGCGTGATCGCCAACCCGCTCGATATCGCGCGCTACCAGGTCGAGTTCTACAACCTGGCGAAATCGATCAAGGGCGCCGCCGAGAAGGGCGAACAGCGCAGCGGCATCGGCAACTTCGAGCAACTGGTGGAGATGGGCAACAGCAACCGCCAGTACGATGCCAACGACCAGCACATCGTGCACGTGGTCGACTGGCTGTGGCAGTACGCCTTCGACCAGCGCGCGAGCGACATCCACATGGAGCCGCGGCGCGAGGTCGGCCTGGTGCGCTTTCGCATCGACGGCGTGCTGCATCAGGTGTACCAGATCCCTGCATCGGTGATGTCCGCGATGACCAGCCGCATCAAGATTCTGGGCCGCATGGACGTGGTGGAAAAACGCCGGCCGCAGGACGGACGCATCAAGACGCGTACGGTCGACGGCCAGGAGATCGAACTGCGCCTCTCGACCATGCCCACGGCCTTCGGTGAGAAGCTGGTGATGCGGGTGTTCGATCCGGAAGTGCTGGTCAAGGATTTCACCGAACTCGGCTTTTCCGATGAGGACAAGGCACGCTGGAGCCACATGACCGCGGCACCGCACGGGATCATCCTGGTCACCGGACCCACCGGCTCGGGCAAGACCACCACCCTGTACTCGACGCTCAAGACCCTGGCCACCGCGGAGGTCAACGTCTGCACCATCGAAGACCCGATCGAGATGGTGGAGCCGGCGTTCAACCAGATGCAGGTGTCGCACGGTATAGACCTGGGTTTTGCCGACGGCGTGCGCGCGCTGATGCGCCAGGACCCGGACATCATCATGGTGGGCGAGATCCGTGACCTGGAAACCGCGGATATGGCGATCCAGGCGGCGCTCACCGGGCATCTGGTGCTCTCCACCCTGCACACCAACGATTCGGTGGCCGCGATCACGCGGCTGCTGGACCTGGGCGTGCCGTCCTATCTGCTCAATTCGACCATACTCGGCGTGATGGCGCAGCGGCTGGTGCGCACGCTGTGCCCGCACTGCAAGCAGAAAGTGCCCTACGACGATGCGCGCGCCGAGGACCTCAACTGGGAGGAGTTCGTCGCGCCGTGGAAGGCCAAGCGCCCGGCGCACATTTTCCGACTGGCAGGCTGCCTGGAATGCCGCAACACCGGCTACAGCGGCCGCATCGGCGTCTACGAAATTCTGCTGATGTCATCGGCGATGAAGCGCATGGTCGACGCCAGGGCCGATCTGGCCAAGATGCGCGAACTCGCCTACAAGGAAGGCATGAAGCCGCTGCGCATCAGCGCGGCGATGAAAGTCGCGGCCGGACTCACCACCATAGAGGAAGCGATCAAGGTCGCTCCGCCGCCGCAGCGCAACGGCGATTGAAGCGCAGGCGCGGTTCGCGTGCCGGCTTACACAGCGCGATTGCGCGGCCAATTTCGATTCGTCACCTCCCCACATGAAGATTTTCTACGGCTGGCGCATGGTTGCCGCGGGCAGCGGCATCCAGTTTCTTCAGGCTGCATTGCTGCACCAGGCATTCGGCGCCTACTTCGCGGTGCTGGTGGAAGAACGCGGCTGGAGCAAGACCGCGCTGTCGGGCGCCGCAGTGATGCAGCCGATGGAATCCGCGCTGCTCGGTCCGGTGCTCGGCTGGGTGGTCGATCGGTTCGGTCCGCAGGGCATGATACGCGCAGGCATGGTCACCTTCGGACTCGGCTTCATGCTCCTCAGCCAGATCGATACCCTCGCCGGATTTTACGCAGCGTTCATCGTCATCGCGCTCGGCTCCAGCCTGTGCGGTTTCTTCCCCATCAATGTGGCGATCATCCACTGGTTCGACCGGCGGCGCGCCCGCGCGCTCTCGATACTCTCGCTCGGTCTCGCCTTCGGCGGCATGTTCGTGCCGGTAATCGCCTGGGGCATGCAGAGCTACGGCTGGCGCGCGACCGCTTTCGCCTCGGGCCTGGCGGCGATGCTCATAGGCTGGCCGCTCGCGCGGGTGTTCCGGGGCCGTCCGGAGGAAGTGGGCGAGACGGTCGACGGCCTACCCCCCGCGGCGATGGACCCGGCCCGAGCCGATACCGCCACGCCGCGCGAGTTCAGCGCGCGCGAGGCGCTGCGCACCGGCGCGTTCTGGTTATTGTCGCTGGGCCATGGCTTTGCCCTGCTGATCGTCTATGCCGTCAGCGTGCATGCGATCACGCACATGAAGGAAGGTCTGGGCTACAGCGTCTCCGAGGCTTCCTACGTGATCACCCTGATGGTCGTCGCCCAGATCGGCGGGGTCCTGCTCGGCTGGGCCGTAGGCGACCGCTACGAGAAGCGCATGATTGCAGCCTTCTGCATGCTGATGCACGCCGCCGGTCTGCTCATGCTGACCTATGCCACAGGGCCGGTGATGCTCGCCGCGTTCGCACTGCTGCACGGCGGCGCCTGGGGCCTGCGCGGGCCACTGATGCAGGCGATACGCGCGGACTACTTCGGCCGGCGTTCGATCGGCATGATCCTCGGGCTGTCCGCTCTGATTATCGTCATCGGTCAGATCGGCGGACCCATGCTGGCCGGTATGCTCGCGGACCTGACGGGAAATTACCGTACGGGATTTACCGTGCTCTCGGTGCTCGCGGGACTGGGTTCGCTATTTTTCCTGCTGGCGAAAAAGCCGGTGTAGCAGTATCCAGGTGCCCGAACCACTCAGCCGGGCACGTCGCAATCGGGGCATAATCGGCACCGTGCGATTGATATGGCGCACGGGGCCGCTTGACAAGTCAGTGAATCGAGCGGAATTTGAGCGCAAATTCGGCAAAACTGAAAGTGCTTTTTCCATGGGCAAGGCAGATTCTCCCGAGGCATCCAAGGCCGTCGATCTGGATTTCACCGGTGTGTTCAAGGTGGCCGATCTGAAGATCGAACCGCCGCCGCCGCCGCCGCGGCGCATCCCGCAGGACATTCTGATCGGCGCTAGATCGCTGGCCGAGGACAACTACTTCGTCAACCTGGCCCGCCCGCGTGCGAAGCGCTCGGTCGATCCCGCGAAAACGACGATTCTGATCGTCGAAGACGACCTGCCTACGCTGAACATGCTGGATTTGTTGTTGACGCGCGCGGCGGGCTACCAGACGCGCAGGGCGCACGATGTGCAGACTTTCGTTCAGGCGATGCAGAAAATGCCGCTAGTCGACGCGGTACTGCTGGATCTCAGCTTGCCCGGGAAAGTCAGCGGCTTCAAGATCCTGGCCAAGATTCGCAGCCATCCCTCGATTCGCAATCTCCCGGTGATCATTCTGAGCGGCCACAGTTCCCCCGAATATCTGCTGCAAGGCCTGTCGCTCGGCGCCGACGCCTACCTGTCCAAGCCGGCGAAGTCCAGCGCGGTTTTCGAAGCCTTGAAGGCGGTGCTCGGCGGTTGAGCAGGGCGGACTATTGACTGCTGCGATGAAGACCAAGCGCGCTTCGCTGGGCAAGACCACTCGCCCCAGACTATCGGGGATACTGCCGCGCGAGGGCTTGTTTTCGCAATTCGATGAGGCGCGCAAGCGCCCCGTAATCTGGGTTTCCGGGCCACCCGGCTGCGGCAAGACGACCGCCATCGCGAGCTATCTCGACCAGGCGGGTATCGACTGCCTCTGGTATCAGCTCGACGAGGGGGATGCGGACGTCGCCACGTTTTTCTATTACCTGGGGCTGGCCGCGGCCGAACTCGCCGCAGCGCCCGGCAAACCCCTGCCGCTGCTTGCTCCGGAATACCAGGCCGGTCTCGGCGTCTTCACTCGGCGCTACTTCCAGGAATTTTATGCGGGGCTGAAAACGCCTTTCGCGGTGGTCTTCGACGGTTACCACGACGTACCGTTATTTTCGCAGTTCCACGCGATGATGCGCGAAGCACTCGCCGAGTTGCCGCGCGGTGGTTGTGCGATGCTGATCAGCCGCGGCGAACCGCCGCCCGAGTTCGCCCGCTTGCGCGCCAATCGCACGGTCGCGACCCTGGGCTGGGATGAACTGCGTCTGACGCGCGAGGAATCCGACCGGATCGCGTTGCGGCGCCGGCCGCAATTGGGGCGCGACGCGCTCGATGCTCTGTACGCGAAGACCCAGGGATGGGCGGCCGGGCTGGTGCTGATGATAGAGCAGTCCACGATCTCGGGCTCGATTACCGAACCGCCCCAGCTGTCGACGCGCCAGCTCGTATTCGATTACCTCGCTGGCGAGATTTTCCAGAAGACCGATGCCGGGACGCAGGAACTGCTGCTGCGCACGGCTTATCTGACACAGATGACCGCGGATATGGCCGAAGAACTCAGCGGCGATGCGCGTGCCCGGCATATCCTCGCTGATCTCTACCGCCGCAACTATTTCGTCGACTTGCGCCAGGCGGGTGCCGAGCCGGTGTATCAGTTTCACCCGATGTTTCGCGAATTCCTGCTCGCGCGCGTACAGGAAGCGCATTCCAGGGACCGACGCCGGCAGTTGCAGAAGATGTCCGCAGCGCTGATGGAGCGCGCAGGTCAGATCGAGGAGGCGTTCGCGCTTTACCGCGAAAGCCACGACTGGGACGAGATGGCGCGCCTCATCGCGGTACACGCGCAGATACTGTTGCGGCAGGGCCGCGGCGAGACGCTGGCCCGCTGGGTCGAGGATTTGCCGCCGGAGGTGCGCGACGGCCGTCCGTGGACGGTCTACTGGGCCGCATCGAGCCGAGCCCAGCTTGCACCGCGCGAGGCCCGGGTGCTGCACGCAAAGGCGTTCGAACTATTCCACGCACAGTCTCCGGCCGACTTGACCGGCATGGTCCTCGCCGCCTCCGGCGCCATGGATGCGATTCTTTTTGAACTCGACGATTTTTCGCTGCTCGATCGCTGGATCGCGGTAGTCGATGAGGCGGAGAAGGGCGGCGTGCAATATCCGTCGCCCGAGGTTGAGGCGCGCGTCGCCTGCAGCATGGTGTTTTCGCTGACGCTGCGGCTTCCGCACCGACGCGACCTGGAGGCATGGGTTGAACGCGCCCTCGCGCGTGCGCACGGGGCTTCCGACCCGAACCTGACGATATTCGTCGGCCTGTTGTGCGCGCTCACCGTGATGTGGGCCGGTTTCCACGCCAAGGCGTCGGCGCTGATCGAGGAGACGCGCCGCCTCTCCGGTTCGCCGGACGTGTCGCCGTTTTCGCGCCTTACGCTGAAAAACGTGGAGGCGATGTATTTCATGCTCGCGGCAGAACGCGAGCCTTGCCGCAAGGCGACACTCAAAGGACTGGAGATCGCGCGCACGACAGGCGTGAACACCTGGACTTTTCAGTTGCTGGTCTATGCCTACGGCAGCGCGCTTGCAAGCGGCGAACTGGATTCTGCGGCGGTGGTAGCGCAGCAGCTCGAGCCGCATCTGGCGGGCGCAGGCCGATTCAACCTCTGCCTTTACCACCATTTTCAGGCCTGGGAAGCGATGCTGCGCAAGGATCTGATGCGAGCGCTGCAACAGGAGCGCGTTGCTCTCAATATGGCAGTCGAAGTCGGCTGCCCTTACTTCGAGGTTCTGTGCCGTCTGGCGCTCGCCGAGATACTCGCCGAGTGCGGCGACGAGCGCAAGTGCATGGTGCACCTGCATCAGCTGCGGCCGATGGTCGAGGGTATCGACAATCGGCATCTGGAATTCACCTGTCTGATCGGCGTCGGACGTTTGGCCTTGGACCACGACCGGCAGCAGGTCGGCCTGAACGCGCTGCGGCGCGGACTCGCCATCGGGCGGGAGTACGGATATACACACTTCCTGTGGTGGCGGCCGGGCGCAATGTCCCGTGTCTGCGCGCACGCGCTCGAGGCGGGAATAGAGCCGGACTACGTCAAGAACCTCATCAAGCAACGCGATCTCACTCCCGAGCCGGCGCTGCTTTCGGTGCAAGACTGGCCCTGGACGTTTCGCGTATACACGCTCGGCAACTTCCAACTTCTCAAGCACGACTCGGCGCTCGCTTCGACATCGGGAAAAGCGCAGCGCCGTCCCCTGGAAATGCTCAAAGTGCTGATCGCATGCGGCGGGGAGCGCGTCAGCGAAGACCGGATAACCGAGGCACTCTGGCCGCGCATCGACGGCGATTCGGCGCACCGCTCGTTCACCAGTACCTTGCACCGCTTGCGCAAACTGCTGGGCGAGGATCGCGCGATCGTACTGCACGAGGGGCGGCTGACCCTGGTGCGCCGTTATGTCTGGGTAGATGCTCTGGCTTTCGATGAACTGGTCGCGGAGGTCGACGCCTTGCACAAGCGCGTCGGACAGCGACCGGACTTTGCGCAGCTAGGGCGGCTGGCGGAGGGCTTGCTCGGGCTGTATCGCGGACCGTTCATGGCGAGCGAACCGGACGAGGCCTGGTATCTGGAGCGGCGCGAGCGTACGCGCGGGCGTTTCATTCGCGCGCTGACCGCCATCGGTCACTTCTGGGAACAGGCCGGGCAACCGGACCAGGCACTGGAGTGCTACGAAAGATGCCTGGAGGCAGATCCTGCGGCCGAGGGTTTCTATCGTCATCTGATTCTTTGCTACGAGCGTTTGGGGCGCCGCGCGGAGGCGATCGAGGCCTATCACCGCTGCCGCAATGCGCTGGCGCTGCTCGAAATCGAACCCTCGCCCGAAACCCGCACACTATATGAAAAGCTTGCCTAATCATGCGCCTGCATTGTTCTACAGCTGCATATAAGCGATTTGTAAGCCACCGGTAAGCGCCATTTTAGTCGGGCCGTCCGATCATGGTTGCATCAGGCGATTAGCCTGTAACCATGAAAGGGGTAGCTCATGAAACAGAATCTCAAGCTTTCTACAGCACTGACCGTCGCGGCGCTGGCTCTTGCGGGCTGCTACGTCTTACCGGTTGTGGATCCGCAGGGCAATGTCCAGTATCAGCCTTACCCGCTGCCGCCGGCCGGCATGCCGGTGGCCGCGGCGCCCGGTGCTTATCCCTTGCCCGGTACGCCGCTGCCCGCGGTGCTCAACGCAAGGTTGTACCCAGATAACGATCTCGCCACCCAGACAGGCGTGGTCACCGGGACCGTCGCCAATATGATGAACGGCAAGGGCCGCTTCCAGCTTCAGTATGGCGGCGAGGTCCTGACCGGCGAGGCGACCCGCGTCTCGAACGACGAGCGCAAGGGGATAGCCAGCGCCTTCGGGTCCTCGGGTTCGTATATGAGCTGCGAGTACCAGATGAACAATCCACGCCAGGGGGCAGGCAGCTGCGTATTCTCTAACGGCGCGCGCTACAAGCTGCACATAGGCAGCTGAGTGCAGGTCCGCACGCGCGTTTGGCGCCGAAATGCGCTATAGCCTGGACATCGGGTCGCGGCAGGGCAGGGAAGTGCATCGCCTGTCCCTGCTCGCCCGGTTCGGATGCGCGGCAATTCGGGACTGGCGCGAGCTTATTTGCTCAGGTAGCGCATCGCGCGCTCCAGTCCCTCGATGGTGATCGGGTACATGCGCGATTCCATGATCTCGCGGATGACGGAAATCGACTGGCGGTAGGGCCAGAGCTGCTCGGGTTCGGGATTGAGCCACACCGCTTTCGGATAGGTG
>JACZJV010000114.1 GCA_014860355.1 Burkholderiales bacterium | reverse complement strand
GCTGGAGTGGGTGTCGGCCGGCGAGGGAACGCGCTTTGCCGAGGTCATGATCGAGTTGTCGGCCAAGATCAAAAGCCTGGGCCCGCTCGGTTCCAGCGAAGGCAAGTCGATCGCCGATCTGCAGGCGGGATTGCAGGCGGCCACCGACCTGGTGCCTTACATCAAGCTGGTCGAGCGCGAGCGCTTCCGGGTGCAGGAAAGAAAGGAAGAGAGTTACCACAAGCTGTTTGCGAGCGCCGAGTTCGACAAGCTGTTTCAGGAATTGATACTCGACAAGCTGGCCATGGGCCGCATCATGGGACTCGCCCGGTCGCAGCCGCTGGCGACTGGCGAAATCGCCGCCGGCCTCGGATTGCCGGATTCGGACGTCCTGCGCCATCTGAACGTGATGGCGCAGCGCGGACTGGTCAAGCTAGAGGGCAATCAGGTGCAGGCCGTAGCGGTGACGTGAGTTGAACGTGGTAATACGCCATTTCAGCATGATCGAAATGGCGCCGATTTAGGGGAGCACGAGGGGTTGATTCCCTCGTATCGAAACAAATGCTAGGGCGACGACATGAGTGAACAGACGATAGCCGACATCATCGAAAAATACCGGGGCAGGCCCGGTGCGGTGATCCATGCGCTGACGGAAATCCAGCACGCGAACCACTGGCTGCCGCGCGAGGTGATGCACGAAGTCGCCGACGCCCTGGAAGTGCCCTTCAGCCAGGTGATGCAGATCGCGAGTTTTTACAAGACCTTCAGTCTCACGCCCAAGGGCAAGCACGAGGTGCATGTGTGCACGGGCATGACCTGCCACCTGCGCGGCGGCGCCAGGCTGATGGCGAAGGTCGAGGAGATCACCGGGCTCAAACCCGGTGAAACCGATACCGACGCGAAGTTTTCGCTGGAAGCCGGCAGCTGCCTCGGGAGCTGCAGCATAGCCCCCGAGTTGATCGTCGATGGCAAGCACTACGGCAGGATGACGCCGGAGCGCGCGGCCGACGTGCTGAAGCAATACGAGTAGGAACAGACTATGCCCAGGATACAAACAACGGCTGAACTGGAAGCTCTGCGGGCAGAGATACTCGCCGCCCGGGATCCGGCCAAACCCTGCATTGCAGTGTGCGGCGGCGCGGCCTGCGATGGCTTGGACTCGGCCGCCGTTGCTACTGCCTTTGCCGCGGAAATCGCGAAACAGGGCGTGGCGGCAAAGGTCGACTTCAGGGTCACGGGCTGCCACGGCTACTGCAACAAGGGTCCGAACGTACTCGTAGGCCCGGACGACGTCTGCTACTTCGAAGTCAAGCCCGACGACGTTCCCGAGGTCGTCGAGTCCGCACTCAAAGGAGTAGTGGTGGATCGCCTCGTCTACCGCGATCCGGCCAGCGGAGAAAAAGCGGTGCACCTGAGCGAGGTGCCGTTTTACAAGCACCAGATGCGCATACTCACCGGTGACATTCCAAGAATCGATCCGACGCGCATCGAAGATTACCTGGCTGTCGGCGGCTACAGCGCGCTCGCCAAAGCGCTTTCGCAGATGAGTTCCGACCAAGTGCTGCAGGAGGTCAAGAAGGCGAACCTGCGCGGCCGCGGCGGCGGCGGCTTTCCCGCAGGGCTGAAATGGGAGACGACGAAGAACGCCCCCGGGAAGACCAAGTACGTCATCGTCAACGGCCACGAAGGCGAGTCCGCCGCCTTCATGGACCGGGCCATGCTCACCGGCAATCCGCACAAGGTGCTCGAAGGCCTGATCATCGGCGGCTATGCCATCGGCGCGCAGCAGGGCTACATCTACACGCGGCATGACTCGCCGTCCATGGCGCGGCACATTACGGCGGCACTGGAGCAGGCGCAGGAACTGGGCCTGCTGGGCGAGAACATACTCGGTTCGGGCTTCGACTTCGAGGTCGAGTTGCACTTCGACGTCGGCATCTTCGTCTCGGGCGAATCGAGCGCACTCATGCGCTCCATCGAGGGCAATGCGCCCGAGCCCAGGCCCAAATACATCCGCACCTCGGTCAGCGGCATCTGGGACAAGCCGAGCAATCTCAACAACGTCGAAACCTGGGCCAACGTGCCCGAGATCATCAACCGCGGCGCGGACTGGTTCACCAGTATCGGCTCGGAGAAGAGCAAGGGCACTAAGCTCGTGTCGCTCTCGGGCCATGTGGTCAATAGCGGCGTGGTCGAGGTGCCGATGGGCACGCCGCTGCGTACCATCGTGTTCGACATCGGCGGCGGCGTCCCCGATGGCGGGGCGCCAAAAGCCATCCATTTCGGCGGGGCCATGGGCAGGTCCATCCCGATCAGCATGATCGATGCCCCCCTGGATTTTGACGGCATGTCCAAGCTCGGGGCGCCGATCGGGGCCGGCGGCCTGCTGGTGATGGACGAGAACACCGACATGATAGAGATGGCGCGCTACCTGCTCGATTTTCTGGTCAAGGAGTCCTGCGGCAAGTGCACGCCCTGCCGCGAGGGCATGTACCAGATGCTGAAAATCCTGAGCAATATCATCGAGGGCAAGGGCAGGAAGTTCGACCTCGAGCGGCTGGCCGAGCTGACCGAGGTCACCAGTCTGGGCAGCTTGTGCGCGCTGGGGAAGACTTCGTCCGACCCGTTGAAAAGCATGCTGCGCTATTTCAAACCGGAGTTCGAGGCGCGCATCGCCGCCGGCAGCGCCGCGGGGAGCGAGGCGAAATGAGCGGCACTATCGTACAAATCACGCTGCAGATAGACGGCAAGGAAGCGACGGTCGCCGCGGGAACCACCGTGCTCAAGGCCGCGCAACAGATCGGCGTCGCCATCCCGACGCTGTGCCACCACGAGAAGCTCGAGGACTACGGCGGCTGCCGCCTGTGTCTGGTCGAAGTGGAGTCGCGCGGCCGGACCAACTACGTGGTGTCCTGCCTCTACCCGGTGGAGAACGGCTTGGTCGTGCGCACGCGCTCGGAGAAGGTGGACAAGGTCCGGCGCCTGATCATCGAGGAGTTGATGGCGCATGCGCCGGACGCGCCCGAACTCGTGCGGCTCGCCTACGAATACGGCGCCGACCGCAACCGCTTCGAGAAAGAGGCCGCTTTCTGCGTCATGTGCGGCCTGTGCGTGCGCTACTGCGACGAGGTCAAGCAAAAGCGCGCCGTCGGTTTCATCGACAACGGGCATGCTCGCGAGATCAGCTTTATCCCCGAGATCGCGGCGAAGGAATGCTGGAACTGCCAGGAATGTTTCGCTATTTGCCCGACGTCCTACGCCCAGGCCGCTTACCTCCTGACCGAGGCGCTCGCCTTCCCCGGCCGGCGCAAGAAGGAAAGCACGCCCAGGGAAGCGGAAGAGGGGCGCATGGCGAATATTCCCGCTGTGCCGATGACCTTCGTCAGGCGCCCGCCCGCTGCAAAGCCGGAAATGGCGAATTGAAGCTGCTGCCGGTATGCCGAATGTCGACAGAGTCCTGGGAGTAGCGACAAATGACCACAGTGTTTACAGCCCGTGAGATCGCCGAAGCCGCGGTCGAGAAGGAGATGAAACGGCGCGACTTCTACGCCAACGTGACCAGGCTCAGCACGAATCCGGAGATGATCAGGCTCTTCGAGTTCCTCACTGCCGAGGAAGACCGGCACGTGGCCACGTTCGTGAAACTGCGCGACGGCGTGCCGGTGGAGCAGGTTCGGCCGGAGGAGTACGACGCCGATATGCAGGCTTACATGGACTCGGTCGTGGAGGACCGCCTTTACTCCAAGATCGGATCGGCGGATTTCGTGCAGAAGGCGATCGACGCCAGGGACGTCTTCCGCTTGGCCATCGCCCTGGAAAAGGACGCCATCCTGTTCTTCTGGGAGTTCCTGCCCTATGTCAACGACCGGGACAAGCAGGTCGTCAAGACGCTGATGGACGAAGAAAAAGGCCACATCCGGCTGCTCTGGAAGCTGAAACAGGAACTCGGTCAGTAGGCCATCCGCCAGCGCAGGCTGAGGATGGAAAATGCGCGGACGGAATGTCCGCGGCGCTCAAGCCACGCGTTTGTCGAACGACAGGCGCTGCGACTGCGCGAAGCCGGCGTCGTAAAAGAACCCCAGCAGCCCGAAGTTCTCGCGGGTCACCATCGTTTCCACGCGCTCCACGCGCAGCGCCTTCAGGTTCACAAACAGCTGCGACAACAGCGCGTGACCCACGCCGCGGTGCGCGTAATCCGGGTCCACCCCGATGGTATCGAGCACCGCCACCGGCTCGGCGCGGCCGTAATCGCCGAAGTCGGTGCGCGCCATGACGAATCCCGCAGCTATACCGTCCACGCGCGCCACCAGCGATACGCGCACGGCGGAATCGTTCATCGCTTCGTCGACCAGTTCGCGGATGTAGTCCTCGCGCCTGCGGCCTATGACCCTTTGATCGATGCGTACGATGTCGCCGCAGTCTTCGGCTTCGAGCGTGCGCAGGTCGAACCTGCCGCGCGTGAGCGCCTCGAAGTCGTTCGCAGCCGCAGGGCTGTAGTCGACTTCACTTGCCGAAAAGCCGCTGAGGTGCGCAGGCGCCAGCGTCCTGTCGCCCTCATGGGCCATGACCGGGTCTCGCTGCACCGGACAGTCGAGGATCTGGTTCTTCGAGAACTCGAAGCCCGTGCGATCGAAAAATTGCATGATCGCGTGGTCGCGCCAGTATGCGGACGTCCTGATTGCCGGTACGCCGATGCGCTTCGCCTCGCTCGCGAGCCTGTCCAGCAGCGCTGCGCCCACGCCCCTGCGCTGCTCGCCCGGCGCCACGGCCACCGCCTCCAGGCGCAATGCCGGCTCCGCCTGTCCGAACTCGCCCAGCAGCTTGCGTGCCTTGATAAAGCCGATGAACCTGCCGTCCTGCTCCGCCGAAAACTGAATGTGCTGCCCGGCCTGGGCCAGGGCCGCGTCGAGACGACGCTGGAAATAGAACTGCCGCGGGCGATTCACGAACTGCGCGTCCAGTGCGACCACCGATTTCATATCCTCCGCCCTGGTGCGGCGGATCGAGATGCCTGCAACTTGCAGTTGTGTGAGGGCGGCCAAGATGTACTCCTTTCCGGAAAGCGGCGTGGACTGGAAATTCTAGCCCGGAAGGGTGGGCTTGCCTTGATGTAGCGCAACACATTGCGCCTGCGCCTCGCGCTGTGCGCAATAAGCACCTGTAGCGGGGCATCCCCTCATCCCGTACCGAACTCCTGGCGCAGGGTCCTGAAGTAGGCTCGCAGCTCGGCGACGAAGAGTTCTGGCTGCTCGAACGCGGCGAAGTGCCCGCCTTTGGGCATTTCGCTCCAGCGGCGTATGTCGGTGAAGTCGCTTTCCATCCAACGCCGTACCGGGGGCGCAATCTCCTTGGGGAATACGGCGACGCCAGTAGGTACCTTGACCAGGGGCGTCGCGCCCCGGCGTCCGAAGCTCTCCCAATACAGGCGGGCGGACGAGGCGGCGGTGGCCGGCACCCAGTACAGCATCACGTTGTCCAGAAGTTCGTCCCGGCTGAATATGTTCTCCGGGTGTCCGTCGCAATCCGTCCAGGCCCAGAACTTTTCCAGGATCCAGGCGGCCTGTCCGGCCGGCGAGTCGGTGAGGCCATAGCCTATGGTCTGGGGTCGGGTTGCCTGTTGTTTCGAATAGCCCGAATCCCAGTCCTTGTAGTGCTTGAGTGCGCGCAGCGTCCGCAGTTCTTCGGGAGCGGGATTGCCGTCGACCCGGGGTCTGGTACCCATGGCGAGGGTGATGTGGATGCCGATGCAGTGCGCTGGGTCTTGCGCGCCCAGCGATGCGGTCACGGCAGAACCCCAGTCGCCGCCCTGGGCTGCATAACGCGGGTAACCGAGCCGCGCCATCAGCACCGCCCACGCGGCGGCGATGCGCTCCACCCCCCAGCCCGTGGTTGTGGGCTTGGCCGAGAAACCGAAGCCGGGCAAAGAGGGGCATACCACGTGAAAGGCATCGGCCGGGTCGCCCCCGTGGGCAGCGGGCTTGGTCAGCGGCTCCAGCACTTTCTGGAACTCGACCACCGAGCCGGGCCAGCCATGGGTGATCAGCAGGGGCAGCGCCTCAGGGTTCGCGGAGCGCACATGCAGGAAGTGGATATCGAGCCCGTCGATCTGCGTGGTGTACTGATCGAATCGATTGAGCAGCGCTTCCCGGTGGCGCCAGTCGTATCCCTCGGCCCAGTAGCGGCAGACCTCCTTGATCCAGGCCAGCGGCGTGCCCTGGCTCCAGTCGTCGACCACTTCCGCTTCCGGCCAGCGGGTGTAGCGCAGTCTCGCGCGCAGATCGTCGAGTACATCGTCGCCGACGGCGATACGAAACGGGATTATGGCGTCGCTCATGATTGGTATACCCCCGGGGTGTTCCGGCAGGTCACCAAGCGCCGGATCATGGCATTCGTGTATTGTCTCAACTGCTGCACGGACCGCGCGGCCGGGGCTTGCAGGGATAACATACCCGAGCCGGCCCGACCAAGAGCGGTCGCGCCGGGAAACTGTATCACGGGCGCGATCTGCTTACGCGAGCGCGGATAAGCCGCGGAATAAAAGTGCAGGTAACATTGGCCCATGGCAACATCCGGTCGTCGCCTGACTCGAAATGCTGCGCGGGTAGCCCCGAGATCCGGCCGATCGTTGATCGGGCGATAACGATATTCGCAATTCTTGATTCATCAGGGATGCTGCAATGACGGACGATGTCGACGTTCTGATCATCGGCGCCGGTGCCTCGGGCGCGGCGTTCGCCTGGAGCATGGCTGACACGCGCATGCGCATCCTGTGCCTGGAGCAGGGCGACTGGATGAATCCGGGCGACTACCCGAGCACACGGCGGGACTGGGAAGTGCGCCAGGAACGCGAGTTCTCGCCGAATCCGAACATCCGCGGGCTGACGCAGGATTACCCGATCAACGACGCCGACTCGCCGATATCGCCGCTCAACTTCAACGGCGTGGGCGGCAGCACCATCCTGTATGCGGCGCACTTTCCGCGCCCGCATCCGTCGGACTTCCGCGTCAAGTCCCTGGACGGCGTCGCCGACGACTGGCCGCTGGATTATGCGGCCCTGGAACCGTACTACGCCGTGAACGACCGCGAGATGGGCGTTGCCGGGCTGGCCGGCGACCCGGCCTACCCGCCGCACCAGCCGCCTTTGCCGCCTGTGCCGCTCGGTCTTGCCGGCGAGACCATGGCGCGCGGCTTCAACGCGCTCGGCTGGCACTGGTGGCCCTCGGACACCGCGATCGCGACCCGGGATTACGAAGGCCGCGCGCAGTGCGTCAATCTGGGACCGTGCAAGTCGGGCTGCGCGCAGGGGGCGAAGGCCAGCGTCGACGTCACCTACTGGCCGGTTGCCCGGCGCGCCGGCGTGCGTTTGCGCACGCGTTGCCGGGTGCGCGAGATCCTGGTCGACGACAGGGACATGGCCACGGGCGTCGTCTACTTCGACGAGCACGGGATCGAGCAGGTGCAGCGCGCGGAGGTGGTGGTCCTCGCCTGCAACGGCATAGGTACGCCGCGGCTGCTGCTCAATTCGAAGTCCGCGCGTTTTCCCAATGGACTGGCGAATCGCTCCGGGCTGGTGGGCAAGAACCTGATGATCCATCCCTGGGGCATGGTGCGCGGCGCCTTCGATGCGCCCCTGGACTCGCAGCGCGGTCCGCTCTCCTGCTGCATCTGGAGCCAGCAGTTCTATGAAACCGATCGCAGCCGTGGTTTCGTGCGCGGCTACAACATGCAGATCACCCGCGGCCTGGGTCCGGTCGCGACCGCGCGCATGGGCCTTGCACGCGGCGACATCCCCTGGGGAGCAGGCCATCACGAGGCGTTCGCGCGCCGCTACGGCCGCACCATCGGCATCGGCATCTGCTGCGAAGACCTGCCCGAGGAATGCAATACGGTCACGCTGGACCCGGCGCTGACCGACTCGAACGGCATTCCCGCGCCGAAAATCACCTACCGCCTCGGCGAGAACACCGAGCGCATGCTGGCCCACGGCCTGGCGCGTGGCGCCGAGGTGATGAAGGCCGCCGGCGCCTGGGACGTATACGGCGAAGGGCCGGTGCGCCAGACTGGCTGGCACTTGTTGGGCACGGCGCGCATGGGTGAGGATCCCGAACGCGCGGTCGTCAACGGCTGGGGCCGCAGCCACGATGTGAAGAACCTGTTCATCATCGACGGCAGCGTATTCGTCACCTCCGCCGGCGTCAATCCGACACCCACCATCCAGGCAGTCGCGCTGTATATCGCCGATGCGATGAAACAGCGCCTCGCCAACCTTTTTGACTGAGGCGGAGCGTGAGCAAAGACATGATTGCCAGCCCGAACCCGGCAAGCGCGCTGACGGCCGCACAGCTGCAGACCCTGGACGCGGTGCTGAACCTGATCGTGCCGCCCAGCGCCGACGGACGCATGCCGGGTGCCGCCGAAGTCGGCGTTCCCGCCTACCTGTACATCGAGGCCGCGGACGCTCTGCCCGTGCTGGGCGAGGAGCTGGACGAACTGGAGCGGCGCGCGCATGCGCGCTACACGCGTGGCTATGCCTCGCTGGAACAGGTCGAGCGCATAGCCCTGGTCGAGGAGCTGCGCGCGCAGACGCCGGGGTTCATGAACCGTCTCGCCATGGAAACGCTCGCCTGCTACTACCAGCACGATCGCGTGTTCGAGGGGCTGGGCATGGAAACGCGCCCGCCGTATCCGAAGGGATATGAGGTCGTACAGGGCGATCTGTCGCTGCTGGACCCCGTGCGCGCGCGCGGAAAGATCTACCGCGACGCGCCCTGAGAGGGCTCACGTCCTCAGAACCTGCCCGGATATTCCCGACGCAGGCGCCTGCAGCGCCGGCTGCTGCAGCGCAGATCCGGGTTCGGAATCAGGAAGTGCCGACCACGCCACCGTCGCAGGCGATAGTCTGGCCGACGACGTATTCTCCGGCGCGCGAGCAGAGGAAGATGGCGAGTCCCGCTATGTCCTGCGGGGTGCCGACGCGGCCGCTGGGGTTGCGCCTGGCCACCACGTCCCAGTCGACGCCTTCGGTCTTGCCGCCGAAGCCCACGCCGGTGCTGAGCATCCAGGTCGGAAACGGTCCCGGCGCGATCGCGTTGAACAGGATGTGCTCCCTGGTCAGGTGTGCCGCCATGAAGCGCGTGAGGTGGTGCACCGCGGCCTTGGAAGCGCCGTAGGAGTACGCGTCGAAGACCGATGACTTGAGGCCGTCGATCGAGCCGATGTTGACCACGCGCGCCGGGCTCGTCGCGCTGGCCGCTGATCGCAGCAGCGGCAGGACTTTCTGCGTGAGAAAGAACACGCCCTTCACGTTGGTGTCCATCACCTTGTCCCAGCCGACCTCTGGAAATGACTCCAGCGGCGCGCCCCAGGACGCGCCCGCGTTGTTTACCAAAATATCGAGCCTGGACTCACGCTCGGAGAGTTGCTTCGCCAGGCTTTCCACGCCGGCAATCTGCGACAGGTCCGCCGGCAGCGCGATGCATTCGCCGCCGTAGCTTTCAGCGAGGCGTTTCGCAGTCGCCGTGCAGACCTCGGCCTTTCTCGAGGAGATGTACACCTTGGCGCCCTGCGCGAGGAAGCCCGCGGCGATCATCTCGCCGATGCCGCGCGATCCTCCCGTCACGAGTGCGATCTTGCCCTTGATCGAAAACAAATCGTCAAACTGCTCTGCCATGGCCTCACTCCCCTGAGGTGTTTAGGAAACCGTCCTGAAGGCGCGTTCCGAAGTAGCGCATTCTAAGCCGATCCGGTATTTCGCGGACGAGCGCCAGGACAAGCACGAAGCCCGGATCCAATCGAGCAAGCAGATGCGCCTTTGCGGTCTGCAGCTTGCCGCCGCAGTTGTTCGAGGTCTACAAGCCCATGCCTTGCGCGGGCGCGAGGGAAATGCAAATCGAGCTGGCTATCGGGCCGAGGGAGGAAGGCTGCGGTGTCTGGCAGGGCCGACGGCCAGCGGCAGCGGTGCGCGCTGCGCTCCGGACGCAGGCGCGTCGAAGCAGCCGCCCGCGATTGCGGGCAGCCACATTCGATTCAGGAAACAGCGGCGGTAAGTGCAATGCCGAAACCGGATGCGTCGGCTTGTGCGCTTCCTGCGTTCCCAAGACTAGTCGTCCGAATCATCTCCGGGAACGGCTGCAGCGAACCAGTTGCCGGGGGTGGCCCCGTTCGAACTGCGGATCAGCAGTATCGGTTTCAGGCAGGGGTTCGGCGGCGCGGCGCCTAGCGATCCCACAATGTTGAAGTTGCCGTTGGTGTCTAGCGGGGCGGCGGGGGAATCAAGGCTCACAGTGTCCGCGCCGCAAAAGAGCGATGCCTGTACTTGCGTGACGGCGCCCGCGGTCCCGATGTTGTCCGTGGCCGAAAAGATGAGCCCCTGGCCTTTCGCCGAAATGGTCCCGTCTTCTTTCACCCTGACCTTGAGTTTGCCGATGGCCCAGGGTCTGCCGCCTGGGTTGACGCCCTTCACGACGTTCAGTACCGGGGCCCCGTTGGCGATCCCTGCCACAGGGTCCACACCGATTCCTTTGTCAAATTTCAGCAAAGTCCCCGCTGCCATGGCCGGTGACGCAAAAATACCCGCGGCGATGCCTAATGCGATCACAATCGAACTGTGTTTCATGCAAAAGCCTCCTGGAAGTATCAGTTAGTAGTTATTGACGCCGGCAGATTTGCCCTTCCGGGCGGCCCCGTCGCCGGGGCCCGCGCGACACCACCGTCTCGCGCGTTTAGTCCGATCCTTCGGGCCGTCGAGGCAAAGCTGCTTGCGTCGCATCGCCCGCAGACCGGTTCCAAACCTTCCGATTTCGCCGCCCCTCAAATCCTCACGGCTAGTACGAGATCGGCAGTTCCTTACTCCACCGCCTCCTGCGCCCAGGTCGCGCACACGCGGATCGACCGCGACTACGCCTTGCACGGTCGCAGGAGATTGTGTGTTACGGGCGGCTAACATCCGGCCTGCGCCGAATATTTCCTCGGAAAAAAATATAGTCGGATGAGCTCGTGGCCGGCTTATTCCTTCGGGGCGGATCGATGGTTCGAGTTTGATCCCGGCATGACGGTGCTCGCACGGCTTGCGCTTGCGGTCCCGTGACTTACAATGCCGGATCGTTACGCAAACGAGCGAGCCGACGATGCTGCATCCCTCCGACCACGCCCGCACGCGGCCAGACAAGGTGGCCTATCTGATGGCGGCGACGGGCCAGAGCCTGCGCTACCGCGAGCTCGACGAGAGCTCGAACCGCGGCGCGCAGCTGCTGCGCTCGCTCGGCCTCGGGGCCGGCGATCATATGGCGCTTTTGTTCGAGAATTCGCTGCTCTTTTTCGAGATCTGCTGGGCCGCGCAGCGCAGCGGGATTTACTACACCGCCATCAGCACCCATCTCGTCCCCGGCGAGATCGCCTACATCGTCGGCGATTGCGGTGCAAAGGTGCTGGTGGTATCGGACGCGCTCAAACCGCTGGCCGAAAAGCTCGCACCCCTGCTGCCGCAGGGCAGCGCGCGCTACATGAGCGGCGCTGCGGCGCCGGGCTGGGATTCGTGGGATGCGGCGCTCGCCGCGCAGCCGGCGACACCCATCGCAAATGAAATCGTCGGCTACGACATGCTCTATTCCTCGGGCACGACCGGCCGGCCCAAGGGCGTCAAGCCGCTGTTCAAGAGCGAACCGCTGGGGACGCTGTCGCCGCTGTTGCAGCTGCTGGTGCAAGAAATGTGCGGCGTAAACGAACACAGCGTCTATCTGTCGCCGGCGCCGCTGTACCACGCTGCGCCGCTGCGCTTCAACATGATGGTCGCCGCACTCGGCGCCACCTCGGTGATCATGGAACGATTCGACCCCGAGGAATACCTGCGCCTCGCCCAGAAGCACCGCTGCACGCAGACGCAGCTGGTGCCGACGATGTTCGTGCGCATGCTCAAGCTGCCCGGGGAGGTTCGCGCAAAGTACGATGTCTCGTCGATCAAGGCCGCGGTGCACGCCGCCGCACCCTGCCCGGTCGAAGTGAAACAGAAAATGATCGACTGGTGGGGGCCGGTGTTCATCGAGTATTACGCCGGCACCGAGGGCAACGGCGTCACCATCGCCGATACCGCGGAGTGGCTCGCTCACCGCGGAACGGTCGGCCGCTCGCTCGTCGGCCAGATCCACGTCGTCGGCGCGGACGGGGAGGACTGCCCCGTGGGCGAGACCGGGCAAGTCTATTTTGCCGGCGGCCCGGAGTTCGCCTATCACAAGGACCCGGCCAAGACCAAAGGCGCGTACAACGAGAAGGGCTGGTCCAGCCTGGGCGATGTCGGCTACCTCGATGCCGACGGCTACCTCTACCTTACCGACCGCAGGGCCCATATGATCATCTCCGGCGGCGTGAACATCTATCCGCAGGAGGCGGAGAACGTTCTCGTCAATCACCCTGCGGTCGCCGATGTCGCCGTCTTCGGCGTGCCCAACGACGAGATGGGCGAAGAGGTGAAGGCGGTGGTGCAGCTGCTGCCGGGCTATGCGCCGGGGCCGATGCTGGCAGACGAACTGATCACCTTTTGCAGGGCGAGTCTGTCGTCGATCAAATGCCCGCGCAGCCTGGAGTTCAGAGCCGAACTGCCGCGCACGCCGACAGGCAAGCTGCTCAAGCGCCTGCTGCGCGACGAATATTGGCCGAAGTAGGGCTGCGGGGCGCGGGGAAATCGAAACCGGGGCGCCGGCAATCTGAGCGCTCTATCCTGCACTCGATATCCAGCACTCGATATTGACGACCCCGGGCGATTACCGGAAGATCGATTTTGAGCGGATCTCCATCGCTGCACTGTATCGGCGGTGCGTGACGGCTGCTCGCTTACAGATCAACAAAAATCAACAGGAGAGCGCGATGCAAAGCAAAGCGGGAAGGATGTGGCTGATTGCTGTAGGTTTGACTACCTTGGCGGGCTGCGCAAGCATGCAGTCGGGTCCCAAGAACATGACGTTTTTCGTGACCAGTGTAGGTTCCGGCAAGGGCGGCGATCTGGGTGGACTCGACGGTGCGGACCGGCACTGCCAGACGCTGGCGCGGGCGGCGGGCGCCGGCGATCGCAACTGGCGCGCCTACCTGAGCACGCAGGCGCCGAAGCTGGCTGATCCGAATTATGTGAACGCGCGCGACCGCATCGGCACGGGCCCCTGGAAGAATGCCAAGGGCGTGGTGGTCGCAAGAAGCGTCGAAGACCTGCACTCGTCCGGCAGCAATCTGACGAAACAGACGGCCCTGGACGAGATGGGGCGCGCAGTAAACAGCCGCACGGAGAAGCCCAACAAGCACGACATACTGACCGGCTCGCGCCCCGACGGCACCGCGTTTCCGGGCGCGCCCTTTCCCGACATGACCTGCGGCAACTGGACCAAGGGCGGGTCCGACGGCGCTGCCATGACCGGTCACTTCGACCGCGCCGGACCGAACGACTCTTCCTGGGCCACCTCCTGGAATTCGGCCCACCCGACCCTGGGCTGCAGCCAGGAAAAAGTGCGTCCCACGGGCGGTGACGGGCTGTTTTACTGCTTTGCAGCCAATTGAATTTCTGGCTCGCGCGCAAGTAGTCGCCGATATTGTGGTCGCAGAACCCGCGCAGTCGACCGTCCTGACTGCGCGGGGCGATCGCATGGGAGAAACGGGTTCGGAACCCTTCTATCCGTAACCATGGCCTGCGCCGGTCAGCCTGGGTTCGACCAGCAGGTATAGCGCAACGATTCCGGCGACGAGCAGTCCGATGTCCGCATATACGCCGAAAAGAAACGTGGCCTGAGATCCCACTGCCGACCACAACAGCGGCGCGACCAGTACATACTTCGGAAATGGCGCGGCCAGCAGGCACAGCATACCGATGGTAAAGATCGTCGTCGGGCAGGGCAGACCGAAAGTGGGCGTTTCCGGATAAGTGTGCCCGAGCGCCCCGGACAATAACGGGTACGCCACGAGCGCGTAGACCAGCAGGATCCAGCCTAGCAGGCGATGCAGTCCGCTAGCCGAGGTATAAGCCAATTGTCCGCGGACCACGCCCGCCCACAGAAATGCCGCCGCGCCTGCGAGGAACACTGCGCCAAACGCAAAGGCGGCCTTGTTGATCGGCGCGAAATAGATCAGATGATAGGCGGTGCCGGTCCATGCCCATAGCAGCGCCAGAATCGCCGAGATCAAGCGGCCGGATTGCGCCCGGGGCAGGCTGTACAGACCGACCGCCGCTACGGCGAGCAGCGTCAAGCCGATTTGCGCCGGCCACACCGCTTCGTTGTATATCCGAAAGACATCGAAGAATTGCTCGGCCGTGAATGGAAGCTTCATTGCGATTTTCCCAACTGCATTGGAGGTCGGGCATCACGATATCACGCAGAAATTGCGCCGCTGTGAGAACGATCAAATTGCAAGACACCGGGAGTCTGTCGGCGCAGGATTGCCTCAAGCCCATCCCGACTTCCGCGCATCCGGGCAGCAGGCAAACCGGTGCAGGGTCGCGAGTGTATAGATACTTCGCAAATTCAGACAGACACATAGCTCATTTTGTTAACGCATATGTCTAAGAAGCAGGAGTGCCGGCGTCGGTGTCGGTGGCGTCACGACCCCGGTTCAAGCGGGAAGAAATTCGGCGGAAATTTGCGTTTACGCAATACCGCCCGTCCGGCGAAGCGGAAACTACAACCTGCGGGCGATGTCAAACAGTCTGTTGCGAGTATGCGAGGTGCTATATGGCGAATTGCATAGACGTTACCGGGAAGTCCGGAGACCTGTTTGGCGAAACGCCGGTCCCGCGGCCGGATGCGGCGACCAAGCGCCGATTCGCTCCCGAGATCAAGACGGCGCGCGTGCTCTGCCGTCAGTTGCGACACAAACAGCCGCGCCCGGAGAAGCAGAGGATCGCGCATTTGATCTGCCTGAGCCTGCTGTCCATGCTCAGGCACAGTTCGCAGCGATAGTACGCCCCGCGCGCGTGACCAACTCCGGACGATAATCGCCACCGGGTTCTAATTCACCCGTATCCAGGTCTGGGTGCGGCCGAAGAACAGGATGGAGCCGCGCATTTCGAGCTTCTTCCCGCCGTCGATGAGGGTGACTTTGGCGTTGTAGGTCTTGCCGTTCTTGGGGTCGAGTATCTGCCCGCCGCCCCACACATTGTCGCCTTCCTTCTTCAAGCCGGTGAGGATGGTCATGCCGATCACGGGCTTGCCCTTGCGCGGATCGTCGCTGGCGCATTCGTCGCATTTCGAATCCTGCTTGGCTGGATCGACTATTTTCTCGACCGTTCCGAAAATCACGCCGTCTTTTTCGGTGATGCGGACCAGGGATTTCGGCTGCTTGGTTTCGTCGTCTATGGTGTTCCAGGTGCCGACTGGCGACATCGAATCTGCTAACGCGGTCATCGATACGCCAGCGATCAGCAGCGCGATGCAGAAGCGGGATTGGATTAACGACATGGCGATACTCCTAGTGCGGGTGGCTGTGGTCGCGAGGCCTGTCCAGGCTGATCGAGATTATATGACTTTAGTGCTTCGCCACGCACCGCCAACGGTAACCGAAGCTGTCCCGCAAGTCTGCCCTTCGCCGCGCAATTGGGCATAATGGCTGCGCCGGCCGCGGGAGAAGAACCATCGCTACGCGCCGCTCGTCGTGCCTGAAGCTTGTCCGTTTGGCGTTTTCCGGAGCAGACCAATATGAACAACTACCTAGGCAGCCCCGAGCGCCGCGCACTGATGGGCGCGACCGGTGCCGGCGGCGTGTTTTCGAATATACGCGTCGCGCAGGCGCCGGCGCTCAAAGGCGCGCCGCCCGAGGTCGATCGCATTTCCGTGCAGGTGGTGACCGACTCGTATCACCACCTGTTTCTTCCCTCTGGAGCATTCGGCGAGGTAGCGGTGCAGCAATTCCAGCGCCCGCCCTCGTCCGGCATGCCGCGCACATTGCAGAACGAATGGGGCCTCGCGCTGCACCTGGAGTCGGCGCGCGGCGCCGAGACGCGACAGGTGCTCATCGACTTCGGCTTCACCGGCGACACTCTCAACAACAACCTCGACCTGCTCGGAATCGACGCGGCGAAACTCGACGCCATGCTGCTCTCGCACGGCCATTACGATCACTTCGGCGGCATGGTCGGCTTTCTCACGGCCCACCAGGACAAGCTCAAGCCCGGATTGCCGCTCTATCTGGGCGGCGAGGAGTGCTTTTGCAGCCGCGAGACTGGCGCGGCGGACGCGCCGTCCAATTTCGGCGCGCTCGACCGCAAGGCGATTGCGCAGGCCGGGCTGCAGGTCCTTTACGCCGAGCGGCCCTCGCTGCTCGCGGACCATGGTTTCACCACCGGCTACATTGCGCTCGCATCGTTCGAGAAGCCGGCGCAACCCTCGCGCATGAAGGTCGGCATTCAACCGGACGGCTTCGGCTGCGCGCCCGAGGGGCTTGCGGCCGAGAAGCGCGGGCTGACCATGGTGACCGACGATTTCCAGCACGAACACGCCACCTGCTTCAACGTAAAGGGCAAGGGCCTGGTGATCATGACCTCCTGCGGCCACCGCGGCATCGTGAACTCGGTGCGCAGCGCCATCAGGGTATCGGGCATCAGCAAGGTGCACGCGATCCTCGGCGGCTTTCATCTGATGCCGATGCCGCAGGAATACATGCAGAGCAGCGTCGCCGCGCTGAAAGAATTCGATCCCGACTACCTGATCCCGATGCACTGCACCGGCACGCCCTTCTACGAACTGGCGAAACAGGAGATGCCCGGGCGCGTGCTGCTCAGTTCGACCGGGACGCGCTACACCTTCGGAACCTGAAAGGGGTCGGGTTCGAATTTTCTCCGGCCCAGCCCTGCACGGTCGGGTGCCGGCACGGCGTGCCCTTGGTCGCGCAGACCGGATCGATCTGCGGTCGCAGCGGTCCGGGCGCGAGCGGTCGATTCCCTCAAGCGCAGGTCCGCAGCCGGAAAGAGGCGTATCGACATCGGCTAGCCGGCCGATCGCGCGGCGATACCCGCGCTCGCCGCCGAAGATTCTCGGAAATCAGGCTGTTTGCAAAATGGCTGGTAAATGCTCCAAATTGGGACTATTATTAACAATAGGTCCAATAGGGGACAATCAACCATGGAAACCACTTCGATACAAGCAGGGGCTACGGTCAGGCCCAAGGAAGTTTCCGCTCCGGCCTTGCGCACGGTTTTTCGGATTCTGGCCGCTTGGGGGTTGAGCAACAAGGAGCAGATGAAGTTGCTTGGCAATCCGCCAAAATCCTCGTTCTATCGCTGGAAGCAGGGCGAAGGCGTGGTGCTGTCGCAGGACACCCTCGAGCGGCTTTCGTACATTTTCGGAATCTACTCGGCGCTGCAGGTTTTGCTGCCCCGCCCCGAGGCTGCGGATGCCTGGATCAAGAAACCGAACGCTGCCCCGCTGTTCGGCGGACGCAGCGCCTTGGAGCGTATGCTATCGGGCCAGGTTGCGGATATTTACGTGGTGCGCCAGTACCTGGACGCACAACGCGGCGGCTGGGCGTGATTCCGAACATCGCCAAGCTCGTATGGAAGCCGTGTTTTCGGCTCGTCCCCAGTCATTTTCCCCCGATAGGCGTCTACGATCGTGTGGCAGATGCCGCCGATCTGGACGCCGTGTTCGCAGTCGAGAACCTGAGCAACCCGCGCTTGCGTCAGGAAGCGGGGGACATCTCGCTGGTTCCGCCGGAGGACCGGGTTGCGGGTCCGGGGGCAACGCCTATCATGGCGGCGTTTGCGCATTTGAACCCGGAAGGCAGCCGCTTCAGCGACGGTAGCTACGGGGTTTATTACGCCGGGCGCACGCTGGCTACCGCGATTGCCGAAACTCGCTATCACCGGGCGCGGTTTCTCATGATGACCAGGGAGGATCCGCTGGAGATAGACATGCGCAGCTACCTCGCCGATCTCGATGGTGAACTGCACGATATCCGGGGTCGCGGCGATCTGAGCGGCGTCTACGACCGGGAAAATTACGCCGCCGGTCGAATGCTGGCGCGTGATCTCAAAGCCATCAAGTCCCAGGGCATAGCCTACGACAGCGTGCGCCATGCCGGCGGAGAGTGCGCCGCAGTGTTTCGGCCGCGGGTCTTGTCGAACTGCATCCAGGGACCGCACTTCGGCTATATCTGGGACGGGGCGCAGATTGCGACCGTATACGAGAAGAAGCTGTATGCAAACTATTGATCCTCGCGAGAACGCAAGCGCCGGGCGCCTGCGCGCCTGGGCGCCATTGTTACTATCCCGCGGGATGATGAACCGCAGTTTGTGACCCAATTCCTGAATTCAGAGCCGTTTGCAGATGCAAACTCGGGCATGATAGGCCGCTAGCCGTGCTACAAGCGCCGCCGATGCGGTAAAGTCCCTGAATGAACCTGTTTATGGAAACGGCCACGCCATTGTCCCTGCGCCCGACAGTCCGCAATGAGTGAAAATCAGAATAGCCGGACACTGATTTGCAGCGTGGTGTTTCTCGACATAGTCGAGTACTCGCGCAAACCGGTCGCCGAGCAGATCAGACTCAAGGACCGTTTCAACGCACTGTTGTCGCAAGCGTTGAAGGATATCGCCGTTTCGGATCGCATAATTCTCGACACCGGCGATGGCGCGGCAATAAGCTTGATCGGCGACCCGGAAGACGCGATGCTTCTGGCGACGAATTTCCGTGACGCCGTGGCCGCCGATTTGCCCGGCGACCCGACCCGGCTGAGCGCGCGTATCGGCATCAATCTCGGTCCGGTGCGCCTCGTCAAGGACATCAACGGCCGGCCGAACATTATTGGCGACGGAATCAACGTAGCGCAGCGCGTGATGGCCTTCGCCCAGCCGGGGCAGGTGCTGGTTTCGCGATCCTATTACGAAGTGGTTTCCCGCTTGTCCGATGATTACTCGGCGCTTTTTCACTATGAAGGCGCGCACACGGACAAGCACGTCCGTGAGCATGAAGTGTATGCAATAGGCGATACCGTTCCGGGGCTCAGGCGGCGGTCGGAAGCGAAACGTGGCATCAGTCCGGGAAACTCCGGGTCCGGCGAGGATACCGGGGCTTATCCTGCCCAGATCTCCACCATGATCAGGAACAGGCTGTACAGGAAACCACGGTTCGCGACAGCGCTGGCAGTCGTTGCAATTCTCTCGGTCGCCGTCGTGGTGCGCAGCTATCGCAACGAAGCGCAGACGCAGGTAGCGCAGGGGGCTGTGGCCGCGACCCGGCCCGGTGTTGCTGCAGCGGGCGTGGAAATCAAGCCGGCGGCAGCGGCGGCCCAGGACAAAAAGCCCGCCGCAGTGCCAGGCGTGGACAAGAAGCTCGCATCAGCGGTGGCCGTTGCCGAGAAAAAAGCATCCCCGGGAACGGCCCCCAAAGAAAGCGATCGTGAAGTGGCAGTGGTGAAACTGGCCATCACGCCATGGGGCGAGGTTTATGTGGATGGAAGGAAGCGCGGCGTCAGTCCGCCATTGCGTGATGTGGGAATTTCCGCCGGCATGCATCAAATCGAAGTGAGGAATCCCAGCTTTGCCAGCCATATCAAGACCGTCGAGGCCAAAGCCGGCGACCAGATTAGAATAAAGCACAAATTTCGTTGAGGCCGAATGCCGATGAAAGCGACGTGGAATCTGTTTTTCGTGGCGATTGCCTTGTTTGCATTGGGGGGCTGCGCTCTCGACTCCGTCAAAGGCGTGTTCCAAAACAAGGGGCAGCCGGAACTCTCCGCGGGAATATCCAGCTACGAAGACGGCAAGTACGGCGAGGCTTCCAGATCCTTGCAGAGCGCCCTGGATTCGGGACTGGGCAGCGCCGATCAGCTAACAGCCCACAAATACCTGGCCTTCATTCACTGCGCTTCAGGGCGCGAAAAGCAGTGCCGGGACGAGTTTGGAAAGGCGCTAGACATCAATCCGACGCTGGAACTCGAGCCGGGCGAGGCGGGCCATCCGATGTGGGGACCGGTATTTCGCAGCGTCAAGGCGCGCCGCTGATCCCGCACTGGTATCGCTGCCCATGGAAAACGACAAGCTTGGCCGCTACGAAATCGTCGCCGAATTGGGCAAGGGGGCGATGGGTACGGTCTATCGCGCCGTCGACCCGCAGCTAGGCCGCGCCGTCGCGATCAAGACGATCAACCTGTCCACCGATACTGATGACATGGCCGAGTATGAAGCGCGCTTCTATCAGGAGGCGAGGGCGGCGGGCGGGCTCAATCATCCCAGCATCGTCACCATCTATGACATCGGCAGGACCGGCAATATCGCATATCTGGCGATGGAGTTGCTCGAGGGAAAAGAACTCCGCACCTTGATGATGCCGGGTGTGCCGATGGCAGTGTCGGTTGCCGTCGACACGGCCATCCAGATTGCCGAGGGGCTCGCCTACGCGCACCGGTCCGGCGTCGTGCATCGCGACATCAAACCGGCCAACATAATGATCCTGCGCGAGGGTCAGGTAAAGATCACCGACTTCGGCATCGCGCATATGCGCTCGGCGGAAGTGAGAACGCAGACCGGGGTCGTGTTGGGTTCGCCGAAGTACATGTCTCCGGAGCAAGTGCTGGGCAAGCGCGCCGAACCGGGCTCGGACATCTTTTCCCTCGGGATCATCCTCTATGAGATGTTGACGGGGCAGGCGCCCTTCGTCGGCGCCGAAATAAACGCAATCATGTTTCAGATCGTCAACCTGGCGCCGCCCGCGCCGAGTTCCGTCAATCCGGCTGCGCCCGAAATGCTCGATTTCATCGTCGCAAAAGCCCTGGCGAAATCGCTGGACGAGCGTTATTCGAACGCCCGGCAGTTGGCCGACGACCTGCGCGAATGCGCGGCTCAAATCAAGACGGCGTCGAACCTGTCATTGTCCCCTGCCCCGCTAAGACAAGCGGAGCTTTCGAAAATAGATGTCTTTGCGACGACTCAGTTGCTGGCGCATTCGTACCCGCACGCGAGACAGGGCGATGGCGCGGACGAAATCATCGACCCGACGGCGAATCTGGGACTGTCCAAGGTATTCGACTCGGCCGAGGCAACCAGGAAGCTCGCCGTGCAGACCGGAATGGCTGAGGACTCGTGGGCTCACGCAAGAACGCAGAGCCTGCAGGTGAACGAGACGGGCGTGCACGGCTCCGTAATCGGCGGCACGCTGTCGCATCACGTCGCGCCGAGCTTTGGTGCCCGAAACGACGGGTGGAACGCGCGCGACAGGACTGTTTTTACCCTAGGTGTCGGCGTCGCGACGATACTCGCCGCCGCCATCGTTTTGCTATGAAGTTGGCCGCGGCTGAGCCGAGGAGGGAGCGGCGGGCTCGAGCCATCCAAGGCCGGCCGCCCCTGCGCACGCAGTAAGCTTACCCAAGGAGCAATAACCATGATCCACGTCATCGCAGTCATCACCGCCAAGCCCGGAATGCGCGACTCCATATTGCAGGCGTTCCGTGCCAATGTCCCCGCGGTCAAAGCCGAACAAGGCTGCATCGAGTACGGCGCCGCAGTCGATCTCGCGGACGGCCCCAAGTTTCAGACGACGTACGGCCCCGACACCATGCTGGTGATCGAAAAATGGGAAAGCATGGACGCGTTGAAAGCGCATGCGGCCGCGCCGCACATGGCGGCATACGGTGCGAAGACCAAGGACATGATCGCAAGCCGCTTGATTCACATCCTCTCGCCGGCGTAGGCGAGACCCGAGCTCAGGCCGCGACGGCCTCGCCCAGCGCTACCGGCACGTATGCGACGCGTGTAGGCAGGTCCGGCGCAAGGTGCATCACGCGCGCTCCGAGGTCCATCACCACCGAGGCGACGGTTTCGATGCAGGCCTCGGGTGCGAGCGTGGGGTCGGGATTGCGGCAGATCGAAAGGTATCCGCCGGCTTCGTCGCGCAGCATGCGCTGCAAGTCGGCCGGTGAAAATTTCCCCTGATGTGCCCGCGTCAGCGCGCGGATGCGCGCGAGCCGCGGCACCGTGGACAAACTGCCCGCGAGTGTAGCCTGGTGCTTCGCCGCGCCCGGCGCGAGAAAATGATTGGTGTGGCACAGCGCCGCATCCGCGCCGCGCACCACTTCGAGGCCGCGCGGCGAAAACTCCAGCGCGGCCGTGTCACCCGACGCGTCGGCGCAGAGCACGTTGGACGAAGCGCCGAAATCGAGCTTGGACGCGAATTCCACCGCGTCGGCGACGCTGTTGCGCTCCAGCAGCGCGCGCAGCAGTACGTGCACCGGCACGCCGGGATGCGCGCCGTCGTCGGACGAACGCAGGATATTGAGGCAGACGCCGAATCCGCGATCGTTGAGCCCGATTTTGGCGAGCATGCCCGCCTCGGTCAGCGTAAGGCAGGAGGCGCCCTCGGCGTTGCGCACGCGCAGCAGCACCAGCGCCGCGCGCTGCGCGCCGAGCCAGTCCCAGTTCTGCGCGAGCAGCGTCGTGCCGGTTGTGCTCAGCGCCGGCTTCACCGCGACGGCGGTGCACTCGCCCCAGTCGGGCACGCCGCGCTTCAGGTTGGCGGCGGCAATTCTGTCTCGGTCAGGATGCGCTTCGCCGGGATAACTCGGCGGCAGGATTTCGGTGCGCGCATTGAGTGCGAGGATTTCGGCCACGCTGCGGCCGGACCCGGCGGCGATGCCCTCGATCTCGGCCAGCAGCGCGGCATCCAGATCGCCGATCAAGTCGCGATAAGCCGAGCCCAGACGCTGCGCACCCTGCCAGTCGATGCCGCAGTAGGCGAACAGGCGCGCGTAGGTGGCGACCGAGCGATCGATGCGCGCCTTCGCCTGCAGGCCGTGCTGTTGCCCGCGCTCGCTCGAGGAACCGCAGAGTTCGATTAACGGAAACATGAAGCTATCCCTGATGTGCTGCCCAGCGCTCGTTTCAAAACGAGGGGATGCATCTGTGCACACCCCCCATCCAGCAGAGTCGATTCGGTCAATTCCAGAATCGACTCCAGACTGAATAGTACCCCGCGCCTGGGCTAAACTGGCACCCATGTATCCGCACCATGCGCCCGCGCCCTTCACCGCCAGGCAGACCGCGCCTGCTCCCTTGCTGGTGCTGGACACGAATGTCGTCCTCGACTGGGTCGCCTTCGGCGATCCGCGCGTGCGCCCCGTCGCAGACGCGATCGAGCGCGGCCTGCTGCAGGCGGCGACCAGCAGCGCGTGTTTGCAGGAACTGCGCCGCGCCCTGGGCTACGCGCAGGTGAAGCTGGATGCCGCGGCGCAGCTGCTGGCGTTCGAGCGCTACACGGCATTCGCAAGGGTATTTGCCATACCCGAACCCGGCGCTATGGCCGGCATGCCCCGGTGCGAGGATCCCGACGACCAGAAATTTCTCGAACTCGCCTGGCATGCGCGCGCGAGCCATCTGCTCACGCGCGACAAGGCCCTGCTCAAGCTGGCGCGACCGCTCGAGCGGCTGGGCCGCTTCCGCGTGCAGGCGCCGCAGGAATTTGATCTGCAGCCGCAGTAATCCCGTGCGCGCGGCGGAACTTGTCCGCGGGCTAGGCGGCAACGTGGCAAAATCGAACACTTATGGCAGATGAGAACACTTGGACCTTTGACGAATCCCTGCAGCCGCGCGAGGACGAGGTCGATTTCGACCTCGCCCGGGTGTTGGACGCAGTGGTGCTGCTGCGCGCGGAAATACCCGAGGACGCATTCACCGGCGGCATCCTCGGCACCGAGCGCGTCGGTTACGGGGTAGTGATCGGCGCAGGCGGGCTGGTGCTCACCATAGGCTATCTGATCACCGAGGCCGAGACCATCTGGCTCACGACCAATGCCGGCGAGGTGGTTGCCGGCCATGCGCTTGCCTACGACCAGGCCACCGGCTTCGGCTTGGTGCAGTCGCTGGGCGAATTGCGGGCGCCGCTGCTTGAACGTGGCTCGGCCGCTGCCGTGGATGCCGGCGACGAGGTGTTCGTCATCGGCCACGGGGGGCGCGCGCACGCCCTCAAGGCCAGGCTGATTGCCAAGCGCGAATTCGCCGGTTACTGGGAATACCTGATCGACGAGGCTTTGTTCACCGCGCCTGCGCATCCGCAATGGGGCGGCGCTGCGCTGGTGGATGCGCGTGGACGGCTCGTGGGTATCGGCTCGCTGCTGTTGCAGGAGGCCGTGGGCGAGGAGTCGGAGCAGGGCAATATGTTCGTGCCGGTCGACCTGCTCGAACCCATACTCGAAGACTTGCTCGCGCACGGTCGCGCCGCGCGCGCGCCGCGTCCCTGGCTGGGCATGTACACCCAGTACGCGGACGATCGCCTGATTGTGGGCGGGCTGGCGCCGGGCGGTCCGGCCGAGCGCGCCGGAGTGTTGGCGGGCGACCTGGTGCTAGGGGTCGCGGGTGAGCGCACCGCCAGCCTCGCAGATTTTCTGCGCAAGCTCTGGCGCCTGGGCGATGCGGGCGTCGAGGTTCCCCTGATGCTCGCGCGCCAGGGCGACGTACTGCGTCTGAACGTGCGCTCGGGCGACCGCAGCGACTTTCTGAAGAAGCCGAGGCTGCATTGAAAATTCGTAGCGGCTTGAACCGCGCCGCCCTTGTCGCAGGGTTTAGATTTTACGCGGACGAGAAGCCGTCCGCGCGGATCGTCGATGGCGCACGGATGAAAAGCACATCCGTACGCCATCGACGATCTTGGATAAGACCCGCGCACTGTTTTTGGTGTTATCAATAACCGCGTTTTCTGTACGGATTTGCTTTTCATCCGTACAGAAAACGCGGTTGGCGCGCGCAGCGCGCAATTCCGTGCATGGCACGCGCACGGTACTCAAGACGCTCTGATTCGCACTAAGAGTAAGTAATCGCCGCGCGCCTGTCGCTTCGCTCCAGGTGCGGCACGCAATTGAAACTCACCAGCCGCATCGATCGCGGACTGAAGAAGATCTCGCAGAATCCCGAGTTGCGAAACTGCAGATTGAGTTCTATCGCAGTCTGCGCCGGCGCCTGCAGCAGGTCGGCGATGCCGCGGCCGATGGCCCCGCCTGAAGTCGCAGCGAGCACATGGTCGTCATCGGACAGGCCGGCGCAGGCGCTTTGCATCGCGGCGGCGATGCGCGCACCGAAACCGCTCCAGGTCTCGGGCAGCGGCCCCGAAAGTCTGTCCTGCGACCAGGCAGCGAGCGCGGCCTTGATGGTGCGGTAGACCGAGCGCACGTCACCCTGGGCGCGCGCGTTCGCCCATTCGTCGCCGAGGTAGGCCTTGTACAGGGCTTCGCCCGAATATTCGTTCCAGCCGGGATGTTCCTCTGCCGTGAGCGTCGACCCCATGGTGTCGAGTATGTCGCGCGCAGTCTGGCGCTGGCGCTCCAGCGTGCCGCACACCGCGCGCGAAAATACGATGCCGCGCTCGGCGAAATATTCGCCCAGCCAGACCGATTGCCGCCGGCCGAGTTCGCTCAGGCGGTCGTAATTCTCAGCGGCGAAGGAGGCCTGGCCGTGACGGACCAGATAGAGGATAGCCATGTACGCGCAAGAATACTTGAATTCAGCCGCGCGCAATCAACTGCCGAAACTTTGCAGGCCGTCCAGGTCGAGCACGGTCACGAGGCCGTAATCGACTTTGATCAGGCCGGCATTGCCCAGCACCTGCAGCGCGCGATTGACCCGCTGGCGCGAGGCGCCGGCGAGGTAGCCGAGTTCTTCCTGCGAGATCTGGATGTGCGGGTCGGAGTCGGGGTAGAGGTGCGGGTTGAACAGTGCCGCCAGTGCCCGCGCCACGCGCGCATCCGGCTCGAGCAGGCGGTCGTGCTCGACCATGCCGATGAATTGACCCAGGCGCTCGTTCAATTGTTTCAGCAGAAAGCGGTTGAACGCGATGCTGGTGTCCAGCAGCCAGTGAAAGGTGGCCTCGGGCATGAACGCGATGCGCGAGTCGCGCAGTGCCACGACGTCGTACTTGAAGGGTAGTCCCCGCAGTACCGAGCCTTCGGCGAACCAGCCGCCGGCGGGTATGCCCGCAAACGTGACCGATTTACCCTCGGGCGAGAGGCTGTGTATCTTTACCAGTCCGTCGATCACGCCGAGCCAGGCGCTCGCAGGGTCGCCTTTGCGGCAGATGCAGGCGCCGGCTGCGAAATCGCGTACGGCGATGGCTGTGCGCACCCGGCTCAGTTGCTCCAGGGGCAGTTCCCTGGTCCAGGAACTCAAGGCCAACATGTCATCCAGTGATCGCATTAGGTGTCGCCGCCAGCACCCGAGTGTCGGGCAAGCGACATTTTGCCTGAAAATTGTACTGTATGATTGCGCACCCAAGACGCTGCTACGCTCTGCGCCTGGAGTTGCGGAAGCAGGCGCGCGTTTGGGGGAGGGCCGGCTTTAGGCTACAATGATCCGAAAACACCCCGGCACAGGGGTGCAACGCGTTGGAGGAGAATCCGATGTCAGATGGGTCTGTGGATACGTTTCCGCGGCTGCTGCTGCAGCACGCGGTCGTGCGCGCCCTGCATCCGGCGATACGCGAAAAAGACCTGGGCATCTGGCAGACTTGGAACTGGGGCCAAGTCTCGGCCGAGGTGCGCGCGCTCGCCTGCGGTCTGGCCGAGCTCGGCTTTCGCCGCGGCGACAGTCTTGCCATCATCGGCGACAACCGCCCGCGCCTGTACTGGGCCATGACCGCGGCGCAATGCCTGGGCGGGATTCCGGTGCCGATGTACCAGGATGCGGTCGCGCTGGAACTGGAGTATGTGCTGCAGGACGCCGGCATCAGGTTCGCCATTGTCGAGGACCAGGAACAGGTGGACAAGCTGCTCGAGTGCCGCGAGCGCGCGACGGGTCTGGAACACATACTGTATGACGACCCGCGCGGCCTGCGCCACTACAAGCAGCCCTTCATCAAGAGCCTGGACGCGGTGCAGGAGTTGGGGCGCAGCGCCAGGCAACCGGATTTCATCGAGCGCGAAATCAAGCAGGGCAAGCCCGAAGACGTGGCGATCATGCTCTATACCTCCGGCACCACGGGCAAGCCCAAGGGCGTGTGCATCACCCATTCGGCGCTGATCAATGCGGCGCGCGGCGGCTGCGGCTTCGACCGCTTGACCGCGGAGGACGAAATCCTGTCCTACCTGCCGATGGCCTGGGTGGGGGACAACCTGTTTTCCTACGCCCAGTCGCTGATGGCCGGCTTCACCGTCAATTGCCCGGAGTCGGGCGAAACGGTGATGACCGATATGCGCGAGATCGGGCCGACCTACTATTTCGCGCCGCCGCGGGTATTCGAGAACCTGCTCACCCAGGTAATGATCCGCATCGAGGACGCGGGCGCGATCAAGCGCGGCATGTTCCATTACTTCATGGACGTGGCGAGGAAGTGGGGCGCCGATATTCTCGACGGCAAGGACGTAGGCGCAGGCAAGCGCCTGCTCTACGCGCTTGGCAACGTGCTCGTGTACGGCCCCTTGCGCAACGTGCTCGGCATGAGCCGCGTGCGCGTGGCCTACACCGCAGGTGCGGCGATCGGCCCCGACCTGTTCCGCTTTTACCGCTCCATCGGCATCAACTTGAAGCAGCTCTACGGCTCGACCGAAACCTGCGCCTATGTCTGCCTGCAGCAGGACGGTAAGATCAAGCTCGACACGGTCGGTATTCCCGCGCCCGGCGTGGAAGTCAAGATCGCCGAAAGCGGCGAAGTGCTGGTGAAAAGCGCGGCGATGTTCAAGGAATACTACAAGCGGCCTGACGCCACTGCGGAGACCATAGACGCCCAGGGGTATTTCCACACGGGCGACGCCGGGTTTTTCGACGTCGACGGACAGCTGAAGATCATCGACCGCGCCAAGGACGTCGGCAAGCTGGCGAACGGCGCTATCTATGCGCCGAATTACATCGAGAACAAGCTCAAGTTCTTCTCCCATATCCGCGAGGCGGTCGCCTTCGGTGACCGGCGCGAGATGGTGTGCGCCTTCATCAACATTGACATCGGCGCAGTCGGGAACTGGGCCGAGCGGCGCAATATTCCCTACTCGGGCTACACCGACCTCGCGCAGAAGCCGGAGGTCTACGCGCTGGTGCGCGAGTGCGTGGAAAAGGCCAACGCCGAGCTCGCGCTCGATCCCGCGCTGTGCGATTCCCAGGTGCATCGTTTTCTTATCCTGCACAAGGAACTCGATCCGGATGACGACGAACTCACGCGCACGCGCAAGGTGCGCCGCGGTTTCGTCGCGGAAAAATACAATGTCCTGATCGACGCGCTTTACTCGGGCAAGGCCTCGCAGTTCATCGAGACCCAGGTCAAGTTCGAGGACGGTCGTAGCGGCAAGGTCAGCGCCGAGCTGCGCATCGAGGAAGTCAAGACCTTTGCGCCTGCGACGGCAAAAAAGGCCGCCTGATGGGAGGCGGCTTGAGCAACGGCAAGTCGATCGGCGATGTGGTCCTCGACCTGCAGGACATTTCGCTCGCCTTCGGCGGCGTGCGTGCGCTGCAGGGCGTCACCTTCGACGTGCGCGAGCATGAAATCCGCGCCATCATCGGACCCAACGGTGCGGGCAAGAGCTCGATGCTGAACGTGATCAACGGCGTCTACCATCCGCAGCAGGGCACTGTCTCCTACCTGGGTGCAAAGCGCCATGACGTGAATACGCACGAGGCGGCGGTGCAGGGCATTGCGCGCACGTTTCAGAACATCGCCCTGTTCAAGGGCATGTCGGTGCTCGACAACATCATGACCGGGCGCAACCTGCGCATGAAATCCGGCTTGCTGGCGCAGGCGTTTCGCCTGCCCTCGGCCGAGCGCGAGGAACTGCAGCACCGCGAGGCGGTAGAGCAGGTCATCGATTTCCTCGAGATCCAGGCCTATCGCAAGACCCCGGTCGGGCGCCTGCCCTACGGCCTGCAAAAGCGCGTCGACCTCGCCCGCGCCCTCGCGATGGAGCCCAAGCTGCTGCTGCTCGATGAACCGATGGCCGGGATGAATGTGGAAGAAAAGCAGGACATGTGCCGCTTCATCCTCGACGTCAACGACCAATTCGGCACCACCATCGTCCTAATCGAGCACGACATGGGCGTGGTCATGGATATTTCGGACCGGGTCATCGTCCTCGATTACGGCAGGAAGATCGGCGACGGCACGCCTGAGCAAGTGCGCGGCAACCAGGCCGTGATTGACGCCTACCTCGGCGTGAGCCATTGACACGGGTACGGGCATGAAAAGAAATCGCAACCTGATCATCCTGTTCGCCGCACTGTTGGCGGGACTCATCGCACCGCTCGTGACCGGCGCGAGCGGCGCCGGCTTCTACACCGAAGTGCTGCTCGGCGGCCTGATGGCGGGCGTGCTTTATTCGCTGGTCGCGCTCGGCTTCGTGCTGATCTTCAAGGCCTCGGGCGTGTTCAACTTTGCGCAGGGCGCCATGGTGCTGTTCGCGGCGCTGTCGGTGGCGCGCATGGCGGAGAAGATGCCGCTGTGGGCGGCGATGTTGCTGGCGGTCGTCATCATGGTGGCATTGGCCTTCGTCATCGAGCGGCTGGTGCTGCGCCCGCTGGTGAACCAGGACCCGGTGGTGCTGCTGATGGCGACGCTGGGCGTGACCTATTTTGTGGACGGATTCGGGCAGACGGTCTGGGGCAGCGACATCTATGAAATCGATCTGGGCATCGCCAAGGAGCCGGTGATGATACTCGGCCAGTTGTTCGAAGGCGGCATCCTGATCAATAAGGATGACGTTGCGGCGACCGCGGCCGCGGCGCTGCTGGTGATCCTGCTCGCCTTGTTCTTCCAGAAGACCAAGACCGGACGGGCGCTGCGCGCGGTCGCCGACGATCACCTGGCCGCGCAATCGATCGGCATTCCGCTTAACCGCATCTGGGTCATCGTGTGGTCCCTGGCCGGGATAGTGGCGCTGGTCGCGGGGGTGGTCTGGGGGGCCAAGCTCGGCGTGCAGTTTTCGATTTCGCAGGTTGCGCTCAAAGCGCTACCGGTGGTGATACTCGGCGGCTTTACTTCGATCCCGGGTGCGATCATCGGCGGCCTGATCATCGGCGTCGGCGAGAAAATGGCCGAGGTCTTCCTCGGGCCGGTGATGGTCAAGGCGTTCGACCTGGCCGGCGGCGGCATAGAAAACTGGTTTGCCTACGTGCTGGCGCTGCTGTTCCTGCTGGTCCTGCCGGAAGGCCTGTTCGGCGAAAAGCATATCGATCGCGTGTAACCGGAATTCACAGGCTGAAGACATGCTCTACAGAGAAAACGGACAGTTCAAGACCAGCTACCGGGCGGATCAGCAGATGCTGCCGATCCTGCAGGACCGCATGTTCATGGGCCTGCTGCTCGCGTTCGTGTTCGTCGGCGCGCCTTTCGTCTTCAGCGATTATTTCTTTCTGTCGATCCTGATCCCGTTTCTGATCCTCTCGCTGGCGGCGCTGGGCCTGAATCTGTTGGTGGGCTACTGCGGCCAGATTTCGATCGGCCACGCGGCCTTCATGTCGGTGGGCGCGTATGCGGCCTATAACCTGGTGCTGCGCGTGCCGCAGCTCAATTTCCTGGTGGTGCTGGTTCTGGCGGGTCTGATTGCGGCTCTGGTGGGCCTGCTGTTCGGTATTCCCAGCCTGCGCATCCGCGGCCTGTACCTGGCCGTGGCGACGCTGGCAGCGCAGTTCTTCATGGACTGGACCTTCGCCCGGGTCAAGTGGTTCACCAACTATGCGTCGTCCGGTTCGGTATCCACGGCCACCATCGACCTGTTCGGTTTCCCGATCAACTCCCCGGTGAGGAAGTATCTGTTCCTCGCCGCGGTAGTGACGGTGTTTGCCGTGCTGGCGAAGAACCTGGTACGCAGCCACCTGGGCCGCGCCTGGATGGCGATGCGCGACATGGATGTCGCGGCCGAGGTGATCGGCATCCGACCCGTGTACGCCAAGCTCACCGCCTTTGGCGTGAGTTCCTTCTATGTAGGCGTCGCCGGCGCGCTATGGGGATTCGTGCATTTGGGCTCATGGGAGCCGCTGGCATTCAATATCACGCTGTCGCTGAATCTGTTGTTCATGATCATCATCGGCGGCATGGGCTCCATCCTCGGCAGTTTCTTCGGCGCCTTCTTCATCGTGGCGCTGCCCATCCTGCTGAACCGGGCGCCGGACTGGCTGGGAATCGACATGTCGACCGCGATGGTGTCGCATCTGGAGTCGATGATTTTCGGCGCGCTGATCATATTTTTCCTGATTGTGGAACCGCAGGGCTTGGCGCGCCTGTGGGCGATAGGCAAGGAGAAGTTGCGCCTGTGGCCATTCCCGCATTAGGGATGGTCTCGGCGTAAGAGGGCTTTGTGTCACCGTCGTGGGCGTCCCGCCTTCGGCTTTTTTCTAAGGAGGTAACGGAGATGAAACTAGCAGAAAAAATGAGGATTCTGGCGGCTTCCGTCGGGACGATCGCTGCGGTCGTGGCGGTCACGGCCAGCGGGCCGGTCCAGGCGGCAGACAAGGAGCAGTTTTTCCCGGCGCTGGTGTACCGCACCGGAGCTTATGCGCCCAACGGCGTGCCCTTCGCCAATGGATATGTGGATTATCTGAAGCTGGTCAACGCGCGCGACGGCGGTATCGGTGGTGTCAAGGTCACCTTCGAGGAGTGCGAAACGGGCTATGCCACCGACCGCGGCGTCGAGTGCTACGAGCGTCTGAAGGGCAAGGGCGCGACCGGCGCGACGCTGTTCCAGCCGCTTTCGACCGGCATCACTTTCGCCCTGACCGACAAGGCGCCGAAGGACAAGATTCCGCTGGTTACCGCCGGCTACGGCCGCGCAGATTCGGTCGACGGCACCGTGTTCAAGTGGAACTTCCCGCTGGGCGGGACCTACTGGGATGCGGCCGACATTCTGGTCCAGCACGTGGGCAAACTGCAGGGCGGCACGGACAAACTGAAGGGCAAGAAGATCGCGCTGGTCTACCATGACTCGCCCTATGGCAAAGAGCCGATTCCGCTGCTGCAGGAGCGCTCGAAGATGCACGGCTACGAACTGCTGCTGCTGCCGGTCACCCACCCGGGCGTGGAACAGAAGGCCACCTGGCTGCAGATTCGCCAACAGCGGCCAGATTACGTTTTCCTCTGGGGCTGGGGCGTGATGAACTCGACCTCGATCAAGGAAGCGGTCGCGACCGGCTATCCGCGCGAAAAAATGTACGGCGTATGGTGGTCCGGGGCCGAGCCCGATGTGCTGCCGGCGGGCGATGGCGCCAAGGGCTATAACGCGCTGGTTTTCCTCGCACCGGCCGGCCAGGGGCAGGTGCACAAGGACATCATCAAGTATGTCTACGACAAGGGCCAGGGCACCGGCAAGAAGGAAGAGGTCGGCGAGGTGCTGTACAACCGCGGCATGGTGTCGGCGATGATGGGTGTGGAAGCGGTAAAGCGCGCCCAGTTCAAGTACGGCAAGAAACCGCTCACCGGCGAGCAGGTGCGCTGGGGCCTGGAAAACCTTGCGATCGACGCCGCCGCGATCAAGAAGCTCGGCTTCGATGGCTTCATGAATCCGGTCGGGACCAGCTGCGTCGATCACGAGGGCGCGCACAGCGGCCGCGTGCAGGTCTGGGACGGGAAGAAGTGGACGGTCACCGCCGGCCCGTACGAGTCGGACCTGCAGATCATCAAGCCTATCATCCGCGCTTCGGCAGCGAAATATGCGGCCGAGAAGAAGATCCCCGCGCGCGACTGCGCCAAGGACGCGTCGAGCTAAGCAAGCGTTTCACCGCCTGCGCCGCGATTCCTGCGGCGCAGGCGGTTTTTGCGGCAGCTTGTGCCGAGCTGCCGCAAAAACCGCAGAACCTGCAGAACCCGAGGAGAACGCCCCGATGAGTGCAACCATGCTCACCGTGAACGGCATCGAAGTCATCTACAACCATGTCATCCTGGTGCTCAAAGGCGTGTCGCTCACCGTCGCCGAGGGCAAGATCGTGGCGCTACTGGGCGGCAACGGCGCGGGGAAGACCACTACCCTGCGCGCAGTCTCCAACCTGCTCAAGGGCGAGCGCGGCGACGTGACCAAGGGCTATATTGAATACAAGGGCGAGCGCATCGAAAGGCTCACCCCGGCCGATCTGGTCAAGCGCGGCGTGATCCAGGTGATGGAGGGGCGTCACTGCTTTCCGCACCTCTCGATCGAGGACAATCTGATGACCGGCGCCTATACCCGCAAGGTAGGCCGGGCCGACATCGCAGCGGATCTGGAGATGGTCTACACTTACTTTCCGCGCCTGAAACAGCGGCGCGCCAGTCTGGCCGGCTACACCTCGGGCGGCGAACAGCAGATGACCGCGGTGGGGCGCGCGCTGATGGCGCGCCCGAGCATGATCCTGCTGGATGAGCCGTCGATGGGGCTGGCACCGCAGCTGGTGGAAGAAATCTTCGAAATCGTGAAAAGCCTCAACCAGCAGGAGGGCGTGAGCTTCCTGCTGGCCGAACAGAACACCATGGTAGCGCTGCGCTATGCCGATTACGGTTACATCCTCGAGAACGGCCGCGTGGTCATGGATGGGATCGCTTCCGATCTCGCCACCAACGAGGACGTGAAGGAGTTCTACCTGGGTATTTCCAGCGGCGGGCGCAAGAGCTTTTCCGAGGTCAAACACTACAAGCGGCGCAAGCGCTGGCTGGCCTGAAACCGACACGGTTGCGGCGCGACGAACGCCGGCGTTTCAAGGCACCGGGCGTCGCGCCCTCTGTTTTTTTGCAATCGGACCGACTATTCCCATGACTGAATATTACGATACCCTAGAAACCCGTGACCCGGCCGCGCGCGAGCAGGCGCTGCTCGCCGCGCTGCCGGGTCAGATAGCGCATGCCAAGAAGAACGCGCCGGGATTCGCCCGCATCCTGGCCGATGTCGACCCGCAGAAGGTCGACACGCGTGCGGCGCTGGCGCGGCTTCCGGTTACGCGCAAGTCCGATCTGGGCGAGTTGCAAAAGCAGCTGCCGCCGCTGGGAGGCTTGAACGCGACGCCTTTGGACAGGCTGGCGAAAATCTTCGTTTCGCCGGGTCCGGTGTACGAGCCCGAGGGGACGGCGCCCGACTGGTGGCGCAGCGCGCGCGCACTTTTTGCCGCCGGCTTTCGTTCGGGCGACCTGGTCATCAACACCTTCGCCTATCACTTCACGCCCGCGGGCTCGATGATGGAGTCGGGCGCGCGCGCGCTGGGCTGCACCGTGGTCCCGACCGGGATCGGCCAGACCGAAATGCAGGTTGCAACCATCGCCGATTTGCGCATCAGCGGTTTTGTCGGCACGCCGTCGTTTCTCAAGCTGATCGTGGACAAGGCGGAGGAACTCAAGGCGGATTTCAGCAAGCTGAAACATGCCATGGTCGGAGGCGAATATCTGCCGCCCGCGCTGCGCAAATCGCTGGGCGAGCGCGGCATCCGCGTGATGCAGTCCTACGCCACCGCCGACCTCGGCCTGCTCGCCTACGAATCGGCGCTGCCCGACGGTTCGGTCACCGAAGGCATGATCCTCGACGAAGGCCTGCTGCTGGAGATCGTGCGCCCGGGCACCGGCGATGCGGTGGCACCGGGCGAAGTGGGCGAGGTGGTGATCACCAGCTTCAATCACGACTATCCGCTCGTACGTTTCGGCACCGGCGATCTGTCAGCCGTGCTGGCGGGCGCAAGCCCCTGCGGCCGCAGCAATGTGCGCATCAAGGGCTGGATGGGACGCGCCGACCAGACCACCAAGGTGCGCGGCATGTTCGTCACGCCCAAGCAGGTGGGCGAAATCCTGCGGCGGCACCCCGAGATCGCCAAGGCGCGCCTGGTGATCGCCGGCGCAACCGGCAACGACGATATGACGCTGCGCTGCGAGGGCGGGAGCGCCGAGGCCGGACTGAAAGCGGCGCTCATCGCCTCGATCCGCGACGTGACCAAGCTGCGCGGGGACGTCGAATTCGTGCCTGCAGGCAGCCTGCCCAACGACGGCAAGGTCATCGACGACACGCGCAAATACGACTGAGGTTGGCACGCACGAGGAACGGTGGATTAGACTTCATCGGTTACGCTGAAGCGGAATCGAGATCCAGCACCCGCAGTCCTCGACTCACCCATGTTTGGCGTTGTCGCGTCAATTCGCCGCCAGGGCTGGCATGGGCGATTACAATACTTTCGGCCAGTGCTGCCACCAGTTCGCTGCGCTGCGCAGCTTGTTTGCTGGTCAGTCGTTCTGTCTCGGTGCTCCCACTCACGACCGCCAAGTGCCCTACGGCGATCGTCGCCGTCCAATCGGGTTTCAATTGCGCATCGATCACAGCTCGCGCCAGCACCGCTACCACCGGGCTGCGCGCGCGGAGTAATAGTTGCAACACCGATTGCTCCAGTGGTGAGTGAAAGCCGCTGATCACCACACGACGTGCCTTCGCCGCTTCGACAGCCCAGTCCATCGCCGCGCGGATGGCCGACCCCGGGCATTGACGAGAGGCGAAAAAACCCGTCAAAGGCAAATCAAGCAGCGCTCGCGTGCTAATGCCCCTGAGGGCGATGCCCGCGTGCTCGAACTCCCAGGCTGTGGCAGGCTGGAGAATAACGACTCCAATAACCCGTTGATATTCGGTTACTTACGCGCTTCTTCCAGGTTGTTTTCTAGCCCCCCGGATAACAACCCGAAACCTAACCAGCTTGTTAGGTCGAGACATCTATAGTCCCCCCTCGAAAACAAGCTCTCGGGCAATGGCTTAAATATCAGCTAGTTTCAACCTTTACCGCAATTGTCTTCTTCCAGTCCGGATAACAAATCGGACTGCTCGCCTTTGCGTGCTGGCTTGGTATAAGCCATATTGCGTTTACCGCGATCGGGGAGGGGTACAAGCAACCCCTGTTCGCGCCAAGCTGCGAGCATCTTGGAAGCCTTCAGCGTGTCAATTTTCGCGATTTCGCATAATTTGGCATTCTGGATAAACCCTTCACGGTCGATCCAATCGCTCACTTCATTCCATGCACCCGGACGTTCCAGGTTCAGCAGCGTTACTGTCACGCTTTCCACCGCGACCTCGATGTTTTGGCTGTATTGGGGAGGATAGAGCTGGGCTGCCGCCATTTCGGCGAACATCATTTTGACTCCCTCGCCGGCGTCGATGTTCGGTGCGACCGGAAACTCGCGCAGGTTCTGCGCCACCAGCGCGTTGCGCGCCTTGGAGCCCGCGCGGCCGATGTTGGCCGGCGTGATGCTGCCGGGGAATGCACCGGGGCTTTCGACTTCAATGCGGTCATCGAAAATGCGAACGAATATGTCGCGGTTGAGCCGATAGTCGCGGTGAATCACCGCGTTGACGATGGCCTCCTTCACCACGCGGTCCGGGTAGACATGCTTGGCCTTGAAGCCACTTCCCGAGAGAGTGAGCCCTTGTGCGAGCTCATCGAGCACCGCCTTCACCGCTGCGTCGATCTGGTCGATCAACGGGCCGCGAATGGTCTTGGGGCTCTTGCGCAGATTGGGTGTGGCGCCGGGCAAAGGCGCCTTGCCGTCATAGACCATGAGTCGAATGTCAGCCCGCGTATCATGTGCTGCCAGCAAGCTGCCCGGCTCGTCGGCAAACAGCAGCACTGCCGCGCGTGTTGGCTGTACTTCATTGCCTGCTTTGTTCGCAAGGCCGATACGCAGCAATTGCTCGGCAAACGTCCCTGACTTGAGCCCGCGCGCCGCGACGAATCGCCTCCACGCATCTGTTTTCAGCAGGCCGAGCGCCACCGGCACCAATTCGGTCACCGCGCTGCGTACACCGCGCCGGTAGTGCAGGTCGGCGATCTCCGCCGCGTTCATCTCGCGGTTACTCGCATCCATGCGCACCCAAGTGCCGTCCCCTGTCACCGTATGCACTTGCTCGCTCTTTTCCACTCGCAGCAGCACGATATGGCCCGGCTTCCCGTCGTGCAGCGTGCAGGGCAGGCGCAGCCAGTGAAGACGCTCGATTGCAGGTGCAAAGCGTGCCATCACCTGGCGACGCAGATCGTCAAACGCTTCCGCATTCTCTTCAATACCGAACAGACGTGATTGGGGCTTGGCACCGGCCTTAAGATCCTTGCCATCGCCCACACCGATCGCCAACAAACCGCCCTCGGAGTTTGCGAAAGCGCATATGGTCTCGACGATGCGCCCGTGCTTGCTGCTGATGCGCTTGAAGTCGAGTGTGCGGTTCTCTGGCGTATCGAGCAGCGTGACGATTCGGGCAGCGGCTTGAGCGGGGCTGAGGTCAATCATCGTCTTCCTCAGTTTCTTGGCCCATCCGGTACTTGATGTCGTAGTTCACAACATAATCCAACTCTAATTGGTTAAGGCCAAAACCCCGCCCAATCTCGATATCAGCCTGAACGATTGCCTCGCGCGCACGTTTCCCGTCAATCTCGTCGTATTCGATCACATGGCCCTGCTTGGTGGCAATCGACTTCGCTATCGCGGATCTGCGAAGTGCACCGTCCACAGCTTTAGACAACATGCGCCAGTCCGTTGCTTCCCAATCCTTCGGCAAAGGAAAGCCCCTGACCAGAGAATCATTGACATGCTCACCGTCAGCAAGCGTCGAGCAGTACCAGTAGAAAAGCGAGAAGTTAATCAGGCAATTCACAAATCCGGCTGCACGATTATCAATAAGAACTATAAACCGAACAGCTGTGATTCATGCCGCCGCGACCAGCCAGCCTTGCTCTATTTTCAGCGCCCCGGCGCGCGCCAGATCGCTCACAAGGTACTCGCACAATTCCGCTTGTGGCAGATTCAGAAAGCGCTGGTTGATGTCGGCATAGATGGGCCGCTCAGCAAGAAACCGAGGCAACGCCGCGAGTTCTATCCTGCCGTGGATCATGAGCGAAAAGCTCAGCATTACCTTGAGCGCATGGCGCGCGAGCTTTTCGGGTTCGCGCTCGTAGGCGTCCAGTCGCTGGAACGCGCTTTGCAGCGAACGGCCCACACTACCGAAGGGCGCGCCATGTCCGGGGATCACGGTCGCAATGTCCAGGCGCGAAATCACCTCCAGGGTCGAGCGCGTTTCGGCAAATGCGCCGGCTTGGCCGACCAGCTCGGAAAAAATCAGGCCGAAGCCGTTTTGCCATAGCGCATCGCCGGAGATCAGGATGCGTTCCTCGGCTTGGTAGAACATGAGCGCGTAAGGGTCGTGGCCGGGCGCTGCCAGCGCTTCCCAGTCCAGTCCGCCCAGCTTCAGCCGCTCGCCCGCGCAGATTGTGTCATCGACGCCGAAGCGCTCTGCGCTCTGCCCGGTATAGCTGAGCATCAGGGTGGCATCGTCCCAGGCGGCGATTGCGGGCGCCTCGCCTACGGGGACGCCGATGCGGCAGCCGTAGGCGCGCTGTACGGCGGCGTTGCCGCCCATGTGGTCGGAATGACAGTGCGTGTTGATCAGCCGCGCGAGCGGTTTGCCCTCGAGAGCGTGCTGCAGCAACAGCAGCGTCTGCGCGGCGTGCGCAACATAGCCGCTGTCGACGAGGGTGCAGCCGTCCTCGTCATAAAACAGGATGTTATTGCTGGACAGCCAGCCGCGCTGCAGCACCCGGATTTGCGGCGGCAGGCTCAAGGTTTGGCGTTGCGCGCAGGCAGCAGCGCCAGCACCGCGCGCTTTTCCGCTGCGCAGTATTGCGACCAGCAGGCGATTTCTTCCAGGCTGCGCCGGCAGCCTTCGCAATAGCCGCTGGCCGGGTCCATGCGGCAGACATTGATGCAGGGCGAGGCGATTTCGGCCTCTTCCTTGCGCAATGCAGCGGCGCTCACCTCAGGCTGCCTTCTTGGCGAGGAGCGCCCGAGCGACCTTGGAACTGGGCTCGCGCTTCAGTTGTTCGCAGATGTAGCGTCCGGCTTCGAACACCAGTTCGAGGTCGACGCCGGTTTCGATCCCCAGGCCGTTCAGCATATACACCACGTCTTCCGTAGCCACATTGCCCGAGGCACCTTTGGCATAAGGGCAGCCCCCCAGGCCTGCGACCGAGCTGTCGATGGTGGCCACGCCCAGTTCCAGCGCAGCGTACAGATTGGCCAGGGCCTGGCCGTAGGTGTCGTGAAAATGCACGGCGAGCTTTTCCACGGGAAGCACCTGGATCACCGCCGCGAGCATCGCCTGGATTTTGCCCGGGGTGCCTACGCCTATGGTGTCGCCCAGGGATACTTCGTAGCAGCCCATGCGATACAGTTCCGCCGCGACTTCGGCTACTGCCGCGGGCTCGACCGCGCCCTGATAGGGGCAGCCGGCGACGCAGGAGACATAGCCGCGCACGGCGATGCCCTGCCGCTTCGCCGCCTGCGCCACCGGCTCGAAGCGCGCCAGGCTCTCGGCGATGGAACAGTTGATGTTCTTCTGGCTGAACGCTTCGGATGCGGCGCCGAATACGGCGACCTCCCTGGCGCCCGCCGAGAGCGCAGCCTCGAAGCCTTTCAGGTTGGGCACCAGGACAGGGTAGGCGACACCCGGCTTCTTGCGGATGCCGGCCATGACTACGGCATTGTCCGCCATTTGCGGAACCCATTTGGCCGAGACGAAGGCGGTGGCCTCGATCGCCGGCAGGCCGGCGTCGGCGAGGCGGTTGATCAGCTCGATCTTGACCGCGGCGCTCACCGCGCCAGGCTCGTTCTGCAGACCGTCGCGCGGGCCGACTTCGACTATGCGTACTTTTTTCGGCAGCGTCATCTGATCGCGATTCCTTAGGCCTTATCCAGCTCGAATCCGAGCAGCTCTGCGCCTTCCGCGACCTGCTCGCCGACCTGGTAATGGATTTCCGTCACGGTGCCGCGCCCCGGGGCGATGATGGTGTGCTCCATTTTCATCGCTTCCAGTATGACCAGCGGCGTGCCTTTCTCCACCTTGGCGCCGTTCCTGGTCAGCACTGCAATGATCTTTCCCGGCATCGGCGCGGCCAGGTTGCCGCCGTGCGCGTCGCTCTCGACTTCGTGCAGAGCCGGATCGTGCAGCTCCAGCCGGTAGCGCGCGCCGCGGAAAAACACGTCCAGCATGGGTCCCGTCATCACCACGTTTGCCTGCAACACCGCGTCTTCCAGCCAGGCCGTGAGACTGCCATCGGGCTGCCAGGCACCGGTGAGGGTATGCCTGCCGCCGGGCAGCTCGAGCTCGAAGCGGCCGGGACGGTAGTGCGCCGTAACCGCCTGTTCGTGCTCACCCTGCCTGAATACCAGTATGTGATGGTTGTCCTGGTTCAGGCGCCAGCCGTCGCAGCTGCCCCAGGGCGAGCACGGGTCGCCCGAACCCGCCGCGCGCTCCTTTGCGCGGCGCTCGATAGCCAGCAGTTCCGCCAGCGCCGCGAGCGCCAGCACCTCGTCGCCGGCGAGTGGCGGAGTACTCATGAGCTCGGCGCTGTTGCGCTCGATCAGGCCGGTATCCAGATCCGCCGTGGCGAAGGCCTCGCAGGCAATGAGCCGCGCTAGGAACTCGGTATTGGTGGTGACGCCGACGACCTGGAATTGCTCCAGCGCGCGGCGCATGCGCGCGAGCGCCGCGCGCCGGTCGGTATCCCACACGATCAGCTTGGCAATCATCGGATCGTAGAACGGCGTGATCGCGTCGCCCGCGCGCACGCCGGTGTCGATGCGCACATGGCGCGACTCGGGTGGCATAGCCAGGTGCGTGATGCGCCCGGTCGAGGGCAGGAAGTTCTTTGCCGGATCCTCGGCATAGATGCGTGCTTCCAGGGCGTGGCCGCTGATGGCGAGCTCGTCCTGGGTGCGCGGCAGCGGTTCGCCGCAGGCCACGCGCAGCTGCCATTCGACCAGGTCCAGCCCGGTGATCATTTCGGTCACCGGGTGCTCGACCTGCAGCCGCGTATTCATTTCCATGAAATAGAAGGTGCCGGCATTCTTCCCGTCGCCGGGCTCGGCGATGAACTCAACCGTTCCCGCGCCGACGTAGCCGATCGCCCTGGCCGCCGCGACCGCCGCCTCGCCCATGGCATTGCGCCGCGCCTGACTCAGGCCCGGCGCCGGCGCTTCCTCGAGTACCTTCTGGTGGCGCCGCTGTACCGAGCAGTCGCGCTCGAACAGGTACAGCGCGTCGCCCTGGGTGTCGGCAAATACCTGAATTTCGATGTGGCGCGGGCGCGAGAGATACTTTTCCAGCAGCACGCGCTCGTCGCCGAAGCTGGATTTGGATTCACGCTGGCAGGAGGCGAGCGCGTCGGCGAAATCGGCCGCCTTGCCGACGATGCGCATGCCCTTGCCGCCGCCGCCGGCCGAGGCCTTGATCAACACCGGATAGCCGATCTTGTCCGCCTCGCTCTTGAGCAAGTCGCCATCCTGTGCATCGCCGTGATAGCCGGGCACCAGCGGCACGCCGGCGCGTCCCATGATGTCCTTGGCCGCGCTCTTGCTGCCCATGGCGCGGATCGCCGCGGGCGGCGGTCCGATGAACACCAGGCCGGACTTCTTGCAGGCCTCGGCGAAATCCGCATTCTCCGACAGGAAGCCGTAGCCGGGGTGGATGGCCTCGGCGCCGCACAGGGTCGCAGCCTCCACGATTTTGTCGCCGCGCAGATAGCTGTCCCTGGCTGCGGCCGGCCCGATGCAATAGGCCTCGTCGGCAAGGGCTACGTGGCGCGCGTCCGCGTCGGCCTCGGAATACACGGCCACGGTTTTCACGCCCAGGCGGCGCGCGGTGCGGATCACGCGGCAGGCGATTTCGCCGCGGTTGGCGATGAGTATTTTCTTGAACACGCTTACTTGGCCTGAGTCCAGGACGGTTTGCGCTTTTCGAGGAAGGAGCGTATGCCCTCCTTGCCGTCGTTGGAGGCACGCGCAGCCGCGATGCGCTCGGCGGTGCCGGCCATCGTCTCCTCGCCTATGGCGCCATGCGCTACGTACCGTATCAGTTCCTTGCTCGCAGCGATCGCGGCCGGGCTCGCGGCCAGCAGATGCGCGATCAAGGCGTCTACGCCGGCGTCGAGCTGTGAGGCCGGCGTCACGCGATGGACCAGGCCGATGCGCAGGGCTTCGGCGGCATTGAAGCGTTCGGCGGTCAGGAAATAGCGGCGCGCCTGGCGTTCGCCCATGGCGGCGACGACGTAGGGGCTGATGTTGGCGGGGGTCAGCCCGATCTTGACTTCGGTCAGGCAGAATTCAGCCTCTTCGGCCGCGATCGCTATGTCGCAGGCCGCGACCAGACCCATGCCGCCGGCAAACGCTGCGCCGTGCACGCGCGCTACAGTCGGTTTGTTCATCATGTAGATCGTGTTCAGCGTCACTGCAAGGTTCATCGCGTCGGCGCGATTCTCCTCCGGACCGTAGCCGGACATTTTTTTCATCCAGTTGAGATCCGCGCCGGCGCAGAACGCCGGCCCCGCGCCGGCGAGCACCACGGCGCGCACCGCGGCATTCGCGTCGGCGGCCAGGAATGCGCCCGCCAGCTCCTCGATCATGGCTTCGTTGAAGGCGTTGCGCACCTGCGGACGGTTCATGCGGATCGTGGCTACGCCTTCGTCCACTTCCACCTGCAGCGTTTCGTAATTCATGTTTCGGTCCTCATAGCCGGCTTTACATGCGGAACACGCCGAAGCGCGTCGCTTCGATCGGCGCGTTGAGTGAAGCGGAGAGCGCCAGGCCCAGCACCCTGCGCGTGTCCTCCGGTGCGATCACGCCGTCGTCCCACAGGCGCGCACTCGCGTAGTAGGGATGGCCGTTGCGGTCGTACTGTTCCAGGATGGGCTGCTTGAACGCCTCTTCTTCTTCCTTGCTCCAGCTGCCGCCCTTGGCCTCGATGCCGTCGCGCTTGACCGTGGCGAGCACGGACGCCGCCTGCGCACCGCCCATCACAGACACGCGCGCGTTCGGCCACATCCACAGGAAGCGCGGCGAGTAGGCGCGGCCGCACATGCCGTAGTTGCCGGCGCCGTAGCTGCCGCCGATGATCATGGTGAACTTGGGCACGCGCGCGCAGGACACGGCGGTGACCATCTTGGCGCCGTCGCGGGCGATGCCGCTGGTTTCGTATTTCTTGCCGACCATGAAGCCGGTGATGTTCTGCAGGAACAATAGCGGAATGCCGCGCTGCGAACACAGCTCGATGAAGTGCGCGGCCTTCAGCGCCGATTCGGAGAACAGGATGCCGTTGTTGGCGACGATGCCTATCGGATAGCCGTAGACATGGGCGAATCCGGTCACCAGCGTGGTGCCGTAGTTCTGCTTGAACTCGTCGAGTTCGCTGCCGTCGACGATACGCGCGATCACCTCGCGCACGTCGTAGGGTTTGCGCGTATCGGCTGGGATGACGCCGCGCAGCTCTTCGGTCGGATACAGCGGTTCGCGCGGTTCGCGCAGCACCGTGCTCACCCGCTTCACCCGGTTGAGATTGCCGACGATGGTGCGTGCAATCGAAAGTGCGTGCGCATCATTTACGGCGTAATGATCGGCCACGCCGGACTGGCGCGTGTGCACCTCGGCGCCGCCGAGTTCCTCCGGCGTGACCACCTCTCCGGTCGCGGCCTTGACCAGCGGCGGCCCGCCCAGGAAGATCGTGCCTTGTTCCTTGACGATGATGGCCTCGTCGGACATCGCCGGCACATACGCGCCGCCTGCGGTGCACGAGCCCATCACTACGGCGATCTGCGGGATCCCCGCGGCCGACATATTGGCCTGGTTGTAGAAAATGCGGCCGAAGTGTTCGCGGTCCGGAAACACTTCTTCCCAGGTGGGCAGGTTGGCGCCGCCCGAATCCACCAGGTAGATGCAGGGCAGCTTGTTCTGCGCCGCGATCTCCTGCGCGCGCAAATGTTTTTTCACCGTCATCGGGAAGTAGGTGCCGCCTTTTACCGTTGCGTCGTTCACCACCACCATGCATTCCTGGCCCAGCACGCGGCCGATGCCGGTGATGATGCCGGCGCAGGGCGCTTCATTGTCGTACATGTCGAGCGCGGCGAGTTGCGACAGTTCGAGAAAGGGCGAGCCCGCATCGAGCAGGGTGCGCACGCGCTCGCGCGGCAGGAGCTTCCCTCGCGCCACATGCTTGGCGCGCGCGGCCTCTCCGCCGCCGGCAGCGACCTGGTCGATCTTGGCGCGCAGGTCCTCGACCAGCGCCGACATCGCGTCCGCGTTGGCCCGGAACTCGGCGGAGCGCGCGTTGAGGCTGGTTTTCAGTGTGCTCATGGCAGGTGGCGGAAGGAGTGGGATCGGCGCGCCTGGCGCTGGGGCGTGCCCGAAAAACCCATTATAGCAACCGGCGCGCTGCCCAACGGCGGCGAAACCGGACACTACCGGGAACCGGCTATAACGTCCGCGCAAGACCGCTCATCGTCCACACCTACCTTGGTCGCGGAAATGGTGAAAACGGGCTGGAAGCAGGGCTTGCACCTACTCGTCGGTCTTTGCGTCTTGCAACAGGTAGAAGTCCGCGACTGGCCGGTTACGGGCCCGACTGCAAATTCACACTATCGGCCAGGAAGAGCCGCTGGCATTTCTTCTCCAATCCTGCCGTTCGTTCGGGGTGGACACGCGGAAGCGGTCACCATTTTTGGATACTGACCTGGTTGTGCTTTTCCTCATTGGTCACGGTTTCTAAGTTGCGAACGGCGGAACGTGGCAGGCGGAATATTGAATGCCCTTCGGAACGCCCGCGTAAATGACGCTTCGGAGCTGTAGCCGTACCGATCGGCCACTTCCATGACCGTGGTATCCCGCTCGCTTAAATCGCGGGCAGCCAGAGTCATACGCCACTGCGCCAGATATTTCATCGGAGGCGAGCCGATCAGGGCGGAGAACTTTTCGACAAAACTTGACCGCGACATCCCGCAGTCGTTGGCCAGAGTCTGAATGCTCCATTGCTGTTGCGAACGCGCGTGGATAAGCGACAGGGCATGGCGAATGTGCGGGTCGCGCAGGCCGGCGAGCCATCCCATCACAGGCACTTGGGCATCCTTGACTATAAGGCGTAGCGCATCGAGGAAAAGGACTTCCGAAAGGCGGCAGACCAAGGCATCGCTGCCCGGACCGCCCGCTTTGGATTCTTCGATCGAACGGCGTGCTACTGCCGCGAGCAATTGCTGACCTCCGTCGCTGCCGACGTGGGCAGACACTAGAGGCGGGAGTCCCTTTACCAGGTGCTGCGCATACCAACGGTCCACGGCAAAAAAGCCGCACAGCATTCTTGTAGTGCCGCCTCCGCCGCCATGGCGTATCGGAAGAATGCTGCGGCGCTTCAATACGCTGTCAACGAATTCACGCGGTAACTGGATGGGCGGAACGTCGACCTGGCTGGCGAGCGTATGCACATTTCCATGCGGAATCATGACAATTTCGCCGCCGGTCAGGCGCACCGGCGCCTGTCCCGGAATTGTCACGGTGCACTCTCCCTCGGTCACCAGGTGATAAGGGATGACATGGTCCGCGCGGACCGCTAAGGCGTCGGCGATGTCCGCAGACGAGGGGGTCACCACTGCCCAGGGGCGCGTAAGTTCGGCATCGAGAAAGATTGCCCCGGAAAAGCGAAACCCTCTCAACGCGTCCGACAATGCATCCACAGTCCTCCTCCAGCCGCGCAAACCAGAACACAAAAGGCCGATCGGTCAAATCTTGCGGACATTCGAACTAACCGGTACGGGAGGCCTGAAATTATCGTACAGCTGCACAAACTCTGCTGAGGTGGCGCAAATGAACGATTTGGAACGCCTGGACCTGGTCATCATCGGCGGCGGCATCGGCGGCGTAATCTGCCTCAAGTACGCCAAGGATGCCGGTTTGCACGCGGTACTGATAGAACGTAGCGGCGCGGTCGGCGGCATTTGGCGCGATCTTCCAGCCTGGCAGGATATCCAGTTTCCGAAAGAGGACTGGACCTTGGGCGATCTGCCGATCGCCGGTGAAGACCAGGCCAGTATTTGCGCCAATATTCAGGCTTGGGTCGATCGCTTCCAACTGTCCAGCCTGATTCATTTGAATGCCAACGTTACCTCCGCGCGCTATGCCGCGGACGGCTGGCAGGTTTCTACCGCCGCCCGGAGCTATCACTGTCGCCATTTGGTAGCCGCGACTGGCGGGCACAACCGGGCATACATCCCGCAAGTCGAAAGAACTCGGCCCGGAGTCCGCGAATTCCACTCGTCTAAATTCAAAGACCCCGGTGAACTCACGGGCCGCGACATTGTGGTAGTGGGCGGAGGTGCATCTGCCTACGATTTGCTCGATCTCTGTTTCCAGCACAATGCAAGACGCGTGGTGTGGGTCTACCGCTCGACCAAGTGGATGCGCCCGACGCGGAAACAAAAACATTATGCGACTGACGTGCGCATGCTGGGTCGACAACAGATGTTGGGAATTTCCGTCGCCAAGACAAACCAGTTGGTCAATCAGGACTTGCGCGTGCGCTACCGCAAAGCGGGCCTGGAAGAAATCATTCCAGATTACGAATTGGATCTTCGCCACCATCAGCTCATACCCGGTCGTCGGGACATGATCAACAACTTCAATCGGATTGAAAGACACCGCGGTGTAATCTCCCGAATCGATAATGGGACAGTGCATCTGTCGGACGGGCAACGCGTCGATGTGCAGTTGATTCTTTGGGGAACCGGCTACGAATTGGACCTCACTTACTTTGACATTCCGACATTGTCGCGCCTTACGCGGCTGGAAGATCTCGGACGACGCTGCGGGGCTCTGTTTCGCTCCCTGGATGCACCTAATCTGTTTTTTCTTGCGCCAAACGTGCTTGAGGTAAACACCTGCACCCCCTGGGCCTATGCTCATGCGTCCAAATCGATTGTTTCCGATATTCGCGGCAACGAGGTGTTCGATGTCGAGACAGTCGCGGATTATGTGAATTACTTCGATCTGGCCAAATTCCTCGCGCGGCGGGATCGCGCAAATTACACTCCGGGACTCTGGTATCTGAAATATCTCAACATGGCGCTGCTACATCCAAAGAAAGCGTCGATGCCAATTCCCTAAGCCTCGGAAGTCCCGTTTCTGTTCAGATAAAGCCGCTAACAAGCTGGGTGACATCTTTAGGTTATCAGTTCGAGAATCTTGCGTTGCGAGCGGCCGCTTCCCATTTCTTGGTACGCGCGGCGAATGACAGCTTTGCATTTCCGCCACCGGCAGCTCGGGGTCGCGAGTGACATCTCGCGTTTTTGAAATGCAGCCGCTGGCCAAAAATTGCAGTGGGCGGCGGCCGTCAGCAGGTATAACCGGCCATGACCAGCCGCTCGAGCTGTCGTTCAATATCCAGTCTCCGGACTATGTTGGACGTCATGTTTTCGGCAAGTAGGTTGACCCAAGTGACAATACGCTTCGTTTGAACGTGAGCTTGGCGTGAATTGCACCAGACGGCAGGGCTGGTCGTCATCAAGCCAGCGCTAGGCGACTCTGGTCGGCGTTCTCGATGACGATATGGGGATAGTACGCGTACTGGGACGCTGGCGACGCGAGCCGCGTGCCTTTATCCATGGCATATATCGCGATTCGCTTTGCTCCGTTAGGCCCGGCATTGCTGGTGTGGTCGATACCCGGCATCATGCAGAGACCAGTTCGATTCTGGCGTTATGCGTTTGACGCGAATCTAGCGGGCCAACGTTTGCCTTGTCCGTTGTACGCAATCTAAGGGAAATCTGGCCCGGTCTTGTCTTTGCTGAGGATCCGCGGCCTGTCCACTCGTCGTCGGTACATTCTACTAGCGCCAAGTCAACACCGCTTACGCGAAAATATAGAGCAGCTTTAGATGCATCAACTTGACGCGGCTCGGTATCACAAGAAAGGCCTAGTAGCGCGCAGCAATTCGCGTTCGCCTGCACTCGATCCGAAACTTCCACATCGATGCGCGCAATACCGGAAACGCCGTTTGCATGCCGCCGTGCGGCATTCTCTGGCACCCGAAGCATTCGAGGGGTCAGATCTTCGATCAGGAATGGTAGACCGTTCATCATGGGGACGCCGAATCGCCACTTCGATTCCTGGCCATCGGGACGAATGCGACTTCCGAGCAAAGGTTTATCCATAGGCAACCCATTCCGGCGAGCCGACTCGAGTTGTTCGTCCAGGGAATCCGTCAGCAGAGCAATATCTGCGATTCCTTCACCTCTGGCAACGTGCTCGAGAAAGCGTCGAACGATCGAAGTCCGTTTAGAGGTGATCCCGCCCAGGACACCCAATTTGTCCATTAATACCAGGAGTGTCATAGTCAACGGTCTGACTGGAGCGAAGAGTTCGAGATAGCTTCCGTCTTCCAGGAGAATCAATGCATTGTGGCTTAGGCCGCCTTCATGTACGCCGCCTTGCGAAACGCTGAAACCAAGATTTGCAAAATCCCTTACAGCGCAGGGCAGATCACGCACGATGATAACCACGTGATCGACGGTCAGACGGCTCACTGATACCGCCCTCGCAGCCACTTACAAACCGTCACGCTGAGCAGTTCTACGCGAGTCACGATACATTGCATATGTCGGACAGCGGAACTAAGCCGATTCGCCGTCGCGCCCGCACCTTATCAAAGCCACCGGTTCCAGTCAGAATAAGCGTTAAGGGCGCGACTGGCTGAATCCGGCAGCCTGTGCGTGCGCAATCGAACTTAAGCGTCGTGAGAACCTTCCAATCTTCGCCCACAATGGCTCCTGAATATCAGCGCGACGCTACGATTTCTCGAATGGCATCATAGGATTCAGAAGATTCACAATGTCTATTGCTCAGGAGAACTGTATCCTCAGCTTAGGTAGTCGTCAATTCGCCAAACTCGATTCCATGACCCGAAACCATAATTGTCGTTTGCCGGCAGTATCCCAAGTCAGCAGCAACTCGAGTGGCCAGCATTTCCGTCCAAATCCGTCCCAATCGTAGAACCGCAAATGGCTACAACCTGCCCTCAAACGACTGCTCACCTGTTGCGTAGCTTTAACCCAACCGAAATTGTTGTTTTGCATTGCAATCGGCTGACTTTGTTATTCCAGCCCCCGCGGCCAATGACCGCTTCCCATCCTTGCCAGAGACGGCTGTGGGTCGGGAGTGACGGTTCGAATATTGAAAAACGGACCTCTCGCCCTGCCTGAGTCGTCTGCGCGACAAGCGCGGCGCCGGTCGTAGGAGCGCTCCGGACGAGCTTTACAGTACGCGCGATTACGTAGCGTTTGGCGGCGCGCTTGCTCCGGCAAACGCCGGGCCGAGCGGGCGCAGGCGCAGGCCATGGCGCAGCTTCGTCCAGCGGAATTCGCCCGGGTCGGCCAGCGCCGGACCCGGCGCGCGCACGACCAGCACTTCTTTCGCGATGGGCTGGAAGTCGGCGCGAAAATGCACTGAGCTCTTGAGCGCGATCAGACGTTGCGTTTTCGGCTCGACCCCAAGATGGCGGAACATTTCCTGATCGGCCGCCTGGCATTTTTTTGAGGCCAGCACCACGCGCACGCCCGGCGCCTCGCGGCTGCGCAGCAGCGCCATTGGACCCAGATTCAGGCGCAAGCCGCGTTGGAAGGGACCGGTGCCGGTGAAACTACCGTCACCCAGCGCTTCCACCGTGAATTCACCCGCGAGCGGCACATGGCCTGGAACCCCGGAGATTTCGCCCAGCGCGAAACGCGCCGTATGTCCGCGTCCGAGCGCATGCGCCGCTTTGGCCGAGTGCGGATCGATCAGCATCCCCAGCACAGCGTCATTGGCGCGCAGCCGGAGCATCGCGGCGAGCAGTCCGGTGGTGTCGCCGTTGCCGCCTGCGCCCGGATTGTCCTGGGTATCGGCGAGCACCACTGGCGCCCCCGGTTCGCCGCGCTGCATCGCTCGCCTGACCGCGTCTTCAGGCGAGAACAATTCAAGGGCAAAATCCTTTTCGGCATCCGCAACTGCGCCCGCCAGGCGCGCCACGGCGGCGCGCGCCTTCGCCTCGTCGGTGCCGTAGCCGAACACCGTCATGCCGCATTCGGCAAAATCGGCCATCGGAAAGCCGGGTGCAAAGGACAAGCACAGGCCCGGCTGCTGTTCGATGCGCTCGAGCGCCTGGTACAGGCCCTTGCATGGCTCGATCAAGGAACACTGCGACGGAAGAGAGCTGAGGTAATCGAACGTCTTCCAGGCTTTGGCCATGGGCCGGCCGCGCTTCAGAGTGGCATCGAGCAACTGCGCCGCGCGCTGCCCGGTTTCGGCCATGTCAACGTGGGGATAAGTACGGTAGGCGACCAGGCCATCGGCCCGGGCGATCATCGCGCGCGTGACGTTGGCATGCAGATCCAGACTCGCGACGACGGGGATGCGGTCGCCGACGACCTTGCGCACGCGCGCGAGCAATTCGCCCTCGCCGTCATCGAAGTGCTCGGCCACCATGGCGCCGTGCAGATCGAGATACACGCCGTCTACCGGACCGGCCTCGGCCAGCCGCCGCACGATCTCACCCGCGATGCGCTCATAGGCGTCCTGCGTGACCTGTGCCGAAGGCGAGGCCGCGGCCCAGACGAGCCCCACGGTCCTGTGCCCCAGCGCATGCAGGGCATCGAGCGCACCCGCCGCCGGAATGTTGGCCCCTGCCACCGCGGTCGCGATCGCGGCGCCGAATTGTATTCCGGGCCGGCCGGCGCCGACCTCAAACGCGCCGTAATCGGCCTTGGTCGGAGCAAAGGTGTTGGTCTCGTGCTGGAAACCGCCGACGGCGATCAAGGCCATGCTTGCTCCTTCGTTTTACGACCAGGCACACATGTTACGCGCCGGCGTGAGCGCCTGCACCTGGTCTTGAGTCATGGTCTTGAGTCAACTGAAATACGGACCTAAGCGCGGGTTATAATTTGGCGTTGGTCCGTATGGAATGCAATGGCGGAGAACTCTGCGGACGCTGCGCCGAGATTGATCGTTTGTACCGAGCGTGAGGAAACGATAATAGTGGAAGCCGGCCTCTGGTGAGCGCGCTGTTGCAGGTCGAAGGTCTGCGCGTCGACATCCCGACTCCGATGGGTATGCTGCACGCCGTGCGCGGCGTGGACCTTGCGCTCGAAGCCGGCGAAACCCTGTGCCTGGTGGGCGAATCCGGCTGCGGCAAGTCGCTCTCCGCACTCGCGCTCATGGGTTTACTGCCGCGCGCGGCGCGCCGCTCCCTGTCGCGTTTCAGTTTCGCCGGCGAGGATCTGCAGCGGGCGGGCGAGCGGCGCATGGGCGATCTGCGGGGCAATCGCATTGCGATGATCTTTCAGGAGCCGATGACTTCGCTCAATCCGTCCTGGTCGATCGGCAACCAACTGGAGGAAGGCTGGCTGCGCCATCGCGGCGGATCCACGGCGTTGGCGCGCGAACGCGCGCTGCACCTGCTCGAGCGCGTGGGCATCACCGGTGCGACGAGCCGCCTGGGGCAGTACCCGCACCAGCTCTCCGGCGGCCTGCGCCAGCGCGTGATGATCGCGATGGCGCTGATGTGCGAACCCGCGCTGATGATCGCCGATGAGCCGACCACCGCGCTCGATGTGACGGTGCAGGCGCAGATCCTGCATCTCCTGAAGGAACTGCAGCGCGAATTCGGCATGGGCCTGATACTCATCACCCACGACCTCGGCATCGTCGCGCGCGTGGCCGACCGGGTCGCGGTGATGTACGCCGGCGAGATCGTCGAGCAGGGGCCGGTGGCGCGCCTGTTCAGTCATCCCTCGCATCCGTACACGCGCGGCCTGCTCGATTGCATCCCGGTGCCGGGACGCCTCGCGCCGGGCGAGCGCCTGGGCACCATCCCCGGCGTGGTGAGCCCGCCGATAGGCGCGCTGCATGGCTGCCAGTTCCGCAATCGCTGCAGCGAGGCAGAGGACGCATGCGCCACGCGCGCGTTCGAGCTGCGCGAGCTCTCTGGCGGCCAGCGCCTGCGCTGCAGACTGGCGGCGACATGAGCGAGACTCTGCTCGAACTGGTGGAGGTGCATCGGCGCTTTACCGTGAGCGCGGGGCTGTTTCGTGGATCGCGTACCCTGCATGCGGTCAACGGGGTATCGCTGCAGCTGCGCCGTGGCGAGGTACTCGGTCTGGTGGGCGAATCCGGCTGCGGCAAATCGACGCTGGGCCGGATGCTGCTGGGCCTGCTGGCGGTGAGCTCGGGGGAGATCCGGCTCGAAGGCCGGCCGCTGGCCGCGACCAGCACGCGCGATCTGGCGCGGCGCGTGCAGCCGATCTTTCAGGACCCGTATTCCTCGCTCAATCCGCGCAAGACCGTGGGCGCGATCGTGGGCCTGCCGCTGGCGGTGCACGGCATCGAAGCCGATGCCGGGGCGCAGCGCAAGCGGGTGCAGGAGACGATGGAGCGCGTGGGGCTGCCGGCGCGCTTTTTTCACAGTTACCCTAACCAGCTCTCGGGCGGCCAGCGCCAGCGCGTCGCGGTCGCGCGCGCGCTGGTGATGCGGCCCGAGATCATCATCTGCGACGAACCGACTTCGGCGCTGGACGTTTCGGTGCAATCGCAGATTCTGAACCTGCTCGAAGACATGCGGCGCGAGTTCGATCTCACCTATCTGCTGATCAGCCACAACCTCGCGGTAGTCGAGCATATTGCGACGCGCGTGGCGGTCATGTACCTGGGGCGCATCGTCGAGGAGGCGGACACCGCAGCCCTGTTTCGCGCGCCGCGGCACCCGTATACGCGCGCGCTGCTTGCGTCCGTGCTCACGCCCGAGCCCGGCCTCGGTGTCCCGGACACGCACCTCGGCGTAAGCTATCCGAATCCGGTCGATCCGCCGCCGGGTTGCACCTTTCACCCGCGTTGCGGGGAGGCGATGCCGGTCTGCCGCGAGCGCGCACCGACCGCGCTCGCCGATGCGCGCGGCCGGGTCGAGTGCCATCTGTACGCCAATGGAGTAAAGTAGTCTTCGTCAAATCTGTTGTCATTTCGAGGAGAACCGGACCATGCCTGGCTACCGTACCCTGCTGAAAACCACGCTGCTCGCCGCAGCCGTCGCCTTCACCCTGCCGGCGGAAGCCGGCAAGCGCGACAACTCGGTCAAATGGGCTTCCAACCAGGTGCCCGAGAGCCTGGATGCCTATTTCAACAACGTGCGCATAGGCGTGATCCTGGCGCATCACATCTGGGACACGCTTATCTACCGCGACCCGAAGACCAATGAATACAAACCTTCGCTCGCCACCGCCTGGCGCTGGATCGACGACAAGACGCTGGAGTTCGACCTGCGTAAAGGGGTGAAATTCCATAACGGCGAGGCGTTCGACGCCGACGATGTGGCTTACACCCTCAACTTCGTGTCCAAGCCCGAGAACAAGTCGACCACGCAGCAGAACGTCAACTGGATCGCATCGGCGGAGAAAGTCGAGCAGTTCAAGGTCCGCATCCACCTTAAAAAACCTTTCCCCGCGGCGCTCGAATACCTTGCCGGGCCGGTGGTGATGTACCCGGGCGAGTACTACGCCAAGGTCGGGCCCAAGGGCATGAGCGCGAATCCGGTGGGCTCCGGACCCTATATGGTGGTCGAAGCCCAGCCAGGGCGGCTGGTGCGCCTGAAGCGCAACCCCGACTATTTCAAGGAAAGCCTCAAGCCGCAGCCCAAGATCGAAACGCTGGAATTGCGCCTGGTCCCCGATCAGAACACCCAGACCGCGGAATTGATGGCGGGTGGCCTGGATTGGATATTCAACGTGCCGCCCGATCAGGCGCAGCAACTGAAGACCGTGCCCTCGCTGCAGGTGAAATCGGGCGAAACCATGCGCATCGTGTTCCTGACCATGGCCTCGGGGGAGAAGACGCCGACGCCGGTGCTGAAGGACATACGCGTGCGCAAGGCCATCAGCCACGCGATCAACCGCGAGGCCATGCTCAAGACCGTGGTCGGCGAATCGGCGCGCGTGATCTACACGCAGTGTTTCCCGACGCAGTTCGGCTGCACCGACGAGGGCGCGCCGCGTTATAACTACGATCCGGCGAAAGCCAAGGCGCTGCTCAAGGAGGCCGGCTACCCGAACGGCTTTGAAATCGACCTGTACGCCTACCGCGAGCGGCCGCAGACCGAGGCGATGATCGGCTACCTGCGCGCAGTCGGCATCAGGGCGAACCTGCGTTTCATGCAGTACGCGGCGATGCGCGACTCCATACGCGAGCACAAGGCCGGCTTCGCGCACCAGACCTGGGGTTCGTTCTCGGTGAACGACGTGTCCGCGAGCACGCCAGTGTATTTCAAATTCCTCGCCGATGATGTTACGCGCGACCAGGAAGTGCGCGATCTGCTCGACGTCGGCGACACTTCGGTCAAGGCCGAGGTGCGCAAGGTGGCCTACAAGAATGCGCTGAAGAAGATTGCAGAGCAGGCCTACTCGGTGCCGATGTATTCGCTGCCGGTGTATTACGCCTACGCCAAGGACCTGGAGTTCCGGCCCTACCCGGACGAGATCCCGCGCTTCTGGGAGTATCGTTGGAAATGAGCGCGGCGCTCGTCTAGCGCGCGATGCTGCAATACGCGCTCAAACGGGCGGTGCTGGCGCTGCTAGTGGCGCTGACGGTATCGCTGGTGTGTTTTCTGCTCGTCAACCTCTCGACCGACGTGGCCACCGCCATGGCGGGCGAGGGTGCGACTGCGGAAACCATCGATGCGATCCGCACGCAGTACGGCTTCGACCGGCCGCTTGCCGTCCAGTACTTCGAGTGGCTCGGCCGCGCGACGCTGGGCAATTTCGGCGATTCACTGTACTTCCGCACGCCGGTGGCGGCGCTGGTGCTGCAGCGCATGCCCACCACCATGATCCTCGGTGCATCCGCGCTCGGCTTTGCGCTCGCGCTGTCGATCCCGCTGGGCGTGATCGCGGCGCTGAAGCCCAACAGCTGGATCGACCGGCTCACGCTGACCATCGCCGTGGTCGGGCAGGCGATGCCGTCTTTCTGGTTCGCCCTGCTGTTGATGTACCTGTTCGGCGTTACGCTGCAATTGCTGCCGATATCCGGCGGCGACACCTGGCTGCATTTCATCCTGCCGGCGATCGCGCTGGGCTACTACGCCGCCCCTGCAATCATGCGCCTGACTCGCTCGGGCATGCTCGAAGTGCTCGAGTCCGATTACATCCGCACCGCGCGCGCGAAAGGCCTGCGCAACACCAGCGTACTGTTCAAGCACGCGCTTCGCAACGCGGTGGCGCCGGTGGTGGCGCTGGCCGCAGTGCAGCTGGGATTTCTGCTCGGAGGCTCGGTGGTGATCGAAACCATATTCGCGCTGAACGGCCTGGGTTATCTCGCCTGGGAGGCCATCAGCCATAACGATTTTCCGGTGGTGCAGGCGGTGGTCTTGCTGATCTCGCTGGTGTACATCGTGCTGACCCTGCTCGCGGACATTGCCAATGCCTGGCTGGATCCGCGTATCCGCATCGGATGAATACATGAGCAATCACGCGGCCGCGCTGGAAGCGACATTCGAGGAATCCCTCGCCGGCCCCTCACCCGGCGAGCTGCTGCGCCGGCGCGTACGCGCGCACCTGGGCCTGCTGCTCGGCGCCGGCGTGCTCGTACTCGTTCTGTTGATGGCACTGGCGGCGCCCTGGCTCGCGCCGCATGACCCGTTCGCGCAGGACCTCGCGCGCCGGCTGATTCCGCCGGTCTGGCACGAAGCCGGTACCTGGAGCCATCCGCTCGGAACCGACATGCTCGGGCGCGACTACCTGTCGCGGGCGATCTACGGCTCGCGCATTTCACTGCTGATCGGTTTCGCGGTGGTGCTGATCTCGGGCGTGATCGGCTCCGTGCTCGGCATCGTCGCCGGCTATTTCGGCGGGCGTACCGACCTCTTCGTGACTTATCTGATTACGGTGCGCCTGTCGCTGCCGGTGATTCTGGTCGCACTCACTACGGTGGCTTTGGTCGGCAGTTCGCTGTGGATGGTGATCCTGGTGCTGGGCCTGCTGAAGTGGGAGCGCTACGCCGTGGTGCTGCGCAGCGCCACACAGCAGGTGCGCAACCTCGACTATGTCACTGCGGCGCGCGCCATCGGCTGCCCCACCTGGCGCATTATTGCGGGCGAGGTGCTGCCGAACGTCTCCAGTCATCTGATCGTCGTGGCGACGCTGGAGATGGGTAGCGCGATCTTGCTGGAAGCGGCGCTGTCCTTCCTCGGCCTGGGCGTGCAGCCGCCGCTGCCTTCCTGGGGGCTGATGATTTCGGAGGCGAAAGGCTATATGTTCTTCAGCCCATGGCTGATCACCATTCCGGGACTGGCGCTGTTTTCGCTGGTGCTCGCCATCAATCTGCTCGGCGACGGCGTGCGCGACGTGACCGCACCCGAGGGCCGCAGCTGAGCAACCCAATTTCGGGAGCAGTCAAATGAGCCGTGCCGCAGCGATTCAACAAGCCGAGCGCTATTTCGACGAGGGCGGGTTCTTTACCGACCTCGCGCGGCGGGTGGCGATCAAGACCGAGAGCCAGAACCCGGCGCGGGGCGCGGAACTCTCGGCCTACCTCGAGGCCGAAATGCAGCCCTGGCTGGAACGCCTGGGTTTTCAGTGCAGCCTATTCGCCAATCCTGCGGACAAGGGTGGGCCGTTCCTGTTTGCCGAACGCATCGAGAACGCAGCGCTGACTACACTGCTCAGCTACGGGCACGGCGATGTGATCCGCGGGCAGGAGGAGCAGTGGCGCGCGGGGCTGGATCCCTGGGTGCTCCAGCGCGAAGGCGAACGCATCTACGGGCGCGGCAGCGCCGACAACAAGGGCCAGCACACCATCAACCTGGGCGCGCTGGAGGCGGTGCTGAAGACGCGCGCTCATCTGGGCTACAACGTCAAGCTGCTGATCGAGACCGGTGAGGAAACCGGCTCGCCCGGGCTCAGGCAACTGTGCGAGCAAAACAAACAGCGCTTCGCCGCGGACTTGCTCATCGCTTCCGACGGACCGCGGCTGCAACCGGGGCGCGCCACAATTTACCTGGGCACGCGCGGCGCGCTCAACTTCGATCTCGCCGTGGACCTGCGCGCGGGCGGCCATCATTCGGGCAACTGGGGCGGGCTGCTCAGGAATCCGGGCATCGTGCTTGCGCACGCGATCGCCTCGATCACCGACGCCAAGGGCGCTATTCGCGTGCCCGAGTGGCGGCCGGATTCGCTCACGCCCGCGGTGCGCGCGGCGCTCGCCGACCTAGTGATCGAGGGCGGCGCGGACGGGCCGGCGATAGACGCCGACTGGGGCGAGCCGGGACTCACGCCGGCGGAGCGTGTGTTCGGCTGGTGCAGCTTCGAAGTGCTCGCCTTTGTCACCGGCAACCCGGACAAGCCGGTCAATGCGATCCCGCCGCGCGCGAGCGCACACTGCCAGTTGCGCTATGTGGTGGGCGTGGATCCGGCGGACATCGTGCCTGCGCTGCGCCGGCACCTGGATAGCGAGGGCTACGCAATGGTGCAACTGGCGCCGGCACGAGATGGGTTTTTCGCGGCGACGCGCCTGGCTCCGGATCATCCCTGGGTGAAATGGACCGCTGCCTCGATCGCGCGCACGCTCGGCGCCGCGCCGGCGATACTGCCCAACCTCGGCGGGTCGTTGCCGAACGACGTGTTCGCCGATGTCCTCGGCCTGCCTACGGTTTGGATTCCGCATTCCTATGCGTCGTGCTCGCAGCACGCGCCTAACGAACATCTGCTCGCGCCGATCGCGCGCGAGGCGCTGCAGATCATGGCCGGCATTTTCTGGGACCTGGGCGAGGTTGGGAGCGCGCCACGCTGAAACATGTGAGAACAAGCTCTCGCTGGCCGGAGTTTCAGCAGGTGACGGGCGTCAGTGAGTAAGCGGCAATCAGAAGACGCTCAGGGTGTAATGAAATCGCGCTACCGAACGCAAACTTCAATCCTAAACTGCCGCTCGGCAACCCGATGTTTCCGTCCCGTCACCGGCAGCTCAAGATCCCTTTCCGGCGCGCGGTTTCGCAATTGACTTCGCTGCCTCGCTCGCGCATCATTTCGCCAGCGTCGCACTGAGTACAGCGACAGTGAAATTCCATCCACGATCGTTCCAGTAGCCTAAGACCCGCGCCCATGTCCCGCATCCTGCTGCTCTACGCCAGCGTCGAAGGCCAGACGCAACTCATTGCCGATCGCATGGCGCACGTCCTGCGCGAAAAAGGGCACAGCGTGGAACTGCTGCCCGCCGATGCCGACCCGGCGCAGCTGGACCCGGCCGCCTATGACGGTGTGATCGTCGGCGCATCGATCCATTACGGCCATCATCCGGCCTCTTTGCGCGCGCTGGTACGCAATCTACACGGCACGATCTGCGCACGGCCCAACGCGTTTTTCTCGGTGAGCATGAGCGCGGGCGGCCCGCGCCCGAAACCCGCGGCGGCGCAGCGCTACATCGATAAATTTGTGCGCAAGACCGGCTGGAGACCGCAGCTGGTCGCCAGCATCGCCGGTGCGGTCAAGTACAGCCTCTACGGCCCGATCAAGCGCCGCGTGATGATCGTATTCATAGGCTTGGGCGGCGGCGAGACCGACACCTCGCGCGATTACGAATACACCGATTGGGATGCCGTAGTGCGTTTCGCCGGCGAGTTCGCGCAGTTGCTGAAGCCTGCGCAATAGATCCGGATGCGGGGTGGCGCTCAGGCGTCCACGCGCACGCACACCTTGCCGTGCACTTTCCCTTCCTGCATGCGGCGCTGCGCCGACGCGACCCGGGCCAGATCGACGATCTCGTGGATATGCGGCACGATGACGCTCTCGGCGGCGAGTCTGGCCAGACGCGCAAGCAATGCGGTATCGGTCTTGAGCATGAAAGGTACGCAGCGCTGACGCGAGCTCGCCCGCGCGAGCAGCGCCGCCCAGTACAGCGCGGCGCGCGGCATGGTGTTGATATAGATGCCCTCGGTCGTCAACATCGGCCGGGCCTGCGCGAACGATGCCGCCGCGGCGGCATCGAAAACCACATCGAAATGCTGACCCGGCTGCAGCCAGTCCCCGCGCTTGTAGTCGATGACGCGCTGCGCGCCCAAGGCGCAGACGTAGTCGATATTGGCCGTGCCGCACACGCCGGTGACTTGCGCGCCGATCCAGCGGGCGATTTGCACCGCGCTCGCGCCCACGGCACCGGAGGCGCCGCTGATGAGGACAGACTGGCCGGCACGAAGCCCGGCAACATCGACCAACGATTGCAGGGCAGTGCCCGAGGCGACCGGCAGGCTCGCCGCGACTTCGTCGCTGAGCGCGTCCGGGGTCGGGGCGATCAGCTTGGTCGGGACTGCCAGGAACTGCGAGCAAGTACCCCGCCCGCCCAGGGGATCGACCGATCCGAATACGCGCTGGCCCACTGCATAGCCCTGTACGCCTGCGCCCAGCGCGCTGATTTCGCCGGCAAAATCCTTGCCCGTGATCGCCGGACGCTTGGGGCGCCCGAGCATGCGTAGAATCCCGCTGCGCAGCTTGAAGTCCACTGGATTGAGCCCGGCCATGCGCACGCGCACCTGCACTTCGCCGGGCGCGGCCTGTGGCACTGTGGTTTCGCGCAGCGCCAGCACCGAGTCGTCGCCAAAGCGGTCGTATATTACCGCCTGCATGCGCGCCTCCGGCATTCAGGGTTACCTGGATTTGCGCAAGCTGGGATTGAACAGGTCGATGTCCGCCTGAACCTGCCGCTGGCTGCGCTCGTAAATCAGTTCCCGCCCCATCACGCTGCCGGCGTAGGCGAGGCCGTTGCGAGTCGGGCTAAGCGTGCACTTGACGTTGTGTATGCCTTCGCCCAGCACGACTTCGATCCCGCTGGCGCGCTTGTTCAAGACCACGACCTCCATGGTCTGGCCGCTTTCCGTGCGTACTTTGATTTTTTCGACGCTCATAGGCCTGTCCGCTGCCGGTCTAATATTTCCAGCCACCGCTGGCGAGCCACTTCTCGATCTGATCCAGGCGGTCGACGCCCCAAAAGGCTTCGCCATCGACAATGATGTAAGGCGAACCGAAGGCGCCGCGGGCGATCGCCTGGTCCACCTCCGCCTTGAGCAGCTCCTTGATCGCCGCATCGTTGATCGCGGCGCGCACATCGTCCGCGGCCAGGCCGAATTTGGCGCACACCGCGATGCTGTCCTCGGGGTTGGAGATGTTGATGTCATCGACGAAGTACGCGCGATACAGCGCCCTGACCAGCGCCTTCGCCCGCTCAGGGTCGCTGCGGTTGAGCCAGTAAAAAGCGCGCGCCGGTGCTTGCGAGGATATCGGGAAAGTGGAGGGCAGCTTGTACTCGACGCCGTAGAATTTGGCGCTCCGGGCAAAGTCGCGCTTGGCGTAATCCCCCTTGAGCGGTATCCCCGGCAGCGGCGCGCCGCCGGTGATTTTCATGGCGGCGCCGAGCAGGAAGGGCCGCCAGACGACTTCGCGCCCGTATTTGGCGCCCAGGGCATCTATCCTGGTGCTGGCGATATAGCCATAAGGCGAGGAAAAGTCGAAGTAGAAATCTATCGCTGCAGTCATGTCCGCTCCTGGCGCGCTATTTGACGCCCAGCAGTTCCACTTCGAATATCAGAGTAGCGTTGGGCGGGATTACGCCGCCTGCGCCGCGTTGCCCGTAGGCCAGCTCGCTCGGTATGGTCAGCACGCGCTTGCCGCCGACCTTCATCCCGGCCACGCCCTGGTCCCAGCCCTTGATTACGCGGCCGGCGCCCAGCGGAAAGCTGAAAGGACTGCGCCCGATCGAACTGTCGAACTTCGCGCCGCGCTGGTCCGCGGCCTTGGCGTCGTATAGCCAGCCGGTGTAGTTGACCTGCACTACCGTTCCGCTTACCGCCTCTTTCCCCTCGCCGACCACGATATCGGTTTTGATCAGGGCGTCGGCAGCCAGCGCTGCGCCGGCCTGAAGTACGACGGCGAGCAGCAAAGCGAGGGGAAACAGTCGAATGCTCATGGTTTTCATAGGGCCTTTCTCTCCTTGATGTAGACGGCGACGCCGCAAGCGCATGGCGCTCGCGGCGGCGCGGATTCCCCGCAGTACGTAGTGTAGCGCCTGGCGGCGGCTTGCGGTTCAGTCGCCGGCGAGTGCCCGTCCTATGACCATGCGCTGGATGTCGCTCGCGCCTTCGTAGATCTGCGCTACGCGCACATCGCGATAGATACGCTCCACCGGAAAGTCGCTGACGTAGCCGTAGCCGCCGTGGATCTGGATCGCATCCGAACACACTTTCTCCGCCATTTCGGAGGCGAACAGCTTGGCCATCGAGGCTTCCTTCAGGCAGGGCAGCGAGGCGTCGCGCAGCGTGGCGGCGTGCAGCACCATCTGCCGCGCCACTTCGATCTGTGTGGCCATGTCGGCGAGGCGGAAATTCACGGCCTGGTGCTCGATGATGGGTTTGCCGAAACTTACGCGTTCATGCGCGTACTTCAACGCCGCCTCGAACGCCGCCCGCGCCATGCCCACCGACTGTGCCGCAATGCCGATGCGCCCGCCCTCGAGGTTGGATAGCGCGATGCGATAGCCCATGCCTTCGGGCCCGAGCAGGTTAGCTTCCGGCACGCGGCAGTTCTCCAGCAGGATCTGCGCGGTGTCGGAAGCGTGCTGGCCCAGCTTTTCCTCAATGCGCGCGACCACATATCCCGGGCTGCCGGTAGGCACGATAAAGGCGCTGATGCCCTTCTTGCCCGCGGCTTTGTCGGTGACGGCGAATACCACAGCCACATCCGCATTCTTGCCGCTGGTGATGAATTGCTTGACGCCATTGAGGACGTAGTGATCGCCCTGGCGCTCGGCGCGCGTGCTGATTGCGGCGGCGTCCGAGCCCACATGCGGTTCGGTGAGGCAGAAACAGCCCAGGGACTCCCCGCGCGCCAGCGGTTTGAGAAAGCCCTCTTTCTGCGCACCGTTGCCGTAGCCGTTGACGATGTTGCAGACCAGGGCCTGGACGCTGGCGATAGTGGAGGTCGCGCCATCGCCCGCCGCGATTTCCTCCAGAGCCACTGCCAGGCACACATAGTCCAGCCCCGCCCCGCCCCATAGTTCCGGCACGGTGATGCCGAGCAGGCCCATCGCGGCCATTTCCGCGAGCTGCTCCCGCGGAAACTCGCAATCGCGGTCCCATCGCGGCGCATTCGGGGCGAGGCGTTCGGCGGCGAAGGCGCGCACCGATTCGCGGATCATCTGCTGTTCCTGATTGAGGATCATGAAGGCTGTTCTTTGCGCTCGGAATGGCTCAGGCCAGCTCGATCGCCATGGCCGTGGCTTCGCCGCCGCCGATGCACAGGCTGGCCACGCCGCGCTTGCCTCCGGTCTTGCGCAGGGCGCCGATCAGCGTCACCAGGATGCGCGCGCCGGATGCGCCGATCGGATGACCCAGGGCGCATGCGCCGCCATGGATATTCACCCTCTCGTGCGCCAGCCCGTGCTCCTGCATCGCCGCCATGGTGACGACGGCGAAGGCTTCGTTGATTTCATATAGATCCACCTTGCCTGCGCTCCAGCCGGTCTTGTCGTAAAGCTTTTTGATCGCGCCCACCGGTGCTGTGGTGAACCAGCCGGGTTCCTGCGCATGCGTGCTGTGGCCGACGACGATGGCCAGCGGTGCCGCGCCGAGTTTTTCCGCCGTCGAGCGGCGCATCATCACCAGCGCCGCGCCGCCATCGGAGATCGAGCTTGAATTGGCCGCAGTGATGGTGCCGTCCTTTTTGAATGCGGGCTTGAGCACGGGTATCTTGTCGAAATTCGCCTTGAACGGCGACTCGTCCATTTCCATGAAGCGCTCGTCCTTGCCAGGCTTCAGGTTCATCGGCGTGATTTCCCAGGCGAAGGCGCCGTTCTTGTTCGCCGCCTGTGCGCGCTCTAGCGAAGCCACCGCGAATTGGTCCTGTCGCTCCCGGGTGAAGCCGTACTTGGCGGCGCAGTCCTCGGCAAAACTGCCCATCAGCCGGCCTTTGTCGTAGGCGTCTTCGAGGCCGTCGTAGAACATGTGGTCGATGAGCTGGCCGTGGCCCAGGCGGTAGCCGCCGCGCGCTTTTGCAAGCAGATAGGGCGCGTTGCTCATGGACTCCATGCCGCCGGCGACCATGATGTCGTTGCTTCCCGCCGCAAGCAGGTCGTGCGCGAGCATAGCCGCCTTCATCCCCGAGCCGCACATCTTGTTGATGGTGGTGCAGCCCGCGGCAAGCGGCAGGCCGGCGCCCAGCGACGCCTGGCGCGCGGGCGCCTGGCCCTGACCCGCGGGCAGTACGCATCCCATGATGACTTCGTCCACCTGCTCGGGTCTGATCCCGGCACGCTCGACCGCGGCGCGGATGGCCGCCGCACCCAGCTCGGCGGCGGCGAACTGCTTCAACTCTCCCTGGAACGCGCCCATCGGCGTGCGTGCGGCAGAGACGATGACGATAGGATCGTTCATGTTGGCTCCTTTCAGCAATCAAATAGAGGATATACAGCGGCCGCTGGCGCAGACGGCCTCACTTGGTCTCGCCGAACAGCTCGCGCCCGATGAGCATCCTGCGGATTTCCGAGGTGCCGGCGCCGATCTCATAGAGCTTGGCGTCGCGCCACAGCCGCCCGGTCGGGGTTTCGTTGATATAGCCCATGCCGCCCAGCGCCTGGATCGCCTCGCCCGCCATCCAGGTGGCTTTCTCGGCCGCGTAGAGGATGGCGCCGGCGGCATCCTTCCGGGCTCCGGCCCCCTTGAGATTGCCGCGGTCCAGCGCCTTGCCCACGGCGTAGACGTAGGCGCGGCAGGCATTCATGGTGGTGTACATGTCAGCCAGCTTGCCCTGCATCAGCTGGAATTCGCCTATGGGCTGGCCGAACTGCTTGCGTTCGTGCACATAGGGAATGACCGCGTCCATGCATGCCGCCATGATCCCCAGCGGCCCCCCGGATAGCACCGCCCGTTCATAGTCCAGACCGCTCATCAGCACGTTCACGCCGCGACCCATGCCGCCGAGGATGTTGTCTTCCGGCACCTCGCAGTCGCGGAACACCAATTCACAGGTGTTGGAGCCGCGCATGCCCAGCTTGTCCAGCTTCTGCGCGGTGGAAAAGCCCGGGAATCCTTTTTCGATGAGGAAGGCGGTGATGCCGCGCGGCCCGGCCGCGCCGTCGGTTTTGGCGTAGACCACGAGGACGTCGGCGTCGGGGCCATTGGTGATCCACATCTTGTTGCCGTTGAGCACGAATTTGCCGTTCTTGAATTCGGCTTTGAGCCGCATGCTCACGACGTCCGAACCGGCGCCGGGTTCGGACATGGCGAGCGCGCCTACGTGTTCGCCGGATATCAGCTTGGGCAGGTATTTCGCTCGCTGCGCCTCGCTGCCGTTTCTGTGGATCTGGTTCACGCACAGATTGGAATGCGCGCCGTAGGAAAGCCCGACCGAGGCGGAGGCGCGGCTGATCTCCTCCATTGCGACTATGTGGGCGAGATATCCCATCGCGGTGCCGCCGTACGCCTCGCCGACGGTGACGCCGAGCAGGCCGAGCGCGCCGAGCTTGCGCCACAGGTCGGCGGGGAATTCGTTGGCGCGGTCGATTTCGGCCGCGCGCGGTTCGATTTCGCTCACCGCGAAAGCGCGCACGGTGTCGCGCAGCATGTCGATCTCTACGCCGAGGTCGAAGGGCAGTGAGGGAAAGTCGATCATGGCTTCATCCGGTTAGTCTGACAGGTGGAGTTTGCGCCCCGTTTTGCCGCTGGCGGCAAGGATTTTTCGGCTCTGTGCCTCGAATGCCGCTATTTCACCCAGCATTTCGTCTATATCCGCGCGCTGCCGCTCGAGTTGCTCGCGACGCTGCGCCAGCGCGGCGAGGAATTGGGCCAGCTGCGGCTTTTCGTCCCGCGCCGTATCGTACAAATCGAACATCGCGGCCACTTCCGACAGCGACAGGCCCAGGCGCTTGCCGCGCAGGATCAGTTTCAGGCGCACATAGTCGCGTTTGCCATAGATGCGCCGGCTGCCCGAGCGCTGCGGCGCGAGCAGCCCCTGATCCTCGTAGAAGCGGATCGCCCGCAGCGTGACATCGAATTCGCGCGCCAAGTCGCTGATGCCGTACGTTTCTTCCTGGTGGCGGGGGGCGGTGCTCATATTGCGCAGCAACATAAATGGCGGGAATCGCAATTATTTGCGAAAATCGCAGTTCTTGGAGCGTGCCAAGTAAGCGTAGCTGCATTCTAGCCTAAGCCGGACTCGACTCAAACATGGACCCGCAGCAAATCCTGCAATATCCGCATGCCACGGCGCCGGCCGCCGGCACCAGCCTGGAGATCGCGCCGGGGCTGCGTTGGCTGCGCATGCCGCTGCCGTTCGCACTGGAGCACATCAACCTGTGGCTGCTGGAGGACGGGGAAGGCTGGACCATCGTCGATTGCGGTATTGCCAGCGATCCTAGCAAGGGCTTGTGGGAGCAAATCTTCGCGACGCTCCCGGGCGGGCAAGACCGGCCGGTGCGGTCGCGGCGCGTGCTGGTCACCCATTTCCACCCGGACCACGCGGGCCTCGCGCACTGGCTTTGTCAGCGTTTCGGCGCCACGCTGTGGATGTCGCAGGCGGAGTACCTTACCGTCCATGCGATCCGTGAGGGTGTCGCCGGCTACACCCCGGACAATTTGCTCGGTATGTACCGCAGGAACGGCCTCGACGCTGCGGCTCTGGAAAAGATGGCGGTACGCGGCAACCGCTACCGGCTGGCGGTGCCGGCGTTTCCGCACAACTACCGGCGCATCATGGACGGCGACGAAATCGCCATCGGCGCCTGCAACTGGCGCGTCATCATGGGCTATGGCCATGCGCCCGAGCACGCGGCGTTGTATAGCCCGGAACTGGGCGTGCTGATTTCGGGCGACATGGTGCTGCCGAAAATCTCCACCAATATCAGCGTCTGGTCCATCGACCCGGAGGGCAACCCGCTGCAGCAGTTTCTTCGCTCGCTCAAACGCCATGCCGAGCTGCCGGCCGATACCCTGGTGCTGCCGTCGCACGGGCTGCCGTTTCGCGGCTTGCGCGAGCGCGTCGAGCAGCTGGAGGAACACCACAGTCAGCACTTCGAGGAGCTGCATGAGGCCTGCGCGCAACCTTTGTCGGCCTTCGAGGCGATCCCGGCATTGTTTCAGCGCGAACTCGACACGCATCAGTTATTCTTCGCCATGGGCGAGGCGATGGCGCACTTGCACTACCTCTATTACCAGGGTTCGCTCAGGCGTTCGACCGACGCCGACGGCGTAATCCGATATCTGCAGGACGCCGCATTGCGTAAAGAACCCGTTCCGACATGAATCGCGCTGCGGGTCGGTCTGGAGGGAAGGAGCGTCGCAGTTGCGCTCCCGCCGCTACGCCTTCATTTTGAAAACAGATTCAAAGGAGTGACACCATGAGCAAGCAGCAATCCAAGCCCGCCGCAACGGGCACCGACTCAGCCCGGATATTCGCCGAGGTGGCCGAGCGGTCCAGCCGCATCATGGCTGATTATCTCAAGCGCCAGACCGAAACGCAGAACACGGCCGTATCCGACGAGTTCGGCATCGGCCAGGCGTTCATGGACCTGTCGGCGCTGATGCTCTCCAAGCCGCAGCAGATGGCCGAGGTGCAGATGAACATGTTCTGGGACTATACGCGCCTGTGGCAGAGCAGCGTGATGCAGATGATGGGGCAGAAGGCCGAGCCGGTCGCCGTGCCGCGCAAGGGCGACAATCGTTTCCGCCACGAAGACTGGGAAAACCATTTTCTGTTCGATTACGTCAAACAGTCCTACCTGATCGCGGCGCGCCACATCCACGAAGCGGTGTCGAACGTCGAACACCTGCCGGCCGACGCGCGCAAGAAAGTCGATTTTTTCACGCGCCAGTACATCGACGCGCTGTCGCCTTCGAATTTTGCGCTGACCAACCCGGAAGTGGTGCGCGAAACGCTGTCCTCGGGCGGGCAGAACCTGCTGCGCGGCCTGAACAACCTGCTCGGCGACATCGAGCGCGGCGACGGACAACTGCAAATTAGCATGACCGACCCCGAAGCGTTCAGGATGGGCGAGAACATCGCCACCACGCCGGGCCAGGTGGTGTACCAGAACGAACTGATGCAGCTGATCCAGTACCAGCCGAGCACGAAAAAAGTGTACAAGCAGCCGCTGCTGATCATCCCGCCCTGGATCAACAAGTACTACATTCTGGATCTGCGCGAGTCGAACTCCTTCATCAAGTGGGCGGTCGACCAGGGGCACACGGTGTTCGTGATTTCCTGGGTCAACCCGGGCAAGGAATACGCCGGAAAGAGTTTCGAGGATTACCTGCACCAGGGTCCGAACGACGCGCTCGACGCAATCGAGAAGGCGACCGGCGAGAAACAGGTGAACGTGATCGGCTATTGCCTGGGCGGGACCCTGCTCGGCGCGGCGCTCGGCGTGATGAGTGCGAAGAAGGACAAGCGCGTCGCCAGCGCGACTTTCTTCGTGTCGCTGCTCGATTTCTCCATTCCCGGCGAACTCGGGGTATTCATCGACGAGAAGCAGGTGGAAAATCTGGAACGGCGCATGAACGAGCGCGGCTATCTCGAAGGCTCGGAGATGGCGGGTACCTTCAACATGCTGCGCTCGAACGATCTCATCTGGTCATTCGTGGTGAACAACTACCTGATGGGCAAGGACCCGTTCCCGTTCGACCTGCTCTACTGGAACTCGGATTCGACGCGCATGCCGGCGAAAATGCACAGCTTCTACCTGCGCAACATGTATTTGGGCAATAAACTGAAGGATCCGGGCGGCATCACCCTGGACAAGGTGGCGATCGATATCAGCAAGATCAGGATTCCGGCGTATTTCATTTCCACCGCGGAAGACCACATTGCGCCGTGGAAATCGGTGTACAAGGGCGCGCGCGTCCTCTCAGGAGAGGTGCGCTTCGTGCTCGGCGGCTCCGGCCACATCGCCGGCATCGTCAACCCGCCTGCGGCGAACAAGTATTGCTACTGGACCAACGCTGAATTTCCGCAGGATTCGGACGAGTGGCTGAGCACGGCAACGCGCCACGAAGGCTCCTGGTGGGGAGACTGGCAGGCGTGGATGGACAAGAAAAACGGCGGCGTCAAAGTCGCGGCGCGCGTGCCCGGGGACGGCAAACTGCAGGTGATCGAAAACGCGCCCGGCGCCTACGTGAGCCTGCGGTTGGGCGCGGAGAAGAAAAAGGCCAAGCCACGGCCGGCGAAATAGGCGCGCACTGGCCGCGGGAGCGCCGGTTCGATAACCCTGCCTGCCCCGGCCGCCCGGGCCGGTTTCGATCTGACTGCCGCGCTCCGCGTGCAGGCTTGAGCGACGCCGTCAAACATTCGGCGCAAGAATGCGCTGCGGCATTCGCGGCCGCGCGCGCCGCGCTGCACAACTGCGCCAATAGCGGCATATGCAGACATGCCCGATCGACGCGCAGAACCTTTTTGCCCAAAACGCGATCCAATCGTTGTATCATTTGTATGGTGCATAAGTAACCGGGGATGGCATCACGGATAGGGGGTACCCGGGCCCCGGTATATTTCCAGCGCGCATAAGCGCATCAAGAGCGTGAGATCAGGACGGCAGCGGGGCAGTCTTCCCGCCGTCGGAGCGAATTGAAACGCCAATTCAAACGAAAAGGAGGGAATCATGCAGCAATCATTCCAAGGTAATGCCGTTGCCCGCGCACTGGTGTTCGGCGCGGCGCTGGGTGTAGCTACGCTTGCCGGCACGTCCGCCTACGCCAAGGTGGAAGGCGACAAGATCATTCTGGGCTCCGCCATCTCGATCACCGGCAAATACTCCCAGGAAGGCAAGAACGCTAGGGACGGCTATGATCTCGCGGTCAAGATGGTCAACGACCAGGGCGGGGTCACGGTCGGCGGCAAAGCCTACAAGCTGGAAGTCAAATACTACGACGACGAATCCACGCCGGCACGTACTGCGCAGCTGCTCGAACGCCTGATCAACCAGGACGGAATCAAGTATGTGCTCGGGCCCTACAGTTCGGGCACCACCAAGGCGGCCGCGCCGGTGACCGAGAAATACAAGATCCCGATGGTGGAGGCCGAAGGCGCATCGCGCTCGCTCTTCACCCAGGGATACCGTTACATGTTTGCCGCGCTGTCGACCTCGGAGCAGTACCTCTCCAGCGCAATCGATCTCGCCGCCGAGGTGGCGGAGAAAAACGGCAAGAAAGCCGGCGACGTCAAGGTGGCGATGGCCTTCGAGAACGATCCGTTTTCGCTAGACGTGCGCGCCGGCGTTCTGGACCAGATGAAGAAATACGGCATGAAGGCCGTCATCGACGACAAGCTGCCGCGCGACCTGAGCGACATGACGGCGACGATGACCAAGATCAAGGCGCTCAAGCCCGATATGCTGGTCGTATCCGGCCACACCAAGGGCGCGACCACCGCGACGCGCCAGCTCAACGAGATGAACATCGCCGTTCCGCTGGTCGCATTCACCCATTGCGAATCCGCGGACCTGGTGGAAAAGTTCAAGAAGGGTGCCGAAGACATCCTGTGTCCGACCCAGTGGGCGGAGACGCTGAGCTACAAGGATCCGGTTTTCGGCACGGCGATCCAGTACAACACCCTGTTCCTGAAGACCTATAAGGACTACGAAACGGTGCCGTACCAGGCCGCGCAGGGCTCCGCGGCGGTGCTGATCTGGGCGGATGCGTTCAAGCGCGCGCAGTCCTTCGACACCGAGAAATTGCGCGACACCCTCGCCGCCACGGACCTGGATACCTTCTACGGCCACATCAAGTTCGGGCCGGCGGGCAACAATATTTCCAAGCCCATGGTGCTGCGCCAGATCCAGGACGGCAAATACAATGTGGTTGCGCCGTCGAAATGGGCGTCGCACAAGCTGGTCTATCCGCGCGCGGCCAAGTAGGCGGGCGATAATTCACCGAGGATGCGCGCGGGCCCCGCGTGGCCCGCGCGTCGATCGCCATGCTGGATAACTTCCAAATACTCGTCGCTGCGCCGGTTTTCAACGTGCAGCTGCTCCTGAACGGCGTGCTGGTAGGTGCGGTATTCGCGCTGGCGGCCTACGGGCTCGCACTCGTCTGGGGCGTGACCAACGTCAAGAACCTCGCGCAGGGCGATTTCGTCATGCTGGGCGGCTATCTGGGCTACGAGCTTGCCAAGCACGGCATACATCCTCTTGTTACCGTGATCCCCGTAGCCGTGCTGATGTACGCCTTCGGCTGGATCGTCTACAAGCTGGTGATCAGCCGGGTGATCCAGCGCGAACTGTTCACGTCCCTGCTGGCGACCTTCGGGCTCGCCATCGTGATGCAGCAGTCGATGAACCTGATCTTCGGGCCCGAGGTGCGCACCGCGGAATCCGGATTCAATACGCGCGAACTGTTCGACGGCCTGGTCACGGTGACCGATATCCGGATGATTTCCTTCGTCCTGTGCGGCGTGCTGGCGCTGGTGCTGGTGCTGTTCATGAAGCGCAGCCGCATGGGCCAGGCGATCCGGGCGACGGCGCAGGATGCGCGTGCCGCGCGGGTGATGGGCGTGGACACGGAGCGTGTTTACGCCTTCACCTTTTCGCTCAACGCGGCGATCTGCGGCGTGGCCGGTGTACTGATTTCCATGATCTGGGTGCTGCAGCCGTTCTATGGCATCGCCTATTCGGTGCGGGCATTCGTCATCGTGACCGCCGCCGGGCTGGGCAATCTCCCCGGCGTCATCGTCATGGCCCTGGGCCTGGGCGCGATCGAGCAGTACAGCGGTTTCGTACTCGGGGCGCAGTTTCAGCAGGCGACCGTGGTCGGTCTGCTGGTCCTGGTGCTCGTATGGCGCAGGCTGCTGCTGCAACGTCACCGTCAGGCACTGCAATGACCAAGAACTCCCTGATCCTGCACTGCGCCATCCTCGTTTCCGGCATCGTCGCGCCGCTGTTGTTCCCCGGGCTGGTGTTCCAGTTCGCAATGCTGTGGATCATGATCCTGTTCGCGCTGACCTGGGATGTCCTCGGCGGGCAGATGGGCTACAACTCGCTGGGCAACATCCTGTTCTTCGGCTTTGGCATGTACATTTGCGCGATCACGCAAATCGGCATGTTCTACGATGTCGGCAAGTACACCGCCGCCTTCGGCGCGATCAAGGTCGATTTCACCGACCAGCAGTATTACCTCGGGCTTGCGCTGGGCCTGGTATTCGCGGCGCTGGCCAGCGTCGTCGTCGCGGCCGTGCTGAGCTGGGTACTGTTCGGTCTGCGCGGACCCTACTTCGCGATCGGCACGCTGGGCGCCGCGCTTGCAGCCGCGGAACTGACGGGGTCCTGGAACTATGTCGGCGGCGGCGGCGGGATCTCGATGCCCGTGTTTCCCGGCGAGCCCGGCGCGCGTTCCCTCTTCTTCTACAGCCTGTGCATGCTGCTTACGATAGTTTGTTACCTGTTTCTGCGCTGGCTGTACCAGACCCGCTTCGGCATGGCGCTCAATGCGATACGCGACGATGAGGACAAGGCCGAGGCCATGGGCCTGCATACCAACCGCTACAAGATGATGGCATGGTCGATCTCGGCTTTCTTCCTCGGCATCGTCGGCGGATTGTTCGGCAACATGACCGGGTTCATCGAACCCATGGAAGTGGCCTATCCCACGCTCACCTTCGGTATTTTCATGGTGGCGATGACGCTGCTGGGGGGCAAGGGGACGCTGTGGGGTCCGATCATCGGCGCGGTGCTGTTTCATGTGCTCAAGGAAGTGACCTGGACCTATCTGCTCGGCTGGCAGTATGTCGCGCTGGGGCTGCTGATCATCGTCAACGTGGTCTATTTCCAGCAGGGCATCATGGGGTGGATGCAGGAAAAATGGCCGGAGCGCTTCGGGCTGGTGGTCGACCGCGCGCCGGGGGGTGCGGCGCCCGAGGATGCGCAATGAGCGAGGCGCTGATCGAAGTGAGCAGGGTCAGCAAGTCCTTCGGCGGCGTAGTCGCAAACCACGACATTTCACTGACGGTGGCCGAGGGCCGCATCACCGGCCTGATCGGTCCCAACGGCTCGGGCAAGACGACGCTGTTCAACTCGATCGTCGGCTATCACCCGATAGACGCGGGCTCGATCAAGTTCGAAGGCAGGGAGATTTCAGATCTCAACGTGCAGAAAATCGCCCGCCTGGGACTGGTGCGCACATTCCAGCAGACGCGCATCTACGCCAAGATGAACTGCCTCGAGAACATGCGCATATCCATAGCGCACCGCAATGCCGCCTGGGGCGATATGTTCGCCAAATATCCCCCGGCTGTGGTGGAGCGGGCCGAGCAGCTGCTGGAGTTCGTCGGCCTTTATGCCAAACGCAATCTCGTGGCCGGGTCGTTGTCCTTCGGCCAGCAGAAATTGCTCGAGTTTGCCATGGCGCTGATGAACGAACCCAAGGTGCTGCTGCTCGATGAGCCGACCGCCGGGATCAATCCGACGCTGATCAACGGTCTGATTGACCGGCTGCAGCGGGCCAACCGCGACTTCGGCATCACCATGTTCATCGTCGAGCACAATATGCGCGTGATCATGAACATGGCCGAACATATCTACTGTCTCGCGCACGGCGAACTGCTGGCCGCAGGGCCGCCGGAGAAGATCCAGAACGACAAGAGCGTCATCGACGCTTACCTGGGAGCGCACTGATGGCCGCGAAGAAGCTCTCGACCGGCTACCACCTGGGCGGGGTGGATACCGTCATTTCGGTGGAAGACGTCAATCGCGAAGCGGCCAAACTGGGCGGTGGCGTCACGCGCGAGCGCATCGCCGCGCTCGCCGGAAACGATCCATACCTGGTGATCGAGGGTCTGAATGCGGGCTACGGCAAGATGGAAGTGCTGCACGACTTCAATCTCCAGGTCGGCAAGGGTCAATCGCTATGCCTGATCGGGCCCAATGGCGCGGGCAAGTCGACCGTGCTGCATTCGATTTACGGTTTCACCCATATTTTCAACGGGCATATCCTCGTCGGCGACGGCGGCGGCAGGAAGGACATCACCAGGCTAGGCGCCAATCAGACGCTCAAGCAGGCGGGCATCGCCTACATACTGCAGGACAAGTCGGTGTTCCCCAATATGACGGTGGAGGAAAACCTGTGGATGGGCGGCTATCTGCTCGATACGGCGGCCGAGGCCAGGGAACGCGCCGAGCGCGTTTTCGCCAAGTACGACCGGCTGGCGGCGCGGCGCCGGCATCCCGCCAGGGTGCTTTCAGGCGGCGAGCGACGGCTGCTGGAAATATCGCGGGCGCTGGTGATGGAGCCCGAAATTCTGCTGGTGGACGAACCCTCGATCGGCCTGGAACCGCGGTTCATTGACATGGTGTTCGAGATCCTTGCGGATTTGCAGAAGACCGAGGGCAAGACCATCGTCATGGTGGAGCAGAACGCAAAGAAAGGACTGGAGTTTGCCGACATCGGCTACGTGCTGGTCGCCGGAGAAATCGCGATGGCCGCACCTGGGGATGAATTGTTGGAGAACCCCGACGTCGGCCGTCTGTTCCTGGGCGGTTGATTCAAACTCCGCGGCAATCGCCATTTTGTTTGGGGCCGGGTCGGGTTGGCACGAACGCAATCAACCCCTTCGTCTTGTCCAGAATTCTCATGTCCTGAGCCGGCGCAGGTAATCCATCCCGGCGATGGCGCGGCTGCCGTACCAGGAAGTCATCTCGCCGTCGATTAGCGCCACCGCTTTTTCGCGCATGAGCGGCAGCGCGCGCAACTCGGCAACATGGCGCGCGCGAAAGCGATAGGGTTCGCTCGACAGCATTACCTGTTGGACATCGCGCAGCAGGACTTCGTCCAGCGTCAGCTGCGGATAGCGCGTCGCATTGGATGCCGGCAGGGTATCCCAGCCCGCCAGCGCCAGCGTGCGCGATATGTAGGTGTCGCGCGAAACCGTCATCCACGGATCCTTCCAGATCAGGTAGAGCACGCGCTGGCGCGGCCAGTCGCGCGCGGCCTGTGCCAGCGCGTCGTGCGCGGCGTAGAACCGCGCGCACAGCGCTTCGGCCTCCCGCTCGCGCCCGAAAATTCCGCCTAAAAGCCGGAACAGGGTCGGGTTGTCCAGCGGGGCGAGCGGATGCGTTACGATCAGCTTGGGCACGAACTGCGCCAGTGCCGCGGCCACCGGCTTCTCGTTTTCGTCGATGTTGAGCAGCACATGCGTCGGCGCCAGGGCGCGCAGCCTGGCGAGGTTGACGTCCTTGGTGCCTCCCACCTTGGGTACGGCCCGCAGGGTTTCTCGCGGATGCACGCAGAAGCCGGTGCGGCCGACGAGCTGCGCGGCGAGTCCCAGATCGCAGACCAGCTCGGTGATCGAGGGCACCAGCGAAACAATGCGCGCCGGGCTGTCTGCGCGTTGATGCAGCGTGCCGACGGCGTCGCGCCACATGCTGCAATCAGGCGCCGGGAGCGCGCGGTTTGCGCGGTGCGCGCGCGAACAGGCGGTCGTACAGGCTGTTCGGCATGCGCCGCAGAAAGAAGAACACCAGGGCCATCTGCCACGGAATGATGGCGAGGCGCTTTTTCGCCGCGATGGCCCTGGCTATGCGCCGCGCCGCCTCGGGCGCCTGGAGCAGGAAAGGCATCGGGTTGCGATTGACCGCCGTCAGCGGTGTGGCAACGAAACCGGGGCAGATGGTGACTACGCCGACGCCGCTGGCGTGCAGTTCCAGGCGCAGGGATTCCAGCCAGGTGATCGCTGCGGACTTGGAGGCGCTATAGGCGCCGGCGCCGGCCAGACCGCGAAAGCCGGCGACGCTGGCGATGCCGACCAGCGTACCGCTGCCGCGTTCGCGCATCGGCGCGACGAAGGGCTGCAGCGTCGCTGCCAGGCCGATCACGTTGACCTGCATGATGCGCGAGAGCACCGGGATGTCCGCCTCGAGCTCGGCCCGGGTGCCGGCGCTGACGCCTGCATTGGCGATGACGATGTCGGGGACGCCGTGCCGCGCGCTGAAATCCCGCGCGGCAGCCCTGAGCGCGGCGCCGTCGCTTACGTCCAGCGCATAGACGCAGACCTCGGTCGGGAGGGAATCGGCGAGCGTCTGCAGTCGCGCCGCTCCCCGCGCCGCCAGGCCCAGGGTGGTCCCGAGGCCGGCATAATGCCGCGCCAGGGCGGCGCCGATGCCGCTGGAGGCGCCGCTGATGAAAACCGACTGCGGCGCCGGCGCCGCTATTTTCCCCGCTCCTTGCGCGCCAGGTCGACCAGCTGGTCCACCATCTGCATCAGCTCGCTGGTGCCGCCGGTCATGCGTGCGGAGGTGACGAACTTGCCGTCGACCACAATGCTGGGTACGCCCCTGATCTCATAGCTCTGCGTCATATCGCGCGCCCTGCCGAGCTTTGCCTGGATATCGGGCGAGCGATAGGTATCGATGAATTTCTGCTTGTCTAGCCCGTTGCGGGAGACCCAGGCGGCCATTGCCTGTTCCTCGTTAAGTTTCACTCCGTCGAAGTGGAAGTTGTCATATACGGGCCAGTGCAGGCGCGAGACCTGGCCCATGGCCTCCAGGGTGTAGAACAACTTGGCGAAATTGTCCCAGTTGTCCGAGGACAGCGCAGGGACGCGGCGCAGCGTGATGGAACCGGGTGCGTTGAAAAACCAGCGTGACAGCTTCGGCTCGAGCTCGTAGCAGACCGGGCAGCCGTAGTAGAAGAACTCGATGACTTCGATCCTGTCACCGCTGCTCACCGCTTGCGGCGGGTCGAGCCGGATGTAGTTGCGCCCGAGCTGGGGCGCCGATTGCGCCTGGGCGAGCGCTGCGGCGAGCGTGAGCAGGAGCGCAGCCAAAGCATTTCTGGGGAGCATCATGGTATCGTTTCCTGGGGGCAAGCCGGAATGCTCGATAATATGCCCATCCAGTGAAATCCGTCCAACAACCCGTCGCGAAATGCGTTCTGCAACGGCCCGATACAGAGGGTCATGAGCGGGGGGCCTCCCCTCATATTCCAGCGAACCCGCAACGCATCTGCCGGCCAGGGCGCAGAATTGACGGATCCCGCGCGGTTGCCGCAGCCCCTGCGCGCGCGAAGCTTATTTTTTGGCTGCGGCCTTGGCGCCGTTCCCGCGCGATTTCACTATCAGGTAATCAGTGATCTCGAGCAGATGCTCGAACGATTTGATGTTGTTGGTGATGATGACGTACTTGCCGTTCACCGCCATCGAAGGCACACCCTCGATCTTGTATCCTTGAGTAAGCTGCGCGGCGCGTTTCAATTTGCCTTCAACGCTGAAGGAGCGGTAGGCGGCCGCGAATTTTTTCGTGTCCACGCCTTGCTTGGCCAGCCATTCTGTCAGCGCCGCCTCGTCCGCGACCCTGAGCCTGGAACCGGTATGGATGGCGTCGAAAAGCGCCTTGTGCAGGCGCTCCTCGACGCCGATTGCCTCGAGCGCGTAGAAGGCGCGTGCGCCTTGCGCATACTCGTCGTTGAACATGGCCGGAACGCGGCGGAAATGCACGTCCTTGGGCAGCTTTTTCACCCAGGGAGTGATCACGGGCTCGAATTTGTAGCAGTGCGGGCAGCCATACCAGAAGAATTCGATGACCTCGACCTTGCCGGGGGAGTCGGTAGGCTGCACCGTGGCAAGTTCCAGATACTCGACGCCCGCCGCGGGCTGGGCCTGCGCCAGGCCTGCTGCAAGAACCATCATTAAAGCCGCCACCAGTTTTCTCAACATGCCATTCTCCAGATTAGCGTCCGGCGCTCAGCGCGAGCCCGGATCCTTGATTTTGACCAGCGAAGCCTCGATTCCGTTCTGTGCCAGAGTCTGGCGCACACGATTTATTTCGTCCACCATGGTGAACGGTCCGACGCGTACCCGATACCACGTGCCTTTGTCGGCCAGGTCGACTGGCTCCACTGCAGCCTCGACCCCGATTATCGCAAGCCGCGCTTTCAGATTGTCGGCATCGGCGGGATTTTGAAACGAGCCGACCTGCAGCAGGTAATTTTCCTTGGGCGCACCGGCCTTGACAGCCTGCCTGATCTGCCGCTCGGTCACTGGTTCTTCGGCGCCGGGCAGGATCTTGTAGAACTCGAAGCGCGGCTTATCCGCCTGCTGCGTGGTCTTTTCGTCGGGCTTGACGATCCCCTTGCCCGGCTCCACTGCCGCTTTCTCCGGCGGCCTGGCTTTGGTCAGGAACGGGATCGGGGTTTTGTTCATATACCAGGCCACCCCGACGGCGATGCACAGTCCGAGGACGAGGCCGACAAACACCCCGAGCAAGGTGCCGCCGCCGCTCTTTTTCTTCGCCGCCGCTCTCGGTTTGTATACTTTGGCCATTTGGGGCTTATTTGACATTCAGGGGATCCCTCCCCTGCTACATCTTTTCGGGAGCGCTTACGCCCAGCAGCGACAGGCCGTTTTGCAGCACTTGGCGCACCGCCAGGATCAGCGCAAGCCGCGCCCGCTTCAGCCCCTCGTCGGCGACGAGTATGCGCTCGGCATTATAGTAGCTGTGGAACTCCCCCGCCAGTTCGCGCAGGTAGAACGCCACCTGATGCGGCGCAAGTGCGCGCGCCGCATCCGCCAGTATCTCGGGAAACTCCCCCAGGCGCCGCGCCAGGGCGAGTTCGCGCGGAAGGGTGAGCGGTGCGAGCCCGTCGGTGTGCGCCGACTGCACTTGCGCCCCGGCCTGCGCCAGCACCGAGCAGATGCGCGCGTGGGCATACTGCACGTAGTAGACCGGATTGTCTTCGGTCTGCGACTTCGCCAGGTCGATGTCGAACACGAACTCGGTGTCGGCCTTGCGCGAAACCAGGAAAAAGCGCACCGCATCGCGCCCCACTTCGTCGATCAGATCGCGCAAGGTGACGTAGCTGCCGGCGCGCTTGGACAGTTTCACTTCCTCGCCGCCCTTCATCACGGTTACCATTTTGTGCAGCACGTAGTCGGGATAGTCGCGCGGGATGCCGGCGCCCGTCACCTCGCCGAGCGCTTGCAGGCCGGCGCGCACCCGCGCCACCGTCCCGTGATGGTCGGATCCCTGGATATTGACGGCGTGCGCAAAACCGCGCTGCCACTTGGTCACATGGTAGGCGACGTCAGGCACGAAATAAGTGTGGCTGCCGTCGGACTTCCTCATCACGCGGTCCTTGTCGTCGCCGTAGTCCGTGGTCCTCAGCCACAGCGCGCCATCGTGTTCATAGGTCTTGCCTGAAGCGATCAGCGCACTGACCGTGGCCTCTACCTTGCCGTCGGTGTAGAGCGAAGACTCGAGGTAGTAATTGTCGAATTTCACGCCGAAGGCCTTGAGGTCCTCGTCCTGCTCGCGCCGCAGTGCAGCCACGGCGAACCGGCGCACCGAAGCGAGATCGCCGGGATCGCCGTTGTGGGCGAGATAGTCGGCCGCGATCTCGCGTATGTATTCCCCGTGATAGCCCGATTCCGGGAAACTCACCGCCTCCCCGCGCTGCTCACGCGCACGCGCCTGCACCGACAGCGCCAGATTGTCGATCTGCGCTCCGGCATCGTTGTAATAGAATTCGCGCGTCACCTTCCAGTTTTGCGCTTGCAGCAGGGCCGAGATCGCGTCGCCCAGGGCCGCCTGGCGGCCGTGGCCCACATGCAGGGGCCCGGTGGGATTGGCGGATACGAATTCGAGCAGGACCGGCCGCCCGTGTCCGGTGTCGGCACGCCCGTAGCGTACTCCGGCGGCAAGCGCCGCGCGCACCGCGTCCAGCTTGGCTGCCGGGTTCAGACGCAGATTGATGAAACCCGGCCCGGCGAGCTCCGCGCACTCGAGCCAGGGCGAGGCGGGCAGGCCGGCGATGAGCGCCTGCGCCAGTTCGCGCGGCTTGCGCTTGAGTTGTTTCGCCAGTTGCATGGCGACATTGCAGGCCCAATCCCCGTGCGCAGCCTGCTTCGGACGTTCGAGCGCGATGATCGACGCCGGCGTCTGCGGCGCCACGCTGGCGAGCGACTGCGTCAGCAGATCGGTCAGGTGCGACTTTATCTCAGCGGACAAGAGGGAGGGAGTTGGAGCGAAAAAGGATGCGTATTATACCTTGCGCAGTGCTGATCAAGTCCGTGGCGAAAGCAGCCATTTATCCAAGGTATCTACGGCAGTCGCAGGACAGGAGCGGACTTGGGCGCTGCGCGCGCCTATCGTGTTTGAAACGCGGTTCCAGTGAACACCCAATACGGCGCGGGGGTTTTGCACAAGTTCGTCGATTGCGTGCGGATGTGCTTTTCATCCGCACGCAATCGACGATCCGCGCTGACAGTTTTTCGTCCGCGCAATTTCCCAACCGTGTAACGGCGGGCGCGATTTAGGTCGCCAGCGCTGACTTGAATCAGAACTCGATCGGGTCCACGTCCAGATGCCAGCGCACCGCGCGTTGCGGCAGTTCATAGAGCTTTGCGCTCCAGGCGGCAAGCAGGTTCTGCAGCGACTTGCGCGATTCTGATTGAACGAGCAACTGCGCGCGCTCGCGCTCAGCCAGCCGCGTCACGCTCATCGGCACCGGATCGAATAGCGTGAGTCCGGCCGGTGGCGGGCCGGCGAGCTTCGCCGCCGCGCGCAGGAATTCGAGCGCGGTGTCGAGTTGCTGCGCATCGGCGCGCAGCACCGCTTCAAATACATAGGGCGGGAAGCCCGCCTGTTCGCGCTCGGCCAGCAAAGTGCGTGCGTAGCCGGGATAGTCATGTTGCGCAAGCGCCAGATACAGCGGATGCCGCGGATACTGTGTCTGGATCAGCACTTCCCCGGGTCGGTCGGCGCGTCCGGCCCGGCCGGCGACCTGCACCAGCTGCGCAAACAGGCGCTCCGGCGCGCGGTAGTCGGCTGAATACAGCGCGCTGTCGGCGTTGAGCACCGCGACCAGGGTCAGCTTGGGGAAGTCGTGCCCCTTTGCCAGGATCTGGGTGCCGACGAGGATGTCGGCTCGTCCGCCCTGAATCTCGCCCAGCATGCGTGTAAAGCTGCCCTTGTTGCGGGTGCTGTCGCGATCAACGCGCAGAATGCGCGCCTGGGGAAAGCGCGCCGCCAGCGTCGCTTCCAGCCGCTGCGTGCCGCGGCCAAAGGGACGGATATCGGCATTGCCGCAGTTCGGGCAGTGGCGCGGAATCGAGGTGCTCGCGCCGCAGTGGTGACAGCGCAACTGCCTGTCGGCCAGATGCAGCACCATGCGGGTGGAGCAGCGCTTGCAGCCGCTCACCCAGTCGCAGGCCGGGCACATCAGCACCGGCGCATAACCGCGGCGGTTCAGAAACACCAGGCTCTGTTCGCCGCGGGCGAGGCGCTCGGCCAGAGCTTCGATCAGTGAAGGTGCCAGGCCGTCTTCGAGCTTCTGCTTGCGCATGTCCACGGCGCGCACCTGAGGTAGTTGTGCCTGCGGTACGGCGCGTTCGCTTAGCCGCAACAGCTGGTAGCGGCCGGACAAGGCATGCGCGTAGGTCTCCAGCGCAGGGGTGGCCGAGCCGAGCACGACCGGTATCCCCGCCTGGCGCGCGCGGAATATCGCCACGTCGCGCGCCGAGTAGCGCAATCCGTCCTGCTGTTTGAACGAGGCATCCTGCTCTTCGTCCACCACGATCAGTCCCAGCCTGGGCATAGGCACGAACACCGCAAGCCGGGTGCCGAGCACGATCGCCGCCGAGCCGCTTTGCGCCTGCAGCCAGTGCAGTGTGCGCTCACCGTCGGCGAGTCCGCTGTGCAGGCTGACCAGCGGCGCATCCGGAAAGCGCTCGCTGAACTCCTGTGTCAAACGCGGCGTCAGGTTGATCTCCGGCACCAGCACCAGCGCCTGTCGGCCTGAGGCCAGCGCGCTCGCAATCAGGCGCAGATAGATCTCGGTCTTGCCGCTGCCGGTGATCCCGTGCAGCAGAAACACCCCGTAACCGGGACCGGCAGTCTCGATTTGCCGCAGCACCTGCTGCTGCTCGCCGTTGAGCGCAAGTCTTTCCACGAATCGGCCGGAGCCCGGATTCGCGGGCGTACGCACCGGCTCGATCCATCCCGCGACGAGCAGTTCGGCCAGGGCTTTTTTTGCACCGGGGCTTAGCGCGAGCAGCAATTGTTCGGTGCAGTCCGATTGCGCCAGGGCCTGGAGCAGCGCCCGCTTCACCTTGACGCGGGCAGGCAATTGCGTCAGCGCTACGCGTCCGCCAGCGCTGAGGCGGTAAGCGCCGGTCTGCGTGGGCGGCGGCATCGGACCTGTCTTGCGCAAGCGCCGCGGCAAGCCGTTGAAAATGACCTCGCCCAGCGGCCGGTGATAGTAGCCGCTGCAGAATTGCGCGAGATCCAGCCAGTCGCGACCGAGCGCGGGTGTCTCGCGCATGATGCGCAGCGCAGCCTTCAATTTTCCTGCGTCGACATTCGAGCTTGCGGCAATCCCGACTATGACTCCAACCGCAGGCTTGTTGCCGAAAGGCACCAGCACGCGCATGCCGATGTCGGCGTCCGAGGCATCCTCGCAGCTGTAATCGAACACGCGCGGCAGCGGCAGGTCGAATGCGACGCGCAGTATGCTCATTTGCCGCCAAGGAGAATATTTGTTTGAGAAAGCTACGCGGGGAATCTGCAGCGCTGTATCCGCAAACTACTGTATTACCCTAATACAAAAGGAGAACTAGGGTTGTGCACAACTTTTGTGGATAACTTTGTGAATAAGTCGGTAATCTCGTTGTAACTATCTTTGCCATAAGGAATTTTGCCGGCCGCACAATTTTGAATCGGGTCATATATTCGTTTTTAAACATAATGTTGCGTACTTCCACGAGGGAGAGCGCAGCGTTCCCCAGCAAAATCGCGGGAGAGCACGAAGTTGTGCATAAGTCAAGTTTTGCGGAATCTGCGGAAACCCTTAGCCGGTGCGGGGCTTGGCGCTGTCGCCGTGGTAGCGCGCGCTGGATTGATGCACGCAATCGACCAGAATTTTGACTGCTTCCGGTGGCGTGAACTGGGAAATGCCGTGGCCCAGGTTGAATACATGGCCGCTGCCGTGGCCGAAGGACGCGAGAACTTTTTCCGTTTCGCGTTGCACCACTTCGGCCGGGGAAAACAACACAGCGGGGTCAAGGTTGCCCTGCAAGGCGACACGATCGCCTATGCGCGCGCGCGCCTGCGCGATGTCCACGCCCCAGTCGAGGCCGATCGCATCGCAGCCTATCGCCGCGATGTCCTCCAGCCAGTTGCCGCAACCTTTGGTGAACACGATCGCCGGAATGCGTGCGCGTGCGTGCTCGCGCTTGAGTCCGGCGATGATGCGCTGCAAATAGGCGAGCGAGAACTCGCGGTAGGCCGCATGCGACAGGTTTCCGCCCCAGGTATCGAAGATCATTACCGCCTGTGCGCCGGCTTCGATCTGGGCATTGAGATAAAGGGTCACTGCCTGTGCGTTCACATCGAGGATGCGGTGCAGCAGGTCGGGCCGCGCATAGAGCATGGTCTTGATGGTGCGGAAATCGTCGCTCGCGCCGCCCTCCACCATATAGCAGGCGAGTGTGTACGGGCTGCCGGCAAAGCCGATCAGCGGAACGCTGCCCGCGAGTGCGCGCCGGATTTCGCTGACCGCGTCCAGCACGTAGCGCAATTCTGCGCCCGGGTCGGGTACGGCCAGGTCGCGGATTGCCCATTCATCGCGCAACGGCCGTTCGAACTTCGGTCCCTCGCCCTCGGCGAAGTAAAGTCCCAGGCCCATTGCGTCGGGGATGGTGAGTATGTCGGAGAACAGGATGGCAGCATCGAGTTCGAACCGCGCCAGCGGCTGCAGGGTGACTTCCGTGGCGTATCCCGGGTTCTTGCACAGGCCGAGAAAGCTGCCGGCGCGGCTGCGCGTCTGGTTGTATTCCGGCAGGTAACGGCCGGCCTGGCGCATCAGCCACACCGGCGTGTACTCGGTCGGCTGGCGCAGCAGCGCGCGGATCAGGGTGTCGTTTTTGAGCTGGGTCATTTTATTTGAGCAGTCTGGTTGTGATGAACTTCCATTCATCCGGGTCTACGGAGGTGATGGACAAGCGGTTGCCGCGCGCCAGCAGGCGCATACCGGCTAGCTCCCTGTGCTCGCGCAGTTCCGCCAGAGGCAGTAACCGCGTCTTCTTGATGAACCTCACATCGACGCTTACCCAGCGCGGAACTTCATGCGTGGCTTTGGCGTCGTAATACTTGCTCTTGGGATCGAACTGGGTCTTGTCCGGGTACGCTTCGGAACAGACCTCGGCCAGTCCGGCAATGCCCGGCTCGGGGCAGCTCGAGTGATAAAACAGAACGCGGTCGCCGATGTGCATCTGGTCGCGCTTGAAATTGCGCGCCTGATAATTGCGCACGCCAAACCAGGCGCTGCCGCGGCGCGGCGCGCGAGCAAGGTCGTCGATACTGAACTCCTCGGGCTCGGATTTCATCAGCCAGTAGCGCATTACAGGCAATCCTGCAAACAAAAATCGCAGACCTGATTGTCTGCGATTCGGTCTGCGATCGATGAGGTATTGGATTCCCCGCAAATGCCGTCAGACCCGCATCCTCTGAACCTGCAGTCCAGAGTGGTCGCGTTCCGGCCGCCGTAGGTACATCCACGATCGCGCGAGGCGACGGGACGCGCACAAAAGCGGCACTTTGGTCCGCAACCTCAGCCAATATATTGGTTCAAGGAATATATGGCCTTAACGAGCATCGCAGGGAAACTCTTTGCGGTCTGGCCCGCCGGGCGCGTTTAGAACAGAGAATCCTGCTGCGACAACGCCTGATCAAGCTTCGACTGCACTGAATTCATTCTACGCTTTAATTCCGCGATGTCAAAGCCGCTGCCGATCTTGATCGAGAGCAGTTCGTTGGCGATATTGAGCGCGGTCATGACCGCAATGCGCTCGGTGCCGGCGACCTTGCTTGCCGTCTTGATTTCCGTCATTTTCTGGTCGACATAGGCAACTGCCGCAAGCAGCGCTTCGCGTTCGTCGTCGGCACAGGTGACGCGATAGTTGCGCCCCATGATGGTGACGTCCAGGGTCTTGGCCTTGGTGCTCATTCCGGGATTTGCTGCAACAGTGCGTGCAGGCGGGTCCTGGCGCCCTCGACCTTGCTTTGCAGAAGCTTGATTTCGTTCTGCGCCGATGCCAGTTCCAGCCTCAATTCCCTGTTCTCGCTCTTCAGGCGCTGGCACAGCCGCAAGAACTGATCAATCTTGTTGTCGAGTGTGTCAAATTCCGCATCCATCGCCACACTATAGTTTCAAAAATCGTGACAAGTCAAGCAATAACAGGCCATTCTCAAAGCACTTTCCATTGTGGATGCAGCGCCTTACGTCGTTGACCGGGTTCAGGATTTTCCGGGCCGTATCCGGCCTGCGGCGTCGCCCTGTTGCCGCGTTCTGCGGGCCTGACCGATTGCATTCCCGTTGCCGGCCGGCAACGGCGAGTTCGGTCAAATCGATTTCGTTCGCGCGCGTTAGCGTGTAACATTCCGCAACTCGTTCGAGGTGTCCGTCTGCGCTTCCCGCAGGCGGGTGAAACGGGAAACAGGTACGGTGCGTGGCTGCGCCCAAGCCTGTGCTGCCCCCGCAACGGTATGTGAGCGCGGGTCCGTCACGACGCCACTGCAGGCCAACGCTTGCGGGAAGGCGGCGGATCCAATCCCACGAGCCCGGAGACCGGCCTTGCGCGACAGGTGGAAACACTGCGGGGACGCGGTGCGCCGGTTGCGAATTTGTTCTCCCCGCGTTTCCTTTGTTGTATCAGTTGTACCGCCTGCGGGGACGCTGGCGGCGGGGAAATCATGTCTTCCATTACCGTCATTGCCCTCGTTACGCTCGCGCTGGCGACGCACGCATTTGCCCAGGAAGAAGCGGTGGTGGTCATGGCCACGCGCTTTCCGGAAAAGCGGCTCGAGCATCCGATCGGGGTCACGGTCGTCACGCGTGCGCAGATCGCCAACAGCACGGCAAAGACTTTGCCGGACTTGCTCTCGCGTTACGCCGGCATCAACACGCGCAACAACAGCGGCAGTCCGGATGTGGCGATCGACGTACGCGGTTTCGGCGCGAGCGGCGATCAGAATACGCTGGTGCTGCTCGACGGCCAGCGCTTGAACGACATCGATTTGACCACGGTGAGGTGGTCCGCCATCCCGCTCGATGCGATCGAGCGCATCGAAATCCAGCGCGGCGGCGGCGCGGTGTTGTATGGCGGAGGCGCTTCCGGGGGCACCATCAACATCATCACGCGCTCGCCCATTGCGGGGGACAAGAGTGCGGTCGCGGGGGCGAGCTACGGCAGCTATGACACGAGCGGATTGCGCGCCGCGCTCAAGTTCGCGGGAACCAACACCGGCTTTTCGCTGAACGCGAGCCAGTACAACTCGGACAACTACCGCGTCAACAACCGCCTGGAGCAGGGCGACGTGATCGGCGATCTGCGCTGGACCGGGGACCGCGCCGGCCTCGTATTCAAATTCGGCCTGGACAACCAGAGCCTGCGTCTGCCCGGCGCGCGCACTGCGGCCCAGTTGGACTCCGACCCGCGCGGCAGCGACACGCCGGGCGACTACAGCGCCCGTGACGGCAGGCAGGCGACGCTATCCGGAAGCTATGCGTTCGACTCGGCCGATGTCGCCGTCGACCTTTCCTACCGGGAAACAAAACGCATCGGCTTTTTCGACGACTACGTCACCGGCTTGGGCCTGAGCACGTTCACCGACACCCGCTCCGAAGTCTGGGCGCTCACGCCGCGCCTGAAAGTTCCTTACCGCCTGTTCGCGCGCGACAACGTGCTCATTTTCGGCATGGACGCCGACTTCTGGGATTATCAGGCGCTCAGAGCCGCCCGCTTCGAACAGCTGGGGGCGCCGCAAACGGACCTGGCGGCGACGCAAGAGGACCGCGCCTACTACATGCAGAATCACACGGCGATCAGCGCTGCGACCAAGTTCACGCTGGGCGCGCGCCTGCAGCGGGTGGATATTGCGGCCAACGACCGCGCCAACCCTGCAGGCTATGCGAACATTTCCCAGTCGCGCAGCCCGCGCGCCTGGGAACTCGCGCTGCGGCACAACTTCGACCCGGCGCTGGCGCTATACGGCAAGCTCGGGACGAGCTTTCGCGTTGCAACCGTGGACGAGATGTATAGCCAGTTCGGCGGACCGGGTTTCGATTCCTTCCTGACGCCGCTGGAGCCGCAGACATCGCGCGACCGGGAAATCGGCCTAGAGTACAAGTCCGTCCGCGGCCGCATGCGCGCGAGCCTGTATCGCATGGACCTGCGCAACGAAATCCATTTCAACGCGCTGACCTTTACCAACATGAACCTGTCGCCGACGCGGCGCGAGGGCGTGGAACTCGAAGGCAGCTGGCGGCTGGGCGGGGGTCTGGATCTGTTCGGCAGCTATACGCACGCGCGTGCCGTGTTCCGCGAAGGCGTGTATGTGGACGCGCTGACCGGCGCAAGCGTCGACCTCGGCGGCAAGAACGTGCCCCTGGTGCCGCGCAACAAGGCCGATCTGGGATTCAGTTGGCAAATGGCCGAACGCACGCGCCTGAGCGGCGCGCTCGCCTACGTCGGCGTACAGTACTACGACAATGACCAGGCCAATACCTTTCCCGCTCAGATGCCTGCGTACCTGACTGCAGACGCCAAATTGACCCACCTTGCCGGGCCCTGGACCCTGGGCCTGAGCGCGAACAATCTGACCGACAAAAAGTATTACAGCTACGCCATACGCAATGGCGCCGGCACCTCGTTCAACGCCTACCCCATGGCCGGGCGCAATTTCCTGCTAAGCGCAGCCTACCGCTGGCCATGACATGGGGACCTGAGTGCGCCGTGCGCTGATCATCTGGCTCAGCCTCGCCGCAGCCGCGCTCGCGGCTTTCGCGCTTGCGCTCGCGAGCGGCAGCACCCGCCTGCCGCCGCTCGAACTGCTGCAGGGGCTGCTCGCTCCGGGAGACAGCGTCGCGGGCGAGATCGTCACGCGCCTGCGCCTGCCGCGCGCGCTTGCCGCCTTCGCCGTCGGCGGCCTGCTTGCGCTGGCAGGCGCCCTGATGCAGGTGCTGCTGCGCAATCCGCTTGCGGATCCGTACGTGCTGGGGCTGTCGGGCGGGGCGGCGGTCGGTGCGCTAGGCGCCATGCTGGCCGGCCTGGGTGCGCTGGCGGTCAACCTCGGCGCGAGCGCCGGTGCCCTGCTCGCCATCGGACTGGTGTTCGGATTCGCGCGGCACGACTTCGCGCGCCAGCAAATGTTTGGTGCGCTCGACGCCTCGCCGCGCCTGTTGCTGACCGGCGTGATCATGGCCGCCGGATGGGGGGCGCTGATCACGCTGATGCTGACGCTGGCACCCGCATCCAGGCTGCGCGGCATGCTGTTCTGGCTGATGGGCGATCTGAACGGCGTGGAGTCGTGGGTGCCGGCGCTGCTCGCGCTGGCGTGCGTGCTGGCCGTGAGTTACCCGGCGGCGCGGGAACTCAACGTGCTGTTGCGCGGTGAGGTTCTGGCACATGCGCTGGGCGTGCGCGTGGTGGCGCTGCGCCGTACGATCTACCTGCTTGCGTCGGTGGCGACCGCACTGGCCGTGACCACGGCCGGCGCGGTCGGCTTCGTCGGCCTGGTGGTGCCGCACGCGCTGCGCCTTGCGTTGGGCAACGATCAGCGTGTGTTGCTGCCGGCGAGCGCGCTCGCCGGCGGCACGCTGCTGTTGCTCGCCGATACCGCCGCGCGCACGCTGCTCGCGCCGCAGCAGCTGCCGGTGGGCGTGATCACGGCCCTCGTCGGCGTGCCTGCGTTCATGTTCCTGCTGACGCGCAGACCAGCAAGAACATGAACGACATGAACGCGCCGCTGCTCGAAGTGCAGGACCTGGTGCTGCGCGTAGGCACGCGCACGCTGGTGCGCGGGATGAGCTTTCGGCTGCGCGCCGGCGAGGTGTGGTGCCTGCTCGGTCCCAACGGCTCGGGCAAGTCGACGTTTCTGCACAC
>JACZJV010000113.1 GCA_014860355.1 Burkholderiales bacterium | reverse complement strand
CAGAGACTTGATCTCTCTAAAGGTTCGTCAAAGACGATGACGTTGATAGGCTCGGTGTGGAAGCGCAGCAATGCGTTGAGCTAACGAGTACTAATTGACCGTGCGGCTTGATCCTATAACCTTAAGTGACTGCGAAAGCAGTCTCTGACTTAGGGGAGTATGAGGGGATGTGTCCCCTCATGTAGTAACTCACTCTTAAGTGGCTTGAAACACAGCCAATAGCAAGGAATAGCGCATCGCGCCCACAATACAAGTTACATACCCAAACTTTACTTCACCCAGAATGCGTCAGTTTCGATCACGGGGGGCACGCTCCCCGGTTCGCGACCGACCAACAGAATTCCTGACGAGCATAGCGCACTGGTCCCACCCCTTCCCATCCCGAACAGGGCCGTGAAACGGTGTCGCGCCGATGATAGTATGGATTACCCATGCGAAAGTAGGTCATCGTCAGGTCCCTAAAACAAAAAGCCCCGGCCAGCAAGCCGGGGCTTTTTGCATTGTGCTACACGCGTGAGTATCGATTCAATTGCACAAAGACGCCGCGTAGCGCGCCTTGGTGCGACCACCTACAATCGCATAACCATGATTCCATCAAACCGCGAAGCTTCCGCGACCGGACTGGCAACCGGGACACCTCTCGGTGCGGTTCCGGATGCGGGAGCAAAGTCCTGTTTCCACTGTGCGCTTCCGGTTAGCGACCCGGACCGTTACCGCGTAAAGGTCGGCGGCGATTGGCAGCCGGTTTGCTGTCCCGGCTGCGAAGCCGTGGCAGCGGCGATACTGGGCTATGGGCTGGATGGATATTACGAGCACCGCACCAGCCCGGCGCCTACCGCCGGGATCGGCGGCGAGAACGAAGATTTCCGCATCTACGACGACCCTGAGGTGCAGCGTGGTTTTGTTCACACCGTCGGCAACGGGGAATGCGACGCCGCGCTCATGCTCGAAGGCATCCGTTGCACCGCATGCGTATGGCTTAACCAGAGCATGCTCGGACGACTGCCCGGCGTGCTCGGGGTCGGCATCAATGCGACGACGCACCGCGCCCAGCTGCGCTGGGATCCGAAGAGAATAAAGCTAAGCGAGATACTCGCCGCCGTCCGCAATATTGGCTATCGTGCGCACCCCTACGATGTGCGCCAGCAGGAGGCGGCGCAGCGCGCCGAGCAGAAACAGAGTCTGTGGCGCCTGTTCGTCGCCGGATTCGGCATGATGCAGGTGATGATGTACGCGCTGCCCGTATATCTGGCCGAACCCGGCAGCATGACGACGGACATCGAACAGCTGATGCGCTGGGCTGGCCTCATGCTCACGCTGCCGGTGGTGACCTATTCGGCCGGGCCTTTTTTCCAGTCAGCCTGGCGTGATCTGCGCCTGGCTCGCATGGGCATGGATCTGCCGGTGGCGCTGGGCATCGGGGTGGCGTTCACGGCGAGCGCATGGTCTACCCTCAGCGGGCATGGAGAAATCTATTTCGACTCCGTTTCCATGTTCGTGTTCCTGCTGCTGTGCGGCAGATACCTTGAAATCAAGGCGCGGCACGCAGTGGCGCGCAGCCTTGATTTCTTGTCTCGTGCGATTCCGGAAGTGGCCGTGCGCGTGGCTCATTCAGGCGAGTCCGAGCAGGTCTCGGTTTCCGCCCTGCGTCCCGGGGACCGGGTGCTCGTACGCTCGGGCGAACGCGTCCCCGTTGATGGGGTGGTCGAAGACGGCAAGAGCTTCGTCGACGAGTCGTTGCTCACGGGCGAGAGCAGTCCTGTGGCGCGGAAAGCAGGCGACCGACTTACGGGCGGTTCGACCAATGTCGCCGACCCCTTGCTGATGCGGGTAGAGCGCATAGGCGCGGATACCGTGCTGTCCTCCATCGTCCGGCTGATGCAGCAGGCGGCGGCCGAGCGCCCGAGGCTGGTCGCCAACGCCGAACGCGTAACGGGCTGGTTCGTGGCCGCGACACTGGTGCTTGCGGCCGGCGCGGCCGCGACATGGTGGTTGATTGAACCAGGTCGTGCGTTGTGGGTGGCCGTGTCCATCCTGGTTGTCACCTGTCCTTGTGCGTTGTCGCTGGCGACGCCGGTCGCGCTTACCGTAGCGACAGGCAGGCTCGCGCGCCAGGGGCTGATCGTCTGCCGCGGGCACGTAGTCGAGACGCTGGCGCGGGCCACCGATGTGGTGCTGGATAAAACCGGCACGCTGACCGTGGGTCGACTGCGCCTGATGCGCACTGATGTGCTCGCGGAAATGGAGGAAGCGGATTGTCTGCGGATCGTGGCGGTGCTCGAGCAAGGATCGATGCACCCGATTGCGAAGGCTCTCCTGGCCGCAGGGCCGCCATCCTCAGCCATGCGCGATTCAAAGCACCATGCCGGACTGGGTTTGGAGGCAGAATTGGACGGCCATGTATATCGCCTCGGTCGACCGGAATTTGTCATGGCGGCGCATGGCACGTCTTGGCGGTGGCAAGCGGCGCCGCTACCAGCGGGGTGCTCCGTAGCCATGCTCGGGGATGAATCCCGCTGCCTCGCCTTGTTTGTGTTCGAAGATGCGTTGCGACCCGACGCCGGTGGCTTCATAGAGGCATTGAAGCAGGCCGGGAAGCGGGTGCACCTGCTCAGCGGCGACCGCAGCGAGGCGGTGGAACGGATCGCTTCGATTCTGGGAATTGAATCCGCAGTCGCCAACGCGTCGCCGCAGGAAAAACTAGGCTACGTGCAGGCGCTGCAGCGCGATGGTCGGGTAGTGGCGATGGTCGGCGACGGCATCAATGACGCTCCGGTACTTGCGCAGGCCGGCGTATCGATAGCCATGAGCGACGGCGCGTGGATCTCGCAGCGCCAGGCCGATGCAGTGCTGCTTTCCGGCCGCTTGGGCGATTTGCGCGCAGCCTTCGGGACTGCCGCGTCCACACTCAGGATCATTCGCGAAAACCTTTTCTGGGCCCTGGGCTACAATCTGATCGCAGTGCCGCTGGCGGCGCTGGGCATGGTCACGCCGTGGATGGCCGGCATAGGCATGTCGGCAAGTTCCCTGATCGTGATCCTCAACTCGCTGCGTCTGCTGAAACTGCCCGCAATGCCGTCGGTTGCAGTCACGCCGCGCGCTCCTGCAGAGGCTGGCTGAGCACATGGATATCTTGTTCCTGCTAATACCGCTGAGTGTGGTGCTCGTATTCCTGATCGGTGCGGTGTTCTGGCTGGCGCTCAGGGGCGGTCAGTTCGACGATCTGGAAAGTCCCGGGCTCGACGTCGTGCTGGATGATGACAAGCCGCCACCGCTTCCGGCACGGTCCGATGCCGAGTACGGCGCACACGAGGCTGGACGCAAACCCCCTGGAATTCGGCCGTGACAGCTAGAAATCGGGGTCCTCGGATTCCTTGACGCGGCCCTTCTGACGCCGGTGCTGCCACAGCGCAAAAATCACCGAGCCGACCGACAGCGCCAGCAAGAAGCCGGAAATCGGGCGTGTGAAGAACAGCCAGGGGTCGGGGTCGCTCATGATCGCGCGCAGCAGATTGACTTCGATCTGATCGCCCAGAATCAGCCCCAGGATTAGTGGCGCCAGCGGAAAGCGCGCTTTTACCAGCGCGTAGCCGACCACCCCGAACAGCAACAGCACCGCCACGTCTTCCATGATGTTGTTGAGGGCAAAAGCGCCGATCACGCAGAGCACCAGCACGTTGGGAATGAGCATGGATTTCGGCACCGTTACCACGCGCAGGAACAGGCGCGCGCCAAGGGCGCAGATCAGCACCATGATCGGATGCGCCAGCAGGTAGGCGGCGTAAATGCCGTAGGCTATCGTCGGATGCTGGCTCACGAACAGCGGGCCCGACTGGATGCCGTGAATGGTCATGGCGCCCAGCATCACAGCGGTCACCGCGTCGCCGGGAATGCCGAAGGCCATGATGGTAACCAGCGATCCGCCCACGTTGGCGTTACACGAAGCCTCCGAGGCGATAATGCCCTCGGGATTGCCTTTGCCGAAGCGCTCCGGATGCTTGGAAAATTTCTTCGCCTGGTCGTATGCCATGACGGTTGCAGCGCTGCCGCCGATCGCGGGCAGCACACCGATCAGAATTCCGACCAGCGTCGACCATACGAACAGAAAGGGCCGGGAAATAATCTCCCATAGCACCTTGTGGTGAGAAACGGTCAGCGGTGGCGCTTTGATCGGCGCGTTCGTTTGCTCCGACTTGTTCATCTTTTCGATGTCAGTCATCAGTTGCGCGAACGCGAATATGCCGATCAACACCGGCAGAAACGGAAAGCCGCTGCGCAGAAACTCCGAGCCCAGGGTGAAGCGGGGTACGCTCATGATGGGATCGAAACCGACGATGGTGATGGCCAGGCCTATCGTTCCCGAGAGCAGCCCTTTGACAAGCGACCCCTCGGTGAGTCCGGCGACCATGGACAAGGCGAACACGAACAGGGAGAAGTATTCCCAGGGGCCGAACTCGAGCGCAATCGCGGCGAGCGGTGCGGTCGCGCCGATCAGGAAAATGCCGGCGAGCAATCCGCCAAAACAAGACGACCAGATGCCGAGCCAGATAGCTCGCCCCGGCTGTCCCTTCTGGGTCATCGGAAAGCCGTCAAAGGTAGTCGTAATCGCCGAGGGCGAGCCGGGGATGCCGATCAATGCGGCAGTGATTGCGCCCCCTGCGGAGCCGCCGACGTATACGCCAGTCATCGTCGCGAGGCCCTGCAGCGGATCCATGCCGAAGGTGAAAGGCAGCACGATGATGATGGTCATGGTGATGGTGACGCCGGGCAGGGCGCCGCCTATCAAACCGACCAGGGTGCCGAGGAACAAGGGCACCAGATACTTCAGATGAACGACGTTTTCGATTCCGGCAAGCAGCAGTTCAAACATCGTTCACCACCCAGTCCAGTTTCCGCGAGGCAACAGCACAGAGAGATAGTGCTCGAACACGACGTAGGTGAGGACGGTTGTGGCCAGCGCGGACACCAGCAGTAGGATCCAGCCGCGCGCGCCGTGAGGTGGCTGAAACACGCCCTGCAATGCGGCTATGAAAATTAGAGTAGCGAGACGATAGCCGAGCAGCGGCAGCAGAACAACATAGACGGCGAACACGGAAAAAGTGATGCCAACCAGACGGTAATTGCGTTTTTCCGCTGGCGACTGTGCACCGGTGGGTGTATCCGCCGCAGACTTACGCTTTCGCAGTACATCGGATGCGATCAGAATGACGGAGAGCACCACCATGATGATCAGCACGATGCGCGGATAGAAATCCGGCCCGATCGGAACAAACGATGACTGCGGCAGCCCGCGCGTGAGCACGAGCATGCCGATAGCGACCGCCAGGCAGATCAGCCCGGCGATACCGTCACGGGTCATGCAATGACGTGTGGAAAAGCGATTGTCACTGCGCCTTTAGCGTTTGAGCAGGCCGAGTTCGCGAGCCAGGTCCTTGTTGAGCGTGTCGTTTTCCTTGAGAAAATCGGCATAGGCCTTGCGGTCCAGATAGCGCACGTCGGTGCCCTGTTTGCGCATCGATTCGGAGAATGCGGGGTCCTTTGACGCCTGGGCGCAAGCGCCTTCAAGTTTCGTCAGAATATCGTTGGGCGTGCCTTTAGGGACCAGCAGTCCGCGCGATACGGCATAGAGCACGTTGATACCCAGTTCCTTCAGCGTCGGCACATTGGGTAATTCCGGGCTGCGCTTCTCAGTCGCAACGGCCAAAAACTTGAGTTGGCCGGCGTCGACCTTGCCTTTTTGCGTTAGATTGCCGTCGGTCAGATCGATATGACCGCCGAGAATCGCGTTCATGCGCTGGGCCAGGCCGTCATACGAAATGTATTTGAACTTGATTCCCGCGGCTTTCTCAACCAGGGCAGGGAAGAAATGACTGGTCGAGCCCAGGGTCGCGCCCACCGAGATCTGGCCGGGATGCGCTTTCGCGTCTGCCACCATCTCCTTCATCGTGCTCCACTTGGTTTTCGGGCTCGCGGTGATAATGGACGGCGTCGAGGCGATCAGGCAGATCGGTTCGAAATCCGTGTAATTTACGTCGGAGATGCCGAGGTAATAGGTCGAATGCACGTAGTCATGCACCGCATACAGCGTATAGCCGTCGGGAGGCGAGCCTTTGGCTTCGCGCGCGCCTACGGTCCCGGAAGCGCCGCCGATATTTGCGATGACCACCGTTGCGCCCCCCAAAGCCTTCTGCAGCGCCGGCCCGAAGGGTCTGAAGATATTGTCGGTGTCGCCGCCGGCGGCCCAGGGCACGATTACTTTGATCGGCCGGTCTGGATAGGCAGCCTGGACGTTGGCAACAGCGCAGAGCGTTAGCCCTGCAAACACGGCGCTAAGCAATCTCATGTACTTCTCCTTGTGAATTTTAGACAACGTTTCATCTTAACAACCCCGGGCTGACTTGGCAATTTACGCGTTAACTCGCGTTACTTCGTACTGCGTCAATGCGAACCGTATGCGTGCAAAACTCGACGTACCCCAATGCGGCGCGCAGCTAATATGGGCGCTGAACCCGCAACCTCGGTCAATAGCCGAGCGTATTTGGCAGCCATAGTGCAATTTGCGGGAAGACGGCGATCAGGGCTAGCGCCAGCAGCATCGCCCCCACCATCCACATCGCCCATCTCACCGTGGATTCCATGGTGACCCCGGCGATGCGCGTGGTTACCATCAGATTGACCGCCATCGGAGGTGTAAACTGTCCGATCGCCATGTTCATGGTAATCAGCACGCCGAACCACACCAGGTCCCAGTGAAAGGCCTTGGCGATGGGCAACAGGATCGGCAAGAACACCAGAAAAATAGACACCGCATCGAGCAGCATGCCCGCGATCAGCAGCATCAGCATGATCATAAGCAGCATGATCCACTCGGTCGAGGTCACGCCGATCAGCGCTTTGGCGAACGCGTCGAACGCGCCCAGCGTCGAGCCCGCGTGGGCGAATACGCCTGCGAGCGAGATTATGATCATCACCACCGCCGAAATCTCGGCGGACTCCACCAGCACCCGATAGATACCGCGCCAAGTCAGCGTGCGGTATACGAAAGCGCCGACAAACAGGCCGTAGAACACCGCCACCACGGCTGCCTCGGTGGGCGTGAACATGCCCGAGCGTAGCCCGCCGAGGATGATCACCGGAGCGAGCAGCCCCCAGATCGCATCCTTGAAGCCTCGCCACGCAGACACCTGCTGCTCGCCGCCTGCGCCTCCCCATCCTTCGCGCAGGGAGAAATAAAGCACCGGCACCAGCAACGACAGGCCGGCGAGGGCGCCGGGTATCAGACCGGCTGCGAACAATGCCGGCACGCTCGCACTGGGCACCAGGATGCTGTAGACGATGAAGGCTATCGACGGCGGAATCAGAATCGCGGTGGAACCCGCAGCCGCAATCAGGCTCGCCGAAAACGACCTCGGATAGCCTTGCTTGGCCATGCCGGGGATCATCACCATCGCCACCGCCGCGGCATCCGCGGGGCCGGAGCCGGAGATGCCGCCGAGGAACATGCACACCAGAATCGCCACCATGCCCTGCGCCCCGCGGCGCCTGCCCACCAGTGCAGCGGTGAAATTCACGATTCGCAGGGCGACGCCGGCGCGTTCGAAAATCATGCCGGCCAGTACGAACACGGGCAGCGCCAGCAGCGGATATTTGGCCAGGCCGGCGTAGGCGTTGGTAGGCACCGACATCACCCCCAGCCCCTCTATCATGATCACAGCGGTACCGGCTACGCCGAGCGCCACCGCGAGCGGCGCGCCGAGCACGAGTAGCAGGCCGAAGCCGAGGAACAGGATCAGGCTGCCCTGGGCGAGCACGTCTAAGCCCCGCGGCGCACAAGGCGCACAAGCCGCACGATGCGTCCCGCGATGCGCAATGCGATTGCGGCTGACAATACTGGCAGCCACAGCGTGTAGATCCACTGCGGAATGCCGATGCCGGGCGAAGTGGTATCGAAATTCCAGTCGTCCAGGAGCAGCCTGATACCGTACCAGACGATAATCGCGAACAGAACTGCGGCCGCGACCATCACCGCGATCTCGACGTATTGGGCAATTCGCCCCGGCAGTTTCCGGACCACGAAGCCCATGCGAATATGCGAGTTCTTGGCGAACGCCGCGGAAGCCCCCACGAAGGTAAGCACCACCATGAGGAACACCGAGAACTCCTCGGTGAACGCGAACGATTCGTCGGTGAGATAGCGCACCAGCACGTTGGCGAAGGTGATCAGACAGATCAGCGCCATCGCCATGGCGGCGACGAACTCCTCGATCTTGACGGGAATGCGCGGCGGCCCTCCGGCCGCAGGCTCGATCGGGTCGGTATGTTCGCTCATGGGCGTACTATGAAAAACGCCGCCGCGTGTGTGCGGCGGCGCCGTTCGGGACCGAGAGGATTACTGCTTGCGCGCGACGACGGACTTCTCGGCCTTGGCAACCAGGCCCTGGCCGACCGTCTTCGACCATTTTTGATAGACCTTGCGCGTCGCCTTCACGAAAGTCTCGCGCTCGCCCGCGGAGAGCGTAACCACGTTGACGCCGAGCTTCTCGATCTCAGCGATGGTGGATAGATCCGGAGCGATCATGCCTTTACGCGCCAGCTGAATCACCTGCCTGCCTGCTTCGATCGCGGCTTCCTTGACGATCTTGCGGTCCGCGGGCGTCCAGCTTTCCCACACTTCCTTGTTGGCGACGAAAATCAGCGGATCGGCGACGTAGCCCCACAGCGTCACGTTCTTCTGGCCGATGGTGTGCATCTTGGCCGCGGTGAAAATGGTGAGCGGGTTTTCCTGGCCGTCGACCGCACCTGAGGCAAGCGCGGGTTGCGCGTCAGCCCAGCTCATTTGCGTCGGATTGGCACCGAGCGCGGTGAACGTTTCATTGTAGATCGGCGAACCGACGACGCGGAATTTGAGGCCTTTCATGTCTGTCGGCGTGCGGATAGGATGCTTGGAATTGGTGACTTCGCGAAAGCCGTTCTCGCCCCAGGCGAGCGGCACCACCCCGTTCTTCTCCAGGAGCTTGAAGATGTCCTTGCCTACTTCACCCTGGGTGAGGGCATCGATGGCGGCGTAATCGGGCATCAGGAACGGCAGCGAGAATAGGTTCAGCTCCTTCACCTGCGGCGACCAGTTGATGGTCGAGCCGATGGCGAGGTCGATCACGCCTTGACGGATCGCGGTGAATTCGCGCGTCTGGTCGCCGGCCACCAGCGCGGCGCCGGGATACATCTTGATGTTGATCCTGCCATTGGTGCGCTCGCGCACCAGCTTTCCCCAGATCTCGCCGCCCTTGCCCCAGGGGAAGGCCGTGCCCACCACCGTCGACAGGCGGTACTCGGACTGATACTTGCCCTGCTGCGCGGCAGCGGGCAGGGCGAACGCCAGGGCGGCCGCCGACAGGATCACCAACAGGTTTCTACGCTTCATTTCCGGCTCCTTTGCAATTTACTCTTGGAATTCGTTCCAAACGGAAGGGATATCAGCAACTCTTCTTGATTCAGGGTCCGCTGCAGGAATCATATAACGGCTATACAGACATGGATGCAAGCGTAGCACGCCCTCAGGCGCTAGGCCATGGATCGCCTGCCGCCGCCGCGATTTACGAAAACAGTCATCTCCCGCAGAAGATCCTGCGGCGAGATGCGCGCCGCATTTTCCAGCGTGCGCGCATAACCGACGGGAATACGCGCCGCGCCCAGGCGCCTGACGGGGACGCCGAGTTCTTCGGCGACCGTGGCCGCAACCTCCGCGCCGAAGCCGGCCGCCTGCACCGCTTCGTGCGCAACCAGCAGGCGCCCGGTGCGCGCGGCGGAGGCCAGCACCAGTTCGCGGTCCCATGGCCATATGGTGCGCAGGTCGATCACTTCCACCGACACGCCTTGCTGCATCGCCTGCCCGGCGGTGCTCAGCGCGGTGTGCACCATGCTCGACCAGGTGACCAGCGTCAGGTCGGATCCTGCGCGGGCGATGCGTGCCTTGCCCAGGGCGGCTGTGCGCTGCGGCAAAACTTCGTCCTGGAGCCCCCACAGTTCCTTGTGTTCCATGAAGATCACCGGATCGCCGCAACGGATCGCCGCCGCAAGCAGGCCGTAGTTGTCGGCCGCAGTCGCCGGCGCCACTACCACCAGGCCGGGAATGTGGGCGAACCAGGCTTCGAGCGACTGCGAATGCTGTGCGGCCGAGCCGCTCCAGATGCCTATCGGCAGACGCGCGACCAGCGGCACCCGGCCCTGGCCGCCGAACATATAGCGGTTCTTCGCCGCCTGGTTGACGATTTCGTCGATCGCGCACAGGGCGAAATCGACAACGCGCATCTCGACCACCGGGCGCAGTCCGGTCAGGGCCATCCCCACGGCGGCGCCCATGATGGTCGCCTCCGAGATCGGTGTGTCGATTACGCGCGCCGCGCCGAACTCCTGCCGCAGGCCGCGGTACTGCCCGAATATACCGCCGTGTCCCACGTCTTCGCCGAGCGCGACCACACGCCCGTCTGTTCGCATCACCTCGGCCAGGGCCAGGCAGGCTGCCTGGGCGTAGCTCATCAGCGCCATTGCCCGGCTCCCGTGTCCTGGACATCGGTATAAGCCTCGACCGGCTCGGGCGGCGGCGCCGCGCCCGCGGCGGCGAGGGCCGCCTCGATTTCCGCCTGTGCCTGCGCATCGACTTGCGCAATGCGCGCGGCCGCGACGCCCAGCGCCCTCAGGCGCTCGCGGGCCAGCTTGAGCGGATCGCTCTCGAGCGCGGTCTCGACCTCGCCCCGGTCGCGGTAGGCCGCCGCGTCCACCGAAACGTGGCCTTTCACGCGGTAGGTGAGGGCGTGCAGGAACTGCGGCCCGGCGCCTGAGCGGATGCGCATCGTCAGTTCGCGCGCCGCGGCGTCCACCGCCAGCACATCATTGCCGTCGACGCTCCGGGCCGCAAGGCCGATGCCGCGCGCGCGCTCGGCAGCGCCATCGCCTGCAGTCATGGCATCGGTCGCAGTTGTTGCCGAATAGCGGTTGTCCTCGCATACGAACAGCAGCGGCAGCTCGAAGATCTTCGCCCAGTTGAGGCCTTCGAGAAACGGCCCGCGGTTGATCGCGCCGTCGCCGAAAAAGCAGGCGACGATGGCGTCGCTGCCGCGGATTTTCGCCGAATGCGCCGCACCTACCGCGATGGGAATGCCGGCGGCGACCACCCCGTTGGCCCCGAGCATGCCTACGGCGAAATCGGCGATGTGCATCGAGCCGCCCTTGCCCTTGTTGGTGCCTGAGGATCGTCCGAAAAGTTCGCACATCATCGCCGTGGTATCGGCGCCTTTGGCGAGCGTATGGCCGTGGCCGCGGTGGGTCGAAGTAAGGTAGTCGCCGCGGGCGAGGTTTGCGCATACCCCGGCAGCGACTGCTTCCTGCCCGGTGGAAAGGTGCAGCGGCCCGCGCACCAGCGCGGCTGCGTCGGTGGTGGCGCCGAACGCCGCGACGCTGCCCCGGCTCGCTTCCTCCGCCGCGTTCTCGAACGCGCGGATGCGCGCCATGGTCAGGTACAAGCAGAGCAGATGATCGCCGGCGGACGCGTTCGCGGCGGGGATGTTGGCCGGCACGGAGGGCTCCGAATTTATTCTTGTCGAGGACGAGCTAGTCTAATTGCCGGTGGCTGGTGCGTCAAACTACCTCAGGCCGTCGAGAAAATCCTTCACCGCCTTGACCATGTCATCCTCGCGGCCGGCGAAAAAGTGATCGGTGCCGGGAATCATGATCTGTTTCGAGGCCGCGTTTCCCGCGAGCGCGGCCCTGCGTTTCGCTGCGCCCGCGAGCACCTGCGGCAAGTCGTTGGCGCCATAGAGGTCGAGTACCGGCGTCCTGAGCCCTTCGTAGCTGCCGGCGGCATCCGGGTCGCCGGGTAAGACGGACATGCCGAGCGCGGCCCAGGCGCTGATTCCGGACGGGTTGCCGGCCATGTACGCGCGGGCCATGCGCGAGCCCATGCTGTGGGACACGAGGGCGATGCGCTTGTAGCCTTTGTCCTGCAGATAGGCGAGCGCCAGCCGCAGGCGCTCCAGCGCCTCGGGAAAGGTCGCGGGGTAGGCCTCAGGCCTGGCGTCCGCCGCAAGCACCGGCATCTGTATCGAAAGCGTGGCGTAGCCGTAGTCAGGCAGGCGCTGGCGCAAGGTTCCGATCATGCCCCAGTCGGGATGGATGCCGATGCCGTGCACTACGATCACAGCCATGCTCGCATTTGCGGCCGCGGTGTAGATGCCGAGAAACCTGTGAGCGTTGCTTTGCACCAGATACACCGGGTCGCCGACCACGATGCCCGGCGCGACTTCGCTTTCCCACCTTTTCTCGCGGGCGTAATCGGGTGCCGCGAGAGCCGAATTCGACAGTAGCAGCAACAGAACGATCAGGCAGTCACGCATAGCGTCAACCGCCTTTGCTGCGGCTGTCGCGCTCCAGTTGCTCGCGCTGGTCCGGGTGCGCAATCGCGAGCATTTTGCGCGCGCGCTCGGGCAGGCTGGCGCCGCGCAGGTCGGCCACCCCGTATTCGGTGACGATGATGCCCGCGTCGCTCCTGGGCGTGCTTACGGGGCCGTTCAGTTTGGCGACGATGCGGCTGTGCCTGCCGGCGGTGGAGGGCAGGGCGACGATGGGCAGCCCGCCTTTGGAGTTCTGCGCGGCGCGCAGGAAGTCGACCGCGCCGCCGACGGCACCCACATACACCCCGGCTGCGACCTCGGCGTTGATCTGGCCGGACAGGTCGACTTCCACCGCGGAATTGAGTGCGGTAAAGCGCTCGATTTGCGCCAGCACTCCGGCGCCGTGCGTGTAGTCAGACGAGCGAAACTGCAGCTGCGGATTGCGGTGGGCAAAATCGTGCAGCCGCCTGCCGCCGAACATGATGCCGGCAACGCTGACGCCGCGGTCTATGCTTTTTCTGGCGTTGGTGATCACGCCCGCCTGCATCAGCGCGGCGACCTGATCGCCGATGGCGCCCGAGTGCACGCCCAGATCGCGCCGGTCGGCGAGCTGGGAGAGTATGATTTCAGGCAGGACGCCCAGGCCGAATTGCAGCGTCGCGCCGTCCTCGATCAATGCCGCGGCATGGCGCGCGACCGCCAACTCGGCCGCCCCCGGTTGGGGATGGACGAGCTCGAGCGGGTCGCGCTCGGTGCGCACGATGTAATCGAGATCCGCTTCGAGGACGGGCCGTACGCTGCAGGTCCAGGGCGCGCGTTCGTTGACTTCGGCGATGACCACGCGGGCGCTCTCCAGGGCCGGGACCAGGTACTCGTGCGCGATCGACAGGCTGTATTCGCCGCGCTCGTTCGCCGGGGCGAGTTGCAGCAGCAGCACATCTACCTTCAGGCGCCCGCTGGCGATCAGGCCGCCCAGGTGCGAGTAGTGGCAGGGCAGGATCGCCAGCTTGTCCGCCTTTGCGAGCACGCGGTTGCCGCCGGTGCCGGCGTAAGCGGAAAAGCGTATGCAGTCGGCGTGCTCCGCTTTCAGGGTGTCGGAGTAGGTGACGCCGAGAAAAACGCTGAATTCCCCGATGGCATGGCGCTGGGCCATCAGCGCCTGGGTGAGCGGCAGCGGTTCGGCATTTGCCTGACCCCACATGACGCTGTCGCCGCGGCGCACGATGGCGCCCAGGTCCAGCGCGTTCTGTTCGAGTACCTTGGCCAAGTTTCTTCTCAGGATCGGAGAAAAGTTTGCACCCGATTCACAGGCGGCGCATCCGAGCGTAACATCGAGCCGTCGAAAATTGGAAGGCGCAAATGAAAAAAGACATGAAATTGCTGGGCATGGGACCGTTCTGGGACGATCTCTCGGTCGGCGACCGCTTCCGTACCCCGGGACGCACGCTCACCGAAACCGATCTGGTGAACTTCGTCAACCTGTCCTGGCTGACGGAGGAACTGTTTACCAATACCGAGGAGCGCAACGGCATGGCGATCACCGGCCGGGTGGTGCCCGCGGCGCTGGTCTATGCCTGTGCCGAAGGTCTGCTGCTGCCGATGATACAGGGCACCGGACTGGCGTTTCTCAACGCCACGCTGGACGTCAAGGGACCGAGCTTCGTCGGCGACACCATCCATGTCGAGTGCAGCGTAAGTGAAGTGCGCGCGACTTCCAAGGCAAATCGCGGGCTGGTGCGCACCCTGAACCAGGTGATCAACCAGAAGGGCGAGACCGTGCTTGCCTATAACCCGCTGCGCATGATGAAGGGCCGCGACAGCTGAGTCGGGCATCGCCGGCCGCTGCACGGCCGCCGCCGCTGGCTCAGGCCGCAGGCGGCACCCCGGCGCGCTCCGTCGTCTTGAATTCCAGCCACTCGCGCCATACCGCCAGCAGCACTGCGACGATTACCGGCCCGATGAACATGCCGATCAGGCCGAAGGACGCGAGGCCGCCGATCACGCCGAACATCACCAGCAGGAAGGGAATCTGCGTGGCGCTGCTGATGACCAGGGGCCGGATCAGGTTGTCGACCGAACTGACCACCAGTGTGCCCCACAACAGCAGGCCCACGCCTTCTAGGGTATTGCCGTTGAACAACAGCCATGCGCCGAGCGAACCCCAGACGAAGGGCGTGCCGAAAGGCATCAGCGCGACCAGCGCGGTAAACGCGCCGAACAGCGCCGGTGCCCGCACGCCGGCGAACCAGTAACCTACGCCGGCAAGTAAGCCCTGTGCCAATGCGGTCAGAACCAGGCCGTAGAGTACCGCCGTGGTGGTGTTGCCGATTGCCACGATGTAGCCGTCGACGCGCCTGCCGAGAAAGCGCCGCAATACCCTGCGTACCTGGTCGAGCAGGCTTTCCCCGTCGCGATATACGAAAAAGACGGTGAGCAGGGCAAAGCCCAGCTTGACCGCGTTGCGTCCCACCCCGCCGACCAGGTTTCCCAACTCGCCCTGCCATTGCCGGGCCCAGGCCGTGAGCTGGGCGCGCAGCGCCTCCGGATCGGTGGTGATCTGGTTGAGGAAATCCTGCAGCCGCTCGCCTATCCAGGGCAGGCGCAGGACGAAATCGGGCAGCCGGTGCGGCCCGTCGGCCATATAGGTCGACACCGTTTGGTAGGCGATGACGAACTCGCGCTGCATCAGGGCGATAAGACCAAGGAGCGGCAGCACGAAGGCAGTCGTCAGCAACAAGGTCATCACCAGCGCACTGGCCATGGCATGGCCGCGCATCAGACGGCGCAGCCGTGCATAGACGGGCCAGGTGACATAAGCGAGTATGGCGGCCCAGATCGCCGGCGCGATAAACCAGCCCAGGACCAGATAGCCGAGGGCGAAAAGGACGCCCAGGAGCAGCGCCAGTATGATGCGGCGCGTGACCGTGGGCGCAACGCTCTCAGGCACCATGGAATCCCGGCCGCGCAGCTGCGCTCACGGTTTCGGCTCAGTTGGCGAAAGTCGAAGCAAAGCGCGGATAGGTTTCGGCGATTTCACCGCGTATGCGCCCGCGTATCAGCGCCAGAATTCCGGGTTCAGGCGCGGCCGTGAAAGGTACCTCGGCCGGACAATCGAATTCGAAACCGGTCTGGTCGCGGATTTCCTCGACGCTGTGCCCGGGGTGCACGCTTTCAAGGCGGAAACGGTGCAGCTGCCTGTCAAAGGAAAACCAGGCGAGCCCGGTGAGCAATCCGTGAGGACCGCCCGGCCGATAGACCCCGGGAGCGCTCACACCGGGTGAACTGATGAAGTCCACCCTGGGCACCAGCACCCGCCGCGTATGCTCTTCGCGAAACAGGATCACCTTGGGCACCAGATAGTAGAGATAGGCCGAGCCGAAGGACCCGGGCCAGCGCACCTCGTTCTCAGGGTAGCTGCCGGTGCCGACGAGATTGATGTTGCCCTGGCCGTCAATCTGTCCGCCGCCGAGGAAGAACGCGTCGACGCGGCCCTGCGCCGCCATGTCGAAGGTTTCGACACCGCCGTCGGTAAAGGCGTTGTAGCGGTTGGAGCCGAGGATTGTCACACGCATCGCACCTTCGGTCAGCTCCCGCCGCAGCAGCGCGGCCGCGCCGGGGATGGGAGAGGAAGCGCCGACGATGACGTGGCGGCAACCTTCCAGCAGACGTGCGATCACGCAGACCAGCAGCTCGGCGCGGCTGTAGCCGGGGTTCATGCGCTCACCGCCGTTTCACCCAGCCACTCCTGCAAAAAGCGCAGAAAGCCTTCCTCCGTTTTCGCGCTTTGCACGTAGCGGCTGATCGCCGCATCGTCGGAGTCATAGTGCCCGTGCAGGCCGATCGGCCAGGCGCCCTTTGTGGCGAGCGCGATGCGGCTGACGTAGATCGCCGGCACGACGCCGGGGGCCAGCGCGGCATCGCCGAACAGATCGACGTCGCTGATCGCCTCGACGGTAACGAATGTCTGCCTCGATGCGTGCGCCATGGTGAGCAGTTCACGCCGGCGGCCTATGTAGACGTTGCCGTAGCGATCTGCCAGCGGCGCATGGAATAGCGCAATGTCCGGATTGATCGCAGGCAATAACACGATCGGATCGCCCTGGGCAAAAGGATTGTCGATGACCTTCCAGTCCGGGCGCGAGGCGAGGAGGTCGCTTCCGATCAGGCCGCGCAAAGGTATGAAAGGCAGCCCCTTCTGTCCCGCCTGCAGCGCGGCATGCACCGCCGGACAGGTCGAGTCGAGGATGCGGATGCGGCGCCGGCGCAGCGCATCGACGAAACGGTGCGCCGGCCCGAATTCGCCCAGGGTGACCGCGGAAGTCTCCAGGGTCGCGACCGCGCCGGCGCCGACCAGAATTTCGGCCTGCAGCCCGCTGGTGGGGACGCATACCAGGTGCAGGCCGCGCACACCGCGGCGCACGAGTTCGCGCGTGGCGGCCATGGCCACGCCGCAATTGTCCGACGGGATCACGAGCTTGGCGCCGTCGGGCACGGCCGCGGCAAGTTCCACAAGCTCGCATATCGGTTGCTGGTTCATTTGCTCTCTCCTCTTCTTCGTCAGCTCAGCCTGGTAACGCCATCGTACAGCAGCTTTATCCCGGTTACGAACAGGAAGGCGTAGCAGAGCCGGTAAAACAGCAGCTCCGGGATGTGTTTTCTTAGCCATACACCGCAGAATATGCCCAATACCCCGAGAGGCGCGAGGCCGGCGGAGGTGGCGAGGTTGCTGCCGTCGAACAGTCCCAGCAGGGTATAGGGTATGAGTTTGACGTAGTTCATCACGGTGAAAAACACCACCGTGGTGCCGACCAGCAGCGCCTTGTCCATTCTTTGCGGCAGCAGATAGATGGACATCGGTGGGCCGCCCGCATGCGCGAGCGTGCTGGTGAACCCCGACAAGGTGGACCAGAAGTAGCCTTTGCCCGCCGCGGGCCGCGTTTTGTCCGGTTGCGTAGAGGCGCTGATCCAGCGCTGCAACAGAAAACCGATCGCCACGGCGCCGAGCATGAGCTTCAGGCCGGCTTCGCTCACGTAGCGAAACGTGAGCGCGCCGACCAGGATTCCGGTGAGGCCGCCGGGCAGCATGATCTTCATATTCTCGCGGCTCCATTGTCCGCGGTAGGCCCACAGCGCCGCCAGATCCATGACGCACAGGATGGGCAGCATGATCGCGGCTGCCTGCGTCGCCGGCATGGTAAGCGCGATCAAGGGCACGGCGAGGATGCCCAGGCCGCTGCCGAAGCCGGACTTGGAAATGCCGCTGATCAGCAGCGCCGGGATCGCAGCGGCGTAGAAGAGGGGATCGGAAATCAAAATGGATGGCCTGGGAGCAATACCTATGCTTGTGGATGGTCGCGGCGGTGTTCAGTTGCGTTTGCGCTGGACGCCGGTACGCATTACATCGACCGAGCCGTCGCTGCCGAGGATCACGCCGAACAGACTTTCGGCCTGCGTGTGCGTGTAGTAGCCGCGCGCCACGTCCTGCGCCACGCGCTGCGGCTCGCGCTTGAGGGGATCGCCGAAGCCGCCGCCGCCCGGGGTGGAGACATAGATGCGGTCCCCCGGCTGCAGTTCTATGTCCTGGTCCTTGGACAAATGCGGCGGCACATAACTCTTGCTGCCCCGCTCGATGCGTACCCTGTTCAGGCCGCCGTCGGCGCCGCCGAGCGCGCCCAGCGGCCCGGTGCGGCCGTGGTCCATTACCATCGAGGCGCG